>JANMVM010000361.1:0-19075 GCA_031392695.1 Rubrivivax sp.
TCAGTGCGCGCCGCCGTGCGCCTTCTCGCCGGCCTTGAGCCGGTACAGCGTGCCGCAGTAGGGGCAGCGGCCCTCGCCCGCGGTGACGACGTCGATGAAGACCTTGGGGTGGTTGCTCCACAGCGGCATGCGCGGGTTGGGGCAGAAGGTCACGCCCGGGCCCACCAGGTCGGCGGCGGCGAGTTCGACCACGGCGATGGCTGGGCTGCTCATGCTCAGACCAGCGTCAGCCATTCGGCGTACTTGGGGTTGCGGCCGTTGACGATGTCGAAGAAGGCGCTCTGGATCTTCTCGGTGATGGGGCCGCGGCTGCCGGCGCCGAGCTCGATGCGGTCGAGCTCGCGGATCGGCGTCACCTCGGCCGCGGTGCCGGTGAAGAAGGCCTCGTCGCAGATGTAGACCTCGTCGCGCGTGATGCGCTTTTCAACGAGCTTCAAGCCAAGGTCCTGGCAGATGTTGAAGATGGTGTCGCGCGTGATGCCGTTGAGCGCGCCGGCGGACAGGTCGGGCGTGTAGACCACGCCCTTCTTGATGACGAAGATGTTCTCGCCCGCGCCCTCGCTGACGAAGCCGCTCGGGTCCAGCAGCAGCGCTTCGTCGTAGCCGTCGTCGGTGGCTTCCATGTTGGCCAGGATGCTGTTGGTGTAATTGCTCACCGCCTTGGCCTGCGTCATCGTGATGTTGACGTGGTGGCGGGTGTAGCTGCTGGTCTTGACGCGGATGCCGCGCCGCATGCCTTCGTCGCCGAGGTAGGCGCCCCAGGTCCAGGCCGCGACCATGAGGTGGATGGTGTTGCCCTTGGGGCTGACGCCGAGTTTCTGGTCGCCGATCCAGGTCAGCGGGCGCAGGTAGCAGCTTTCGAGCTTGTTCTCGCGCACCACCTGGCACTGCGCCTGGGCCACCTGCTCGTGGCTGAAGGGAATCTTCATGCGCAGGATCTTGGCGCTGTTGAAGAGCCGCTCGGTGTGCTCGCGCAGGCGAAAGATCGCCGTGCCCTTGGGTGTCTGGTAGGCGCGCACGCCCTCGAAGGCGCCGCAACCGTAGTGCAGGGTGTGGCTCAGCACGTGGATCTTGGCGTCGCGCCACTCGACCAACTGGCCGTCCATCCAGATCTTGCCGTCGCGGTCAGACATCGACATGGGAGCTCCAGGGCTGAAAGAAGCGAAGATTTTACGGCCCGCGGATGGCGCGCCTGCCGCCCCCCGCGTTGCGGGGGACGGCGAGGCGTCGAAAGGCCTCACGGTTTGTTCCCATCGTCGGCCAGCCCTTGCCTCGGCAACCAGGACATCGCATGCATCGCTTCAGCACCGCTCGCTCCGCTGTGGCTTTCACCGTCGCCGCGGTCAGCCTGGCGGCACCGGCCGTGGCAGGCGCGGAAAACTGCCCCGACACCAGCTTCACAGTGCTGGCCGCGGCCGACTGCCGGGGCGCCTTCGTCGGCACGCTCAGCGGCAGCGCAGCTGAAACCGCGGCTCTGGGCACTCACTTCGGCAGCGCCGAAGGCGTGGCCACCACCATCCGGGGCAATCCGCAGAACCTGGGCGACGCCGCGCTGTACGTGGCGGTGGTGCCCGAGCCCGGCGTGCCGGCGCTCTTGACGGCCGGCCTGCTGGCCCTGGCCTGGCGCGCCCGCCGTCGCGCCCGATACCCGATACCAAGTTGCGATCAATGACATCGCAACGACAGGCGTCGAACGGCCCGTCGACAGCGGTCGAGCCGAGCGGCTCCAGCGTCAGCACGATGGCGCTGGAGCCGCCTTTGAGTTTCCTCGGCCTCGCTGACGGCCATTTGCGGGTGCTCGCGAACGTCGGTTACACGTCGAGTCGCCGGCGACGAGTCGGTGGAACCGGCATGTGCGCGACAGGTTCTGTCGAGGTAAGGTAGGCCGGCCGAGGCAAGGTATCCTCGAACCGGCTTGGTTGGTGGCGAGGCGGCCGGCGCAGTCGGCTACCCAAGAGGCCAGGCCTCCAGGGCAGTGAAGCAGGCAACCCTGAGGAGCGGAAATGAACGTCTGCGTGTTCGGCGCTGGCTACGTCGGTCTCGTGACCGCTGCTTGCCTCGCCGAGATGGGAAATAGCGTGGTCTGCTGCGACGTCGACGCTGAGCGCGTGACTCAACTGCAGCGGGGCGTGGTACCGATCCACGAACCTGGCCTGGAGCCGCTGTTGCAGCGCAACGCCGCTGCCGGCCGCCTACGCTTCACCACAGAGGCCGCGGTTGCGGTGGCGCATGGCACGGTCGTGTTCATTGCGGTGGGCACACCAGCGGCCGAGGACGGCTCGGCCGACCTGGGCCATGTTCTGGCCGCCGCAAGCACCATCGGCCAGCACATGCTGGACTTCAAGGTGGTGGTCGACAAGAGCACCGTGCCAGTGGGGACCGCCGATCAAGTGCGCATGGCGATCTGCGAGGCGCTGGCACTGCGTGCCGCGGTGCTGCCATTTGCCGTGGTGTCCAACCCCGAGTTCCTGAAGGAAGGCGCGGCCATCGAAGACTACATGCGGCCTGATCGGGTCGTGATCGGTTGCGACAGCGAGCAGGCTGCGCAGCAGATGCGGGCTCTGTATGCGCCATTCCTGCGCAACCGCGACCGGATGCTGGTCATGGACCTGCGCAGCGCCGAGTTGACCAAGTACGCGGCCAACGCGATGCTGGCCACGCGCATCAGCTTCATGAATGAGCTGGCCGGCCTGGCTGAGGCACTGGGCGCTGACATCGAACAGGTACGGCGCGGCATCGGCAGCGACGTGCGCATCGGTACCCATTTCCTGTACGCCGGCTGCGGCTGGGGCGGCAGCTGTCTTCCCAAAGACGTTCGAGCTCTGGCCCACATGGGCGAGCTGGCCGGTCTGGACATGCCGCTGCTGGCAGCCACGCGCGAAGTCAACCGTCGCCAGCGGGGTCTGCTGGTCGAGCGCCTGTGTCGACGCTATGGCGACGACATGCGCGGCCACCGCTTCGCGGTCTGGGGCCTGGCCTTCAAGCCAGGTACTGACGACCTGCGCGAGGCGCCCAGCCTGGAGATCATCGATGCGCTGCTGGCACGCGGCGCCACCGTGGCCTCCTACGACCCGGTGGCGATGGTCAACGCCCGTCAGCGCTGGGCCGGCCAGGTCGGCCTTGAACTGGTCGATAACCCGCTGGCCGCTGCCGACGGCGCGTCCGCACTGCTGGTATTGACCGAATGGCGCGAGTTCCGCAGCCCGGACTTCGCCGAGCTGAGGCGTCGCATGCGCCACCCACTGGTGTTGGACGGTCGCAATCTCTACGAGCCCAGGCTTCTTGCCGACCATGGCATCGAGCACCAAGGCATTGGCCGCGGCTGCGTCAATCCACCGGGTGGGTTGGCCGATATGCCCCCGACTTCGAGGCAGGCGCTGGCGGACTGAATGTCGACCGTGCGGCAGCATGCACCGCCTGCCGCGGGCCAACTGCTCAGGCCCGTACCACCACCATCTCGCCGCTGCGTCCTGGCATCTGGCCCCAGGTCAGCGGTCGCTGTGGGAGCGGAGCAGCGCCGAGCGCCTGGTGGACGTCGGACAGCGCCCCGAGCCGATGGCCCTGGGCGTACCAGCCCTCCACCAGCGCTTCGAAAGCACTCGCGAACAGGCCGCCTTCAAGTTCGGCATGCAGCGTGAACACGTGGTCGTGATCATCCTCGGTTCGCCGCATGAGAGCCCGGTGCACGTTGGCTTCGTCGATGCCTTCAGTACCGATGAGTTCGTCGAAGGTCGGCAAGGTTGTCGGCCATTGCACATGGCGCAGCACTTGCCCGCCAACCACCGGTCGGAACGGACCGTCGCCTCGGCTGTCGGACGCATAGGGCATGCCCCAGGCGTCAATCTGACGCAAGGCGTGTTCGTTCATCTGCCAGCCCGCTGCTCCATGCGTCGCGGGCGCTTCGCCAAAGATTTCGCCAAAGCGGTCGTAAGCCAGCGACATCTGCCCCTGTGTCCAGGCGGCACTCCGGCTGCGCACGTTGTCCTGCCACACGACGTGGTCCCACGTGTGCAGGCCGCATTCGTGGCCGGCTCTCCGGCAGTCGCGCATCGGCCCTGTGGCGCGCCGCCCGATGTCGGGCGCCGGCAGCAACACGCCATACAGCAAGGTGCGCAGCCCATAGTGCTTCAGCACGGAAGTGCGCGCAACCTTTGACAGGAAGCCAGGCCGAAACACCCGTTTCAGCGCCCAGCCAGTGTGGTCCGGGCCGAGACTGAACAAGAAGGTGGCCTTCAACCCACGTCGCTCGAGAAGGCGCAGCAACCGCGGCACTCCCTCCAAGGTGCCGCGCAACGTGTCGACGTCGACCTTCAGCGCGATGTGTGCCACGTGCAGCGCTCAGTCCGAGGGTTGTTCCACCAGCGCGCGGGCATGAGTGACCTGCTGCCGGTAGGACTCGAAGATGCGACGCAGCGCGGTGTGCATGTCAATCTGCGGTGCCCAGCCGAGAACCTGCACCGTGTCGGTGATGCGTGGCTTGCGCGCCAGCACGTCCTGGTAGCCCTCGCCATAGAACTGGCCCGACGAGGTCTCGACGATCTTCGTGCGCTCCGCGTATTCCGCGTATTCCGGGTAGTCGGCAGCCATCGCCAGCATGATTTCCGCCAGCTCCCGCACAGACAAGACGTTGGCCGGGTTTCCGATGTTGAAGATGCGGCCGCTGGCCACACCGCCCTCGTTGGCGATGATGCGCATGAGCGCCCCGATACCGTCGGAGACGTCGGTAAACGCGCGCTTTTGCTGACCGCCGTCAACGAGCTGGATGGGCTCGCCGCGCGCAATCTGGCCCAGGAACTGTGTCACCACCCGAGAGCTGCCTTCCTTGCTGTCGAAGATCGAGTCGAGCCCCGAGCCGATCCAGTTGAACGGGCGGAACAGTGTGTAGTTCAGGCCCTGCTCCATGCCGTAGGCATGAATCACCCGATCCATCAACTGCTTGCTGCAGGCGTAGATCCAGCGCGGCTTGTTGATCGGCCCGTAGACCAGGTTGGACGTCTCGGGGTCGAAGTCAGGGTCACTGCACATGCCGTAGACCTCCGAGGTCGACGGAAAGACCAAATGCTTGCGGTACTTGACGGCCGCCCGAACGATCGGCAGATTCGCCTCGAAGTCGAGTTCGAACACGCGCAGCGGCTCACGCACATAGGTGGCCGGCGTGGCGATGGCCACCAGCGGAAGTATCACGTCGCACTTCTTGACGTGGTACTCGATCCACTCCTTGTTGATCGTGATGTCGCCCTCGACGAAATGCATTCGCGGGTGGTCCACAACATGTCCGATCCGGCTGGCCGACATGTCCATGCCGTAGACCTCCCAATCCGTGGCCTCGAGAATGCGATGGGTCAGGTGATGGCCGATGAAGCCATTGACGCCGAGGATGAGGACCTTCTTCATGATGCGTTGGACTCCGTGTGGAGGATGGCTTTGAGCGCCTTCGGCGCGATGACCGCCGCGTCGCAGAGGAGTTCCAGGACCGCTATCGCCCCGCCGTCGCCACAGACGCCGATGATGCGGCCATCGATCGAATTCAGGCCCGGCCGAGAACCGGGCGGCGCCGGGGTGGCGATCCGCCGCGCGCGCGCGACGATGAGACGGCGGCCGCCGATGTCGGTGAACGCGCCCGGGTACGGTGGCGCCACGGCGCGGATGAGGTTGTAAACGGCGGCCGCCGGCTGCTTCCAATCGATGCGCCCGTCTTCGGGCTTGCGGCCGCCGAAATAGCTGCCCTGCGACAGATCGTTGGGCAGGCGCTGCGCGCGCCCGTCCACAATCGCAGGCAGGCTGCGCCAGAGAACTTGCTCGGCCGCCACCGTGACCTTGCCGAATACCTGACCTGCGGTGTCGTCGGGCAGGATGGGCACGGCGCTTTGGTCGACGATGACTCCGGCGTCGGGCTCGGCCACCATCTCATGCAGGGTCGCACCCGTCTCGGTCGCCCCCTTCAACACCGCCCAGTTGGTGGGCGCCCGCCCGCGGAACTGTGGCAGTAGCGAGCCGTGCATATTGAAGGCCCCCTTGGGCGCCAGCGATAGCACAGCGGCGGGAATCATCGCCCGGTAGTAGAAGGAGAAGATCAAGTCGGGCTGCGCCGCAGCCACTGCCGCGGCCAGTTCCGGCGCCTTCGGATCGTCGCCGTAGATCCAAGGTAACCCCAGTTCGTCGGCTGTGTCGGCAACACGTTGGAACCAGAGATGTTCGCCTGGGTGGTCGCGGTGCGTCACGACCAGCGGCACCCGTACGCCGGCGGCGTGCAGCACGCGCAGGCAGCGGTCGCCGACGTTGGAGTAGGCAAAGGCCACCGCCTTCATGGCTGCGTTCCCGGTCGCTGTTGCGGTTGCGACTGCAGCACCGCACTGATGCGGTAGCGCGGCCGCCGCCGCACCTCCTGCTGGATGCGGCCGACGTACTCACCCATGAGTCCGATGCCGAAGAGCAGGATGCCGGTCAGGAAGAACTGCAGCGCAAAGAGCGTGAACACGCCCTCGACTTCCGCTCCGAGCACGAAGCGACGCAGCAGCAGCAGCAAGAACAGAGCGCCAGCGCACAGCGACAGCAGCATGCCGATCAGCGAGAACCATTGCAACGGCACAATGGAGAAGCCGGTGACGAGGTCGAAGTTGAGCCGAACCAGTCGATACAACGAGTACTTCGACTCACCGGCGAAGCGCTCTTCGTGTCCGACCTCGATCTCGGTCGGCGACGCCGCGAACGTGTAGGCCAGCGCCGGTATGAAGGTGTTGACCTCCTGGCAGGCGTTGAGGGTGTCGACCAGCGCGCGGTCGTAGGCGCGCAGCATGCAGCCCTGGTCCGTCATCTGGATGCGAGTGATGCTCTCGCGCAACCGGTTCACCAGCCGCGATGCGATGCGCCGAAACGCAGTGTCGTTGCGCTGCCTGCGCACGGTGCCAACGTAGTCGTGCCCGGCGCGCACCGCCGCTACCAGGCGCGGGATTTCCTCGGGCGGATTTTGCAGGTCGGCATCGAGCGTGATCGTGATCGCCCCACGCACCTGCTCAAAGCCGGCCATGATCGCCATGTGCTGCCCGAAGTTGCCATTGAACAGCACGACGCGGGTCACATCGGGGCGCAGGCGGAACTGCGCGGCCAACATCTGCGACGAACGGTCGCGGCTGCCGTCGTTGACGAAGATGATCTCGTAGGGTTCGCCCATCGCGTCGAGCGCCGGATAGAGGCGGTCGAACAGCGCCTGCAGCACGTCCTCCTCGTTGTAGACGGGGATGATGACCGACAGAGCCGGCGGGGTCAGTTCGGGAGTCGCTTGCATGCGGCGGCGAGGCTGTGGCAGGCACGCGCGACGTCGCTGTCGCGCATGGCGGGGAACAAGGGCAGGGTGAGTATGCTGCAGCCGATGCGTTCAGCCTGCGGCAGCATTCCTTCGCGCCAGCCGAGCTGCCGGTAGTGTGTGAACAGATGCAGTGCCGGGTAGTGCACGCCAGTGCCCACGCCGTCGCTACGCATGGCCTGCATCACCGCGGCTCGGCCGCCCTGCAGCCGATCGACCGGCAGCACGACCTGGAACATGTGCCAGTTGGTAATGGCGCCAATGGCGGCCTGCGGCGGCGGCAGCTCGACGCCCAGCGCTTCGAGCCCGGCTTCTGCGGCGGCGGCGAAGTACAGCCGCGCCAGTTCGGCCCGGCGCCGGGTGACGTCGGCCAGGTTCGGCAGTTGCCCGAGACCGATGGCGGCATTGATGTCGGTGAGGTTGAACTTGCCCCCGGGCTCAGTCACTTCCATGCCGTCGATACCGGTACGCACCACGCCCTGCAGGCGAAGGCGCTCGGCGCGCTCGACCTCGGCCGGCGTGTTCATCACCAGGCAGCCGCCCTCGGCGCAGGTGATGTTTTTGTTGGCCTGGAAGCTGAAGCTGACCAGATCGCCAAAGGCGCCGATACGCCGGCTGGCGGCAGCCCCGTCTGTCGGCACCCAACGCGAATCGATGGCCTGCGCGGCGTCCTCGATGACGCGCAGCCCGTGGCGGCCGGCAATGGCGTAGAGCCGGTCCATGTCCATCGGCAGGCCGGCAAGGTAGACCGGCAGCAGCGCGCGGGTGCGCGGCGTGATGGCCGCCTCAACCGCGGCGAGGTCGAGGTTGCGCGTGTGCGGATCAATATCGACGAACACCGGGCGCGCGCCGACCGCCAGCACGACGTTGGCCGTAGCGACCCAGGTGATGGCCGTGGTGATGACCTCATCGCCCGGCCCGATGTCGGCCAGCCGCAGGGCAACCTCCATCGTCGCCGTGCCGTTGGAGAAGCTGCGCACAGGGCGGCCGCCAAACAGCGCCGACAGCTTCGCCTCGAAGAGCTGCACCTTGGGGCCGGAGGTGATCCACCCGGACGCCAGCACCTCGCCAACGGCGGCGATGGTCGCGGCGTCAATGTCGGGCCGGGTGAACGGAAGGAAGTCGGGTGCGGACATGGCTTTGCGAGTTGCGAACGGTCAGGCGCGGGACATCAACAGTACGCCGCCCAGAATCAGCAACATGCCAGCCCAGCGCATCGGGCCGAGCGCCTCGCCGAACAGCCACCAGGCCGCCAGCGCGTTGACGACGTAGCCCAGCGACAGCATCGGGTAGGCCAACGAGACTTCGACGCGCGACAGCGCGACGATCCACACGCCGACACTGACGACGTAGCACGCCAGGCCCGCGACGATGGGCCACTGGCCGAGCACGCGCTGCATCGTCGGCAGGAAGTTTTGCAGGTCTACGCTGAGCGTGCCCAGGGGCGTCACGCCGGCCTTGAGCAGCAGTTGCGCCCCAGCGTTGAGCAGCACGCCGGCGAGGATCAACAGAAAGGCAGGGAGGTTCATGGTGGCGTTTGCGGGAAGTTGGCCACGACGACGCGGCGCGGGTCCTCGGCGACAAACACCATCGGCAGGCCTTCGGCCTGCAGCTTCTGGAAGGTGTCGTGCGCCATCACGGCCAGCGCCGGTGGGCCCGAGCGCCAGCGCTCGCGAAATGCCGCCAACGTCGGCAGCCATTTTTCGGGCTCCTGCCGCACGCCGAACGCAAGCTCGTCGGGCGCTTCGACCATCACGAGCGGGCGCTTCAGGTAGAACGGCAAGGTGTGGTCGAGCAGCCGCACACCGTAGATCGGCATGTCGGGTTTGAGCACGGCCTGCATCGGTGGCACGAGGTCAACGCCCGAGGCACTGCGCCCGAGCGTCTCGTGGCCCACCAAGCCGATCGTGGTGCCGATGAACATGGCCAGGCCGTAGGTCCAGATGCTCGCCCATTGCTGCTTGCGCCGCTGCAGCCAGCCTGCCACCAGCATGGCGGCAACGACGAACGACGCTGCGCCGGTCAGCCAGGGCGCGTAGGCACGGTACAGCGCGTTCGGGGTATTGTCCGTCGACAGTCGCGCGACGAACGGCGACGCCGCCAGGAGCAGCACCGCCACCAGCAGTGCGCCCAGCAGATGACGCGACCAAGCCCGCGCCGTCATCTTGTCGAGCGCCAGTGCCGCAAGGATCGCCAGCGCCGGCATGACGGGCAGGATGTAGCCCGGCAGCTTCGAGTTCGACGCGCTGAAGAACACGAAGATCGACAGCGCCCAGGCTGCCAGCAGCACGCCGGGCCGCAGGCCGGGGAGCGTGGCCGGCAGCAAGGCTTGCCGGGCCATCGCGGGCCACAAGCCGAGCCAGGGCAGGAAGCCGAAAAGCAGTTGCGGCACGAAGTACCAGACCGGGGCGCCGCGTTCATGCACGCCAGAGGTGAAGCGCTCGAAGTGCTCGTGAACAAAGAAGAAATTCGGGAATTCCGGGTTGCGCATCGACACCAGCCAGAACCAGGGCGCGGTGATCGCCAGCAGCAGCAGGGTGCCGGCCACGATGTGCAGCTGTCGCCAGATGATCCAATCGCGCGCCCATAGCGAGTAGACGACCAGCGCGAGACCCGGCAGCACGAGGCCCATGAGGCCCTTGGTCAACACCGCCACGCCCATGGCGCCCCAGGCGAACAGCATCCAGCGGCGGCGGGCCGCTCCGTCCGCCTGCGGATGCTGGGCGATCAGCGTGCCGGCAAGAACCGCGGCCATCGCTCCCGAGACGCTCATGTCCAGTGAATTGAAGTGCGCGCCGACGTTCCAGTTCGGTGCCGCAAGCAGCACGAGGCCGGAGAGCGCCGCGACGCGTTGGCCCCACCAGCGGCGCGCGGCCAGCATCGTCAGCAGCACGCCAGCGGCACCGCTGAGCGCCACCCACAGCCGCGCCTGAAACTCACCGACACTGAACAGCTGGTAGATGAGCGCCGTTGCCCATAGGTGCAAAGGCGGCTTCTCGAAATACTTCAGTCCGTTGTAGCGAGGCGTGACCCAGTCACCGGAAGCCCACATCTCGCGCGCGATCTCGGCATAGCGCCCCTCATCTGAGCGCAGCAAGTGGCGCAAGCCGAGGGTGCCGAACCAGAGCAGCACGACGCACAACGCTGTGACCCACGGGACCCAGCGGATCGCAGCGACGTCGTCTCGATCGCCTAGAGGCTTCGTGTTGAGCACGTTTTGAACTGAAGCGATCGAAGCGCGGTTGGCCGAGTTTAACCACCAATGCCGACGCTCCAGGTTGCCTGATGGCGCCCTGAGCGTACCTACTTGGACAGCGATGAGTTCGCAGCCGATCGGTGTACCTGTTGAATCGCCGGCTCGCCGTCGTCGGCGAGGGCAGCCAAGAGTATGCAGTCCTGCAGCCTGATGCTTTCGATGGACAGCGGCGCGGACACGATTTCCTCTGCATGAACGTCGCTCAAGGGTCGTCAGGCCGGCACCCAGCCACCGAGCCCGAGCGACAGCCATCCGTGTGCTGCCGACGTTGAGCCGGGCCGGTTCCTGCGGCCGGGCTGGGCCTCGATCGTGCCGACTTTCCCATCCGATGGATGGCGAATCCGGTGGAGGGGCGCGTCAGCCGTCAGCCGTCAGCCGTCCGCATCGGCGCTCGGCGCTGCCTGGCGCTGCAGCCGCCAGCGGGCCAGTCGCCCCTGGCGCAGTTCCACCACCACCTCGTCGCCACCGGCGTCGCGCCAGGCGTAGGTTTCGGGCTCGTCGGCCCGCTTGTGGCCGAGGCTGCGCGTGTGCTTGAGGATCTGTGCCAGCGTCAGGCCCGCGTGCAGTCGCGATTGCAGCATCACCGCATTGTCGATCGTGCCCACCGGCCGCCCGGCTGCATCCCGCATCGCGCGCAGCCCGCGGCTGAACTGCAAGAGCAGCCAGAACGCCACCACCGTCAACGCCAGCAGCAGGCCGCGCCAGCCGTAGCCGCCATAACCCGCGGCCACCGCCGCCACGGCCAGCGCCCAGCCCAGCGCGGCGTTCAAGCCCGCCTCCGCCTGAAGGCCTGGCGGCGGGGCTTGCCGCAGAATCCCGTCGATGAAGCGCTTGCAGACATGGGTCATCAACCTCGACCGGGCGCCGCAGCGCCTGGCTCGCATTTCGTCTCAACTGGAGCGGCTGGGCCTGCTGTTCACGCGCCTGCCCGCCGTCGATGCGCGCGCGCTCACGGCGGAGCAACGCGGCGCGCTCGACGAACCCGCCTACCGCCGCCGGCACGGCATGACACCGGTGGCGGGCGAACTGGGATGTTACCTGTCGCATGTCGAGGCCATGCGCCTGTTCCTGCAAAGCGACGCGCAGTTCGCGCTCGTCCTGGAGGACGACGCACTGCTGCGCGACAGCCTGCCGGCCGTGCTGCAAGGCCTGATGCGCCAGCCCACGCGCTGGGACGTGGCCAAGCTCTCGGCCGTGCACTCGGGCTCACCGGTGCCGTATGCCGAGGTCGCACCCGGCCACCGGCTGGCGGTCATGCTCAGTCGCTGCACCGGCTCCAGCGCCTACCTGATGAACCGCCGCGCGGCCGAGGCCTACACGCGGGGCCTGCTGCCGATGAGCCTGCCCTACGACCACGTCTTCGACCAGGGCTGGCGCTTCGGCCTGAAGTTCCGCCTCGTCACGCCCACGCCATGCGGGCACGACGAGCAGATTGCCTCGACCATCGTCGCACCGGCAGGCGTGAGCCGCAAATTCCACTGGACTCGGCGCCTGCCCACCTATGCCTACCGGCTGGGCAACGAATGGCGGCGGCTGATCTATGGCCTGACGAATGCGCTGCGCGAACGGCGCGCCGGCGGCTGAAGTCCGGGGCGGTCAGCCGGCCACGCGGCCATTGATGTCGGCCAGCACGCGCGCCGGCAGCCGCCGCAGCACGAAGCGGATCGCCAGCGGCACCAGCACGACGTCGTCGAGCAGGCCCAGCACCGGGATCACGTCGGGGATCAGATCGACCGGCGACACCACGTAGAGCACCATCAGGCCCACCGCCGGCCTGAGCCAGCGCGGCGACAGCGGGTGCTGGAGCGCCAGCCACAGCAGCCGCGCGTCACCGCGAATCACGGCCCACAGCACGGACCAGCGTTTCCACATGCCAGCACCTCCAGGTTCAGACAAGTCAGAACATGGGGCCGGCGGCGCCGCATGACAAGGGCCGGCGCTACAAGCCGCGCACCACCTCGATGGCCTGCTCGATGCGTTCCACCGCGTGCACGGTCAGGCCTTCGATCGGCCGCTTGGGTGCGTTGGCCTTGGGCACCACGGCGACGGAAAAGCCCAGCTTGGCGGCTTCTTTGAGCCGCTCCTGGCCGCGGGGTGCCGGGCGCACCTCACCGGCCAGGCCGACTTCACCAAAGGCCACGAAGCCGCGCGGCAGCGCCTTGCCGCGCAGGCTGCCCTGGATCGCCAGCAGCACCGCCAGGTCGGCCGCCGGCTCGCCGATGCGCACGCCGCCGACGGCGTTGACGAAAACGTCCTGGTCCATGCAGCTGACGCCGGCGTGGCGGTGCAGCACCGCCAGCAGCATCGCCAGGCGGTCGCGATCCAGGCCCACGCTCAGGCGCCGCGGGCTCGGGCCGCCGCTGTCGACCAGGGCCTGGATCTCCACCAGCAGCGGCCGCGTGCCTTCGAGCGTGACCAGCACGCAGGTGCCGGGCACCGGCTCGCCGTGCGTGGACAGGAAGATCGCACTCGGGTTGCTGACCCCTTTCAGGCCCTTCTCGGTCATCGCGAAGACGCCGATCTCGTTGACGGCGCCGAAGCGGTTCTTGATCGCGCGCACGAGCCGGAAGCTGCTGTGCGTGTCGCCTTCGAAATACAGCACGGTGTCGACGATGTGCTCGAGCACGCGCGGGCCGGCGAGCGCGCCTTCCTTGGTGACGTGGCCCACCAGCACCATCGTGCAGCCGCGCACCTTGGCCACGCGCGTGAGCTGCGCTGCGCAGTCGCGCACCTGGGCCACCGAGCCCGGTGCCGAGTTGAGCTGGTCGGAGTACATGGTCTGGATCGAGTCGATGACGCAGAAGGCCGGGTCCTCGGCTTCGATGGCGACCAGGATCTTCTCGAGCTGGATCTCGGCCAGCACTCGCACCGCCTGGCCCGCCAGGCCCAGCCGGCGCGAGCGCAGCGCGATCTGCGCCCCGCTTTCTTCGCCGGTGATGTACAGCACCTTCATCTGCGACGACAGCGCGTCGACGGCCTGCAGCAGCAGCGTGCTCTTGCCGATGCCGGGGTCGCCGCCGATCAGCACCACGGCGCCTTCGACAATACCGCCGCCGAGCACGCGGTCCAGCTCCTCCTGGCCAGTGGGCGTGCGTGCCACGTCGGCGGCTTCGATCTCCGACAGCGTGGCCACCGGCTGGCTGCGCGCCAGCGACTGGAAGCGGGTGTTGCGGGTCGCCGGGCCGCTGGCCTCGGCCACCGTCTCGTCGAGCGTGTTCCAGGCCTTGCAATGCGGGCACTGGCCCAGCCACTTGGCGTTGCTGCCGCCGCAGTCGCGGCAGGTGTAGACGGTCTTGGCCATGGGCGCATTGTGGTGCGCGGCTGACGCGGCGCCGGCGGCCGAGCCCTGAACGGGACGCTCAGTCGCCGCGCACGCGGCCGCGCCCGGCCTTGATGTCGGAGCGCGCCGCCTTGCCCTCGAGCCGGCGCCGCTTGGACGCCCGCGTCGGCTTGGTGGCCCGGCGTGGCAGCTCGGGCTGCGCGACCTCGTCCACCAGGGCCTGCAGCCGCGCCAGCGCGTCGGCCTGGTTGCGCGGCAGGCTGCGATGCGTCTGCGCCTTGATCACCACCACGCCTTCGCCGGTGATGCGCTGGTCGGCCAGCGCCAGCAGGCGCACCTTGACCTCGTCGGGCAGCGACGACGCCGGCACGTCGAAGCGCAGGTGTGCCGCGCTGCTGACCTTGTTGACGTTCTGCCCGCCCGCGCCCTGGGCGCGGATGGCGGTGAACTCGACCTCGGCCGGGTTGACGAAGACGGGCTTCAGCTGGCCGATCCGCCGCCGCTGTTGCCGCGCATCTTGCTCACCACGAACAGCACGATCACGGCGCCGAGCACCGAGGCGATCCAGCCCGCGCCCTGCCCGGCCTGGTACCAGCCCAGCGCCTGGCCCACGAAGCCGGCGATCAGCGAGCCGGCGATGCCCAGCAGCCCGGTGAGGATCCAGCCCATCTTCTGCTCGCCCGGCAGCACGAAGCGCGCGATGGCGCCGACGATGAGGCCGACGATGATGGTTCCGATGAAGCCCATGGTGGTGTCTCTTTCGTTAAGGGTCCAGGTCGCTCACGTGTACCGGCACCCGCGGCGCGAGTGCACACATGAGCTCGTAGCCGATGGTAGCCGCGGCGCGCGCCACGTCATCGATCGCAAGGATGGCATGGCCCGGCCCGCGCCCCCACAGCGTGACCTCGCTGCCGACGCCGGCAGCCGGCGTCGGGCCGAGGTCGACGGCCAGCATGTCCATCGACACCCGGCCCACGGTGGCGGTGCGCACGCCGTCGACCAGCACCGGCGTGCCCGTGGCGCCTTGCCGCGGGTAGCCGTCGGCATAGCCGCAGGCCACGATGCCGATGCGCAGCGGCTTCGCGGCCGTGAAGCTGCTGCCGTAGCCCACGCTGTCGCCGGGCTGCAGAGTCTGCGTGGCGATGAGGCGCGAGCGCAGCGTCATCGCCGGCTGCAGGCCCCAGTGTTCGATGCTGTGGTGCGGAAAGTCCGGCGCGCTGCCGTAGCTGAGGATGCCGGCACGCACCCAGTCATTCTTCAGCGGATGGCGCAGGATCGCGGCGCTGTTGGACAGGCTGCGCTCGCCGGGCAGGTCTTGCGTGACGGCCTCGAACAGCGCCACCTGATGGGCCACGCCGCGCGCGCCATCGGCGTCCGAGAAGTGCGTCATGAGCGAGATCTCGTCGACCTGCGGCAGCGCGCCGAGGCGGGCGTAGGCACTGCGGTAGGCCTCGGGCCGGAAGCCCAGGCGGTTCATGCCGCTGTTCATCTTGAGGAACACGCGGTGCGGCTGCTGCGTCTTGTGCGCCGCCAGCCAGTCGATCTGCTCGCGGCAATGCACCGTGTGCCACAGCGCCAGGCGCGAGCACAGCTCGAGGTCGCGCGGCTCGAAGCAGCCTTCGAGCAGCAGGATCGGCCCGCGCCAGCCCAGGGCGCGCACGCGGGACGCCTCGTCCAGGTCGAGCAGTGCAAAACCGTCGGCGCCGCGCAGGCCCTCGAAAGCCCTTTCGATGCCGTGCCCATAGGCATTGGCCTTGACCACCGCCCACACGCGCGCGCCGCCGGCGCCGGCCCGCGCGCGGCCGATGTTGTGCGCCAGCGCGGCGCGGTGAATCACGGCTTCGATCGGGCGCGGCATTGTTGTCACTCCAGCGGCTGCGGGTCTGATTTTCCACGCAGGGCGCATGCTATAACCCGCCCGCCCGAGCCCAGGGCCCCAGACGGAGACAAAGCGGCGGCCGAGACGGACCACCGCGGCGCGCGAGCGCAGCACGCGACACGATGAAAAAAGGCTTCTCGACCATCATGTCGGCGCAGTTCTTCAGCTCGCTGGCAGACAACGCTTTGCTGGTGGCGGCGGTCGAATTGCTCCGCATCGACAACGCCCCGGCCTGGCAGACCCCGGCACTGGCCCCGATGTTCGCGCTGTTCTACGTCGTGCTGGCGCCATTCGTCGGCGCCTTTGCCGACTCGGTGCCCAAGGGCAAGGTCATGTTCATGTCGAACACGATCAAGGTGGCGGGCTGCCTGATGATGCTGTTCGGCAGCCATCCCTTGCTGGCCTACGCGGTGGTGGGCCTGGGCGCTGCGGCCTACTCGCCGGCCAAGTACGGCATCCTGACCGAGCTGCTGCCGCCGTCGCAACTCGTCAAGGGCAACGGCTGGATCGAGGGCCTGACGGTGGGCTCGATCATCCTGGGCATCCTGCTCGGCGGCCAGCTCGTGGGGGCGAAGGTCTCGACCATCCTGCTCCGCTTCGACATGCCGGGCATGACCACCAGCGTCGACACGGCGCCCGAAGCCGCGATCTCGGTCATCGTCTTCATCTACGTGCTGGCCGCCGTCTTCAACCTCAATATCCCGCGCACCGACGCGCCACTGCACCCGATGAGCGGCGGTGTGCTCGGCATGGTGCGCGACTTTGCCCACTGCAACACGCGGCTGTGGAACGACAAGCTGGGCCAGATCACGCTGGCCACGACGACGCTGCTGTGGGGCATCTTCGGCAACCTGCGCCTGATCGTCTTCGCCTGGGCGGCTGCTGCGCTGGGCTACGGCACGACGCAGGCCTCCAACCTGGCCGGCGTGGTGATCGTCGGCTCGGTGCTGGGCGCCGTGCTGGCCTCGACGCTGATGCGACTGGACAAGGCCACCGGGGTGCTGCCGATGGGCATCATGGTGGGCTTCCTGATGATCGGCCTCAACGTCATCACCAACGTCTGGGTGGCCGCGCCCTTCCTCATCGTGCTGGGCACGCTGTGCGGCTTTCTCATCGTGCCGATGAACGCGCTGCTGCAGCACCGGGGACACAACCTGATGGGCGCCGGCCGCTCGATCGCGGTGCAGAACTTCAACGAGCAGGCCTGCATCCTGGGCCTCGGCGCCTTCTATGCCGGCATGGTCAAGTTCGGCCTCTCGGCCTTCACCGCGATCGCCGTCTTCGGCCTCATGGTGGCGGTGATCATGGAAGTCATCCGCCGCTGGCACCGCAGCAACTGCGTCAGGCACCGCGACGAGGTCGAGCGGCTGCTGGCCATCGCCCGCTCCGACAGCCATTGAGCCCGGCTGCCATCGCCGTGCCCCGCGGCGCGGGGCTGCCGGCCCTGGCGCTGGTGCTCAACGCCGTCACCTGGGGGGTGTCGTGGTGGCCGTTCCGGCAACTCGCCGAACGCGGGCTGCATCCGCTGTGGGCCACGGTGCTGATCTACTTGCTGGCCGTGCTGATCATCAGCGCCTGGCGCCCGCGCGCCTGGGTCGAGCTGGCGCGCCAACGCACGTTGTGGGTGCTGGTGCTGGCGGCGGGCACCACCAATGCCACCTTCAACTGGGGCGTCACGATCGGCGACGTGGTGCGCGTGGTGCTGCTGTTCTACCTCATGCCCCTGTGGGCCGCGCTGCTGGCGCGCTGGCTGTTGCACGAGCCGCTGACCCGCGCCGCAGCGCTGCGCGTGGTGTTGGCGCTGGTGGGCGCGGCCATCGTGCTGTGGCCTGAACAGGGCGGCCTGCCGCTGCCGCGTGCGCTGGCCGAATGGCTCGGCATCCTGGGTGGCTTCACCTTCGCCCTCAACAACGTCATGCTTCGCCGCGAAGCCCATCGACCCGAAGCGGCGCGCGCGCTGGCCATGTTCGTGGGCGGAGCCGTGGTCTCGGCGGTGCTGGCCGCGGCGCTGTCGGCGCAGGGCAGCGTGCCCCTGCCGCCGCCGCCCGCGCTGGGCTGGGTCGCGGGTGCGTTGGCCATGGGCGGCGCCTTCTTGCTCGGCAACATCGCACTGCAGTACGGTGCCGCGCGGCTGCCGGCCAACGTGACCGCGGTGATCATGGTCACCGAGGTGCTGTTTGCCAGCGGCTCGGCGGTGTTGCTGGGCGCGGGCGCCGTGACGCTGCCGCTGGCCCTGGGCGGCGCGCTGATCGTCGGCGCCACGCTGCTGTCGGCGCGCGGCTGAAGGTGCGCAAGCCTGGTGCGCCTGGTGCGCCTAGTGCGCCTCGCGCGCCTCGCGCGCCATCTGCGTCTGCGGCTGCGGCTGCAGACCGTGGCGCAGCAGCAGGCGCTGCAACTCGACCTCGTCCAGCGGCTTGGCCAGGAAGGCGTCGCTGCCGGCCAGCGTGGCGCGCACACGGTCGCTGGCGCTGGCGTGTGCCGAGACCAGGAAGACCGATGTCGACAGGGCGGTGCGGCCGTCGCGATGGCGCTTGATCTGCTGGCACAGCGCCAGGCCATCGAGATCGCTGGCGGCGCCCAGTTGGATGTCCAGGAACACGAAGTCGTAGTCGCGCCGCGCCAGCAGCTCGACGGCGCGGCCGCTGCTCAAGGCGCGGTCCATCACCAGGCCCCAACGCTCCAAGCGGGTCTCCAGGAAGCGCAGCGCGACCTCGCTGTCGTCGACGAGCAAGGCGGTTGGCGCTGGCCCCACTGGCGCAACGGCCGGCAACCCGCCGGCGGGCAGGCCCTGGCGGCGGCGGTCGGACTCGCCCTTCCAGCGCGAGGCGGCGACGGCCTGCAATTGCGCAGCCGCGCGCCCGCGTGGTGCGGCGACCAGGAAGTCCAGTTCGCGCAGCAGGTGCTCGGCGTCGATGGGCCTGGAGATGCAGGCCACCGAACCAGCAGGCGGCGAGTCGCCAACAAAGACCGTGGCGGCCAGGCGCTCGGTGGCCACCGCCAGCTGCACCGAGGGCGCGTGCCCGGCGTCGGCAATGATCAACTTGGCTTCGTTGACAAGCCTGGACATCGCATAGCAGGGCGTGCGACGGCCGGCACCCTGCAGGCACTGGATGACGAACTCGCGCTCGGCCTCGCACAGGCCGAGCAGGGAAACAGTGTGGGCGGGTGGCATGAAGCCGCGGATGGTGCGGTCGTTGCCAGGCGCTGTCAACGCCTAGGAGCCTGTCGGGCTTTGGATCGGGCCCGCCTGGCTCGTCACCCGGCGCTAACATCTGGGCTCCGTCCGACCGGAAACTCAATCATGGCCGCCACCAGCATCTACGACTTCGAAGCCCTGTCGATCACCGGCAAGCCGGC
>JANMVM010000375.1:0-10140 GCA_031392695.1 Rubrivivax sp.
TGCCGGGGACGTCGTGATCTGGGACAACCGCAGCGTGATGCACCAGGCCAACGCCGACTTCGACCCGGCGGAGTACCGGTTTCTCTACCGCATCATGCTGCAAGGCGCGCCGTTGCAGGCCGCTGTTTGATGGCCCGCACTGCAGCGAGCATGAGGCACCAGGTCGCCTGCCTGGATGTCTGGGCCCCCGCGGTGCGCGAGGTCGTAGGCCGCGTCGCGCCGCCCGAATTGGATCTGCACTTTGCGCAGTCGTATGACGAGATCCACCAACAAGACCTGGTGCGTGATGCCGAGTTCCTGCTTCCCGGCTGGGCCGCCGTCACCGAGCCGCTGCTGGTCCACGCACCGCGCTTGCGCATGATCCAGAAATGGGGCATCGGCGTGGACCGCATCGATGTCGAAGCGGTGCGCCGACGGGGCCTGCCGCTGGCCATCACCGCAGGCTCCAACGCGGGCCCGGTGGCCGAACTGACCGTGGCGCTGATGCTGGCGGTGTACCGGCGCATCACCTACGTCAACCGCGTCATGCGCCAGGGGCAATGGCCCAAAGCAGAGATGCGCGAGAGCTGCTTCCAGATCGCGGGCAAGACCGTGGGTCTGGTGGGCTTTGGCAACATCGGCCGCATGGTGGCGCGGCGGCTGACCGGCTTTGACGCGCAGGTGATCTACTTCGACGCGCGCGCTGCACAGCCTGAAGTCGAGGCCCGGTTGGGCGTGCGCCGGGTCGGGCTGGCCGAGTTGCTGGAGACCAGCGACATCGTCAGCCTGCACGCGCCCTTCACGCCGCAGAGCGCGCGCATGATCGACGCTGCTGCCATCGCGTCGATGAAGGACGGCGCGGTGCTCATCAACACCGCGCGCGGTGAACTGGTGGATGAACGGGCCCTGCACAGCGCGCTGCTGGCGGGCAAGCTGCGCGGCGCCGGACTGGATGCCTTCGACCCCGAACCGCCTGCCGCCGACAACCCCTTGCTGCAGCTGGACCAGGTGGTGGTGACGCCGCATGCCGGTGGCGGCGTGTTCGACAACGTCGAGCACGTGGCCCGCCATGCACTGGGCAACATCGTGCGCTTCCTGCAAGGACAGCCCTTGGCTGCAGCCGACGTGATCTTGACGGCACACAGCCATGGCTGAGCCGGCAAGCCCTTCGGGCCCGGTGCTGCGCAACCCGCTGGCCGAGCGCCTGGCTGCCGGCCAGCTGGGCCTGTCGCTGATCGTCAAACAAGTCACCAGCGTCGACATCGCCGTGGCCGCCCAGAGCTGCGGCTACGACGCCATCAACGTCGACCTCGAACACTCGGTCATCCCCGAGTCCGCGGCGGCTCAGATCTGCATCACCGCGCTGCACCTGGGCGTGACGCCGCTGGTGCGCGTGCCCAGCCTGGACGGCCACTACGCCAACCGGCTGCTGGACGCCGGTGCCATGGGCATCGTCGCGCCGCACGTCAATAGCGCCGAAGAGGCGCGCGCCGTGGTGTCGGCGTGCAAGTTTGCGCCGCTGGGCCAGCGCTCGGTGGCCGGCAGCTGGCCGCACCTGGGCTTCCAGGCCTGGCCGGCGCACGAGGTGCGGCGCCTGTTCAACGCCACCACCATGGTGATCGTGATGCTGGAAACGCCCGAGGCCGTGGAGCGCGCCGACGAGATCGCAGCCGTGCCCGGCGTCGACATCCTGCATGTGGGCAGCACCGATCTGTGCGACGCCATGGGCATCCCTGGCGCGTTTTCCGATGCGCGCTTGACCGCCGCCTTCCAGCGCGTGACTGCGGCTTGCCGCCGCCACGGCAAGGTGGCGGGTGCCGGCGGCTTGACCAGCGCGCCTGAGGTCATGCAGCAGATGGTGCGGCTGGGCGTGCGCTTCGTCACCGCAGGCAATGAATGGGCTTTCATGCTGGCCGCGGCCCGGCAGCGCGCCGCGCAGTTGCGCCAGCTGCGCCTGGATTGATGGACAAGGACGATTCGATGCGCGTGATTGCTGAAGACCTGTGGTTTCCTGAAGGCCCGATCTGGCTGGGCGACGGCAGCCTGCTGGTGGTGGAGATCCGCCGCAAGACGCTGACGCGGGTGTGGCTGGATGGCCGCAAGCACATCGTGGCGGAGCTTGGCGGCGGCCCGAACGGCGCAGCCATCGGCCCCGACGGCCACGCCTACGTCTGCAACAACGGCGGCTTCAAGTTCGTGCAGCGCGCCGACGGCCGTTTTGTCACCGCGGGCACGCCCGACGACTACGTCACCGGTCGCATCGAGCGCGTGAACATCGTCACCGGCGCGGTCGAGCGGGTCTTCGATCGCGTCTCCGATGCCGGCAGCGGACAAGCCGTGCGCGGCCCCAACGACATCGTCTTCGACGCCCACGGCGGCTTCTACTTCACCGACCCCGGCAAGACGCGGCACCGCGACTGGGACCGCGGCAGCGTCTGCTACGCGCGCGCCGACGGCAGCGTGGCGCGCGAGATCGTGTTCCCGATCCACAAGCCCAACGGCATCGGCCTGTCGCCCGACGGCCAGACGCTGTACGTGGCCGAGACCGAAACCGCGCGCCTGTGGGCCTGGGACCTGGAAAGCCCGGGCGTCTTCAAGCGGCCCGCGGTGGCCGGGCACGATTCGCCGCACGGCAGCCGCCTGATCTATGCATCGCCCGTCTACCAGCGCTTCGATTCGCTGGCGGTGGAGGCCGACGGCAAGGTCTGTATCGGCACGCTGGATCGGGGCGGCGTCACCGTCGTCGACCCGGCCACCGGCCGCGGTGAATTCGTGCCCGTGCCCTTCGGCGACACGCATTGCACCAACCTGTGTTTCGGCGGTGCCGATCTGCGCAAGGTCTACGTCACCCTGTCGCACACTGGCCGCCTGGTCGAGATGGACTGGCCGCGCGCCGGCCTGGCCGACCCCTTCAAGCCCCTCCTGGAGTCACGATGAACTTTCTCGTCATCAGCACACCGCGTGCCGACAAACCCTCGGCAGCGCGCGACAACCAGAAGCAGTTCTGGGACTGGCTGGCGCCGCTGAAGGCGAGCGGCACCGCCAAGCACGTCTACACCAAGCTCGGCCGTGGCGCCGTCATCATCTTCGAGGTCGATTCGCACGAGAGCATGCACAAGCTCGTCAACCAGTGGAGCGAATGCGTGCCGGCCAGCTTTGAAGTGCACGCGCTGCTGCCGGCCGACCACCAGGAACGCATTGCACGCGCGGGCACCAACCCGATGGGCTTGTGAACGTGTTTGCCGCGCGCGCGCTGCTTGCCGCGTCCGTTGTGTCCACTGCTTTGATGGGCGTGGCGCTGCCGGCGTTGGCGCAGAGCCCGTACCCGAACAAGCCCATCCGCCTGATCGTGCCCTTTGCAGCCGGCGGCGGCACCGACATCCTGGCGCGTGCCGTGGCAGCGCGCATGGCCGACAGCATGGGCCAGCAGGTGGTGGTGGAAAACCGCGGCGGCGGCAACACGCTCATCGGCACCGAGGTGGTGGTGCGCGCACCGGCCGATGGCTACACGCTGCTGATGCAGACCAACAACCTGGCCACCAACCCGACGCTCTACAAGGGCAAGATCAGCTTTGACACACGCAAGGACCTGGCACCCGTGGCGCTGGTGGCCGGCAACCCGCATGTGCTGGTGGTGCACCCCTCGGTGCCGGCGAAAGACCTCAAGGAATTCATCGCGTTGGCCAAAGCCAAACCCGGCAGCATCACCTTTGCCACCGCGGGCAGCGGCACCGTCAACCACCTCACCGGCGAGCTGCTGAAGATGCGCGCCGGCATCGACATGACGCACGTGCCCTACAAGGGCAGCGGTGCGCTGATGCCCGACCTGCTGGCTGGCCATGTCAACGCCCTCTTTGCCGCCATGCCCACGGTGACGGCCTTCATCAAGGACCAGCGGCTGAGGCCCATCGCCGTCACCACGCCGCGCCGCTTTCACGGCCTGCCCGACGTACCCACCATCGCCGAGTCGGGCTTCCCCGGCTACGACCTGAGTTCCTGGTTTGGCATCCTGGCGCCGGCCGGCACGCCGGAGGCCGTGATCGATCGGCTCAACGCCGAGATCAACAAGGCACTGAAGGACCCGGGCGTGCGCGAGCGGCTGCGTGACTTCGAGATCTTCGGCTCCACACCGGCGGAGTTCGCGCGCTTCATCGACGCCGAGATCGACAAGCTGGCGCAGGTCATCGCGGTGTCGGGCGCCAAGGTCGACTGATGTCTGCTGCAGCGGCCTCGGTGTCCGATCGGCAGCGCAGCCTGGAGCGGCGCGGCCTGCGCCCTGGGCTGCGGGTGCTGGTCACCGGCGGCGCGGGCGGCATCGGGCTGGCGATCGCACGCGCCTGCCTGGCCGAAGGCGCGCAGGTGCATATCTGCGACTTGCACGATGCGCTGCGCGCCGCTGAGCTGCCCACCGCGCTGGGCCACAGCGTGGCCGACGTCAGCCGCAGCGATGACGTCGACCGCCTGTTCGAAGCGGTGCAATCCCAACTGGGTGGACTGGACGTGCTGGTCAACAACGCCGCCATCACCGGGCCCGCCGGCCCCATCGAAAGCAACGACCCTGCGCACTGGGCCCAGACCATTCAGGTCAACCTGCTGGGCTACTTCCATTGCATCCGTCGCGCCGTGCCGCTGCTGCGCAGCGCCGGTGGCGGCAGCATCGTCAACCTGTCGTCGATCGCTGGCCGGCTGGGCTTCCCCAACCGCAGCGCCTATGCGGCATCGAAGTGGGCCATCGTCGGCCTGACGCAAAGCGTGGCGATGGAAGTGGGCAGCGCCAACATCCGCGTCAACGCCATCCTGCCCGGCATCGTGGCCGGCCCACGCCAGCTGCAGGTGGAGCGCGAGCGCGCGCAGGAGCTTGGCATCTCCGACGAAGAAATGGCGCAGCGCTACGTGGCCAACGTGTCGCTGCAGCGCAAGGTGGACGCGCGCGAGATCGCCGACACCGTGATCCACCTCTGCTCCGAAGCCGGTCGCAGCATCTCCGGCCGCTCCATCGGCGTCTGCGGCAATGTCGAAACCATGCGCCGCGGCTGATGCGCGGGCACCGACGAGAACACAAGCCACCATGAATCGAGTCCTCAGAAGGATCCTGGCCGGTGTGGCTGCGCTGGTGTGGACGCCGCTGGCGTGGGCGCAGGCCTACCCGGTCAAGCCGGTGCGCATCGTGGTGCCGTTTTCCGTGGGCACCGCGGCCGACATCGTGGCGCGCCAGATGGGCATGCGGCTGTCCGAGCTCTGGGGCCAGGCGGTGGTGATCGACAACGTCCAGGGCGCTGGCGGCAATGTGGGCGCTGCCGTGGTCGCCAAGGCAGCACCCGACGGCTACACGCTGTTGATGGCGGGCCTGAACCTGGCCATCAACCCGAGCCTGTACAAGGACATGCCCTACGAGCTGACACGCGACTTCAAACCGGTGGCGCGCGTGGCCAGCGGCCCGCTGGTCTTCGTCGCCCATCCTGGCTTTGCTGCCAGCACGGTGGCCGAGCTGGTGGCGGCAGCCAAGGCGCGGCCCGGCAGCATCAACTACGGCAGCGGCGGCAACGGCAGCATCACCCACCTGGCATTCGAGCTGCTCAAGTCCAAGACCGCGATCGACATGACGCATGTGCCTTACAAGGGCATCGCGCAGATGCTGACCGACATCATGGGCAACCAGATCAGCCTGGGCGCGCCGGCGGTGGCCAGCGTGGTGTCCAACGTCAAGGCCGGCAAGCTCAAGGCGCTGGCCGTGACCAGCGCCAGGCGCACCTCGGTGCTGCCCGACGTGCCCACCGTGGCCGAGGCCGGCGTGGCCGGCTACGACCTGTCGACCTGGAACGGCGTGCTGGCGCCGGCACGCACGCCCGATGACATCGTGGCCAAGATTCACGCCGATGTGGTGCGCGTGGCGCGCTCCAGGGAATTCATCGACGCGCTGCAGCCGCAGGGCCTGGAACCCGACCTCATGAACCCCGCGGAATTCCGCGGCTTCCTGGCGGTGGAACTGGCCAAGTGGTCGCAACTGGTCAAGGACAGCGGCGCCAAGGTGGACTGAAGCATCGACAAGGAAAAAGGACTCCCCATGCCACGTGTTGCCCAAAAAATCGCGCTCGTCACCGGTGCCGCCAGCGGCCTGGGCGCAGCCAGTGCTCGCCTGCTGGCCCGCGAGGGCGCCACCGTGGTGCTGGCCGACCTGGACGAGGCCGGCGGCCGGGCGGTGCTGGCCGACATCGAAGCCGAGGGCGGCACGGGCCTCGCCCTGGCGCTGGACGTGGCGCGCGAAGAGGACTGGATCCGCGCCCTGGCCACGGTGACCCAGCGCTACCGGCAGCTGAACGTGCTCGTCAATTGCGCCGGCACCAACCTGGCTTACGGCTTCCCCACCGACACCACGCTGGAAGACTGGCGACGACTGATGTCGATCAATCTCGACGGTGTGTTCCTCGGCACCAAGCACGCCTTGCTGGCGATGCAGGCGAGCAACCCCGTCAATGGCTCGATCATCAACATCTCGTCGGTGATGGGCCTGGTGGGCGCGCCGGGTATCGCGGCCTACAACGCGTCCAAAGGCGGCGTCTGCCTGTACAGCAAGTCGGTGGCGCTGTCGTGCGCCGAGCGCAAGCTCAATGTGCGCGTCAACAGCATCCACCCGGGCTTCATCGACACGCCGCTGGTGCGCAAGGCGATGACGCGTTTCGCCAGTGAAGCTGAAGCTCGCCGTTTCTACGACGGGCTGGCTCCGATGGGCCGCCTGGGCGAGCCGCAGGACATTGCCTATGGCGTGCTGTACCTCGCGTCCGATGAATCGAAATTCGTCACCGGGTCCGAACTCGTCATCGACGGTGGCTACACCGCCCGTTGAGGCGTGCTCGTTCGTCACTTGAATTTTCCATGGTCCCTGCTCTTGAAGGAAGCGCAATGAAAAAGCCAGCTCTCGCCTTGCTGTTCGGATGGATGTGCTTCGCCGCCACCGTGTCGGCGCAAACCGTCAACGGCGTGACCGACACCGAGATCCGGATCGGTGTCCACCTCTCACTGTCCGGGCCCGCCAGTTTTGTGGGGCAGGGCGCGCGGGTCGGCATTGCGCTGGCCGAGTCCGAGATCAACGCCAAGGGCGGTATCAACGGCAGAAGGCTCGTCTTCACCTACGTCGACGATCGCGGCTCGCCAGACGGCGGCGTGACGGCGGCGCGCAAGCTGGTGGACGAAGAGAACATGTTCATCGTGCTCGGTGCCGGCACCAGCACGGCCACGGTGCCGGTGCTGCCCTACTTCGAGCGCAACGGCGTTCCCTACTACGTCAGCCTGGCGTCCGACCCGCAGGTGATGGGCAAGTTCCGGCGCAACGTCTATTCGGGCGCCACCAGCACGCAGATCGTCTGGGGCCAGTCGATGGCCAAGTTCGTGGCCGACAACCTCAAGCCCAAGCGCGTGGCCATGATGCTGTGCGACCAGGCACATTGCATCTCGGGCGGGCCGCTGGTGCGCGGCTTCTTGCAGAACGGCGGCGCCGAGGTCAGTACCACCACCTACAACTCGGGCGACACCGACTTCACGGGCCAGATCCAGCAGATCAAGTCGGCCAACCCCGACGTCATCTTCATCTACGGATTGGCCTCGGACGGCGGCCGCATCCTGCCGCAGATCCGGCGCGCCGGCATCACGGCACAGATCGTCGGCGACCCGGCGCTCGGTGACCCGTCGGTAGCGCGCATGGCCGGTGCTGCGGCCGAGAACTTCTACACCTTCTGGAGCGGCGGCACGCAGTTCATCGACGACAAGACCGGGCCGATGGGCCAGTGGCTGGCGTCGCTGGACAAGATGAAGATCGATCGGCCCGCCAACACGCCCAACACCTATTCCACGATGCTCTATGCCGACGTTTATGTGCTGGCCGAGGCCATCCGCCTGGCGGGCAAGAACCTCACGCGCGAGACCTTGATGAACAACCTGGACACCAAGATCAACGGCTTCGTCGCCGGCAAGACGCCGGAGTGGAGCTTCGCTTCGGCGGTCGGCTTCCCGCGCACCTTCACACCCAGCGACCACCTGGGCAACCGGCAGTTGCAGGCACTGGTCAGCGTGGGCGGCGTCTTCAAGCCGGCCAAGTAGGCGTGGCAGCGCAAACCGGACGCAGCACATGAACCTGTTCATCGGAGGCCTGGCCATCGGCGCGGTGTACGCGCTGCTGGCCATCGGCGTGGTGCTGGTGTTCCGCGCCAGCGGCGTCGTCAACTTCGCGCAGGGCGAGGTCATGATGGTCAGCGCTTATGCCTACGTCTTTGCGTCGCAATACTTTCAGTCGCCGGCGATGCAGGTCTTGCTGGCGCTGTCGGCCGGGGTGATGGGCGGCTTGCTTTGTTTTGCCGTTGCGCACCTGCTGCTGCCGCGCAGCAGCAAGATCGCGCAGGTCATCGGCACGCTGGCGGTGCTGATCCTGCTGCAGGCCGGCGCGCGCTACGCCTTCACCGACGTGCCCTTGCGCGCCGAGGTCTGGATTTTCGGTGACACCGACCTCAAGTTCTTCGGCGCCCAGGTGCCGATGAACTCGGTGATGATCCTCGTCCTCACCACGCTGGCCACGGGCGCGCTCTTCTATTGGCAAGGCTCTACGCTGTACGGCCGCGCCGTGCGCGCGGTGGCGGAGGATGAGTGGCGGGCCGCCCTGTGCGGCATCCATGTGCGCACCACGCTCGCCGTCAGCTGGGCCGTGGGCGGACTGCTGGCCGGCATTGCGGGCGTGCTCATCAGCCCCTTGATCGGCGTCTTTCCCACCATGGGCGACAACATCCTGCTGCCGGCCTTCATCGGCGCCGTGATGGGTGGCTTCAGCAGCATCCTGGGCGCACTGATCGGCGGCCTGGCGCTGGGTCTGATCCAGACCTATGCAGTCGTCACCTTCGGCGGCGCCATGAAGGAGGTGGTGATGTTCGCCGTCTTCATCGCGGTGCTGCTGCTGCGGCCGAATGGCCTGTTCACCGTGGCGCAGGCGAGGCGGATTTGATGGCCACGCTCCGATCGCTGTTCAGCAAATACCCGGTGGCGAGCATCCTCGTGCTGGCGCTGGCGCTGGCCGTCCTGTCGGCTTGGCTGCCTTCATACCGGCTGTTCCTGGTGGGCCAGCTGGCGGTGGTGATCATGGTCACCGTCGCACTCACGGTATTGATGGGCGGTGCCGGTTTGCTGGCGCTGTCCAGCGCTGCTTTCATGGCCTTTGGTGCCTATGGTGCGGTGATCGCCGTCACCAACCTCCACCTGCCCGTGCTGGTGGCCATCCCGTTGGTCGTTTGCTGCGGCGGTCTCCTGGGCGGCATCCTGGGTTTTGTCACCTTGCGCATGTCGGGCTTCTATCTGGCGATTGCCACCTTGGGGCTGCTGCAGGTGATGCTGGTGGGCCTGAAGCGCGGCGGTACGCTGACTGGCGGCGGCTATGGCCTGGTGGTGCCGCCGCTGACCGTGCCGTTCCTGCCCGAGCTCACGCCCGAACGCTGGGCGGTGGTGTCGGTGCTGCTGGTGGTGCTGATCATCGGCGGCTCCATCAACCTGATGCGTTCACGCATCGGCAGGGCCTGGCTGGCGGTGCGCGACAACGAGCCGGCGGCGCAGATGCAGGGCATCAGTGTCAGCCACATGAAGATCATGGCCTTCGTTTTCTCCAGCGCCGTGATCAGCCTGGCCGGTGTGCTGCACGGCTTCCTGCTCGGCGTGACCAACCCCAATTCCTACCTCGTCAACCTGTCGATCTTCCACATCACGCTGGTGGTGGTGGGTGGCATGACGGGCAGCCTGGCGGGCGCCGTCATCTCACCGGTGATCCTGTACTTCCTGCCCGAGATCTTCAGCGCCCTGGGCGAATGGCGCGACTTCTTCTACGGCAGCGTGCTGCTGCTGACGCTGGTCTTCATGCCCATGGGCATCGCTTCGAAGCTGGCGCCGCTGCTGCGCCGGCGGCGCCCATGAGCCCGCCGGGCCGACCCAAGGGCGAATACCGCAGTGCGAAGCACGCAGGCACTCCAGTGAAAGCGAGGCTGTCATGGGACTGATCCTGCAGGCTACCGATCTCAGCGTGGCCTTCGGCGGCGTGCTCGCGCTCGACGGCTTTTCGCTGAACGTGGAAGAGGGCGAGATCCACGGTGTCATCGGCCCCAACGGCGCCGGCAAGACGACGGCCATCAATGT
>JANMVM010000385.1:0-3431 GCA_031392695.1 Rubrivivax sp.
CTATGTCGGCGACGTGCGCAGCGCCGGCCGCGGCCTCATGCGCGAAGCGGTGCTGGCTTGCGTCGAACTGGCCTTCGCGCTGGGGGCGGCGCGGGTGCAGGCGCTGAGCGAGAGCGACAACCTGCGTGCGCTGCACTTTGCCGAGCACGCCCTGGGCTTCAAGCGCGAAGGCGATCTGCGCCACTACGAGCGCGATGCCCAGGGGCGCCTGGGCGTCCAGGTGATGTTCGCTGCCTACAATCCGTCGGCGGTGTAGAGAACCTGCCTGCCGGTGTGCCTGCCGGTGTGCCTGCCGGTGTGTCTGCCGGTCTGTTCACCGGTCGGTTGGCCGCTTGCCCTCCCCCCTTATCGAGCCCGGACCATGCCCGTCAACCTGCAAGCCCCCGACCCCGCCACGCTGCACCCCGTGCCTGGCGTTCGCCTGGGCACCGCCATGGCCGGCATCCGCAAGCCCAACCGGCGTGACCTGGTGCTGCTGGCCTTGGACGAGGGCGCCGCGGTGGCCGGCGTGTTCACGAAGAACCGCTTCTGCGCGGCACCGGTGCAGGTCTGCCAGCAACACCTGGCGGAAGGCGCAGGCGTCCGCGCCTTCCTCATCAACACCGGCAATGCCAACGCCGGCACCGGTGCTGACGGCCTGGCGCGCGCTCGCCGCAGCTGCGCCGCGCTGGCCACGCTGATGGGCCTGCAGCCGCAGCAGGTGCTGCCTTTTTCCACTGGCGTGATCATGGAAACGCTGCCGGTCGAGCGCATCGAAGCCGGCCTGCCGGCGGCGCTGGCGGCGCTGCGCCCCGACGGCTGGGGCGAGGCCGCGCAAGGCATCATGACCACCGACACGCTGCCCAAGGCGGCGTCGCGGCAAATCACCATTGGCGGCAGGCTCGTCACCGTCACCGGCATCAGCAAGGGCGCCGGCATGATCCGGCCGAACATGGCGACGATGCTCGGCTTCATCGCCACCGACGCGGTGATCGCACCCGTACTGCTGCAAGCGCTGCTGCGTGAAGCGGCTGACCTGAGCTTCAACCGCATCACGATCGACGGCGACACCTCGACCAACGATTCCTTCATGCTCATCGCCACGCAGCGGGCGGGGCATGCCGCGATCACCTCGCTGGCCAGCGCCGACGGCCTGGCGCTGCGCGCCGCCGTGGTGGCGGTGGCGCAGCAACTCGCGCAGGCCATCGTGCGCGACGGTGAAGGCGCGACCAAGTTCATCACCGTGCAGGTGCAGGGTGGGCGCAGCGAGGACGAGTGCAAGCTGGCGGCCTATGCCATCGCCCACTCGCCGCTCGTCAAGACGGCGTTCTTTGCCAGCGACCCCAATCTGGGCCGCATCCTGGCCGCCGTGGGCTATGCCGGCATCGACGACCTCGACCAGGGGCTGATCGACCTCTTCCTCGACGACGTCCACGTCGTCACGCAGGGCGGTCGCCACAGCGGCTATCAAGAAGCCGACGGCCAGCGTGTGATGAAGCAAAGCGAGATCACGGTGCGGGTGGACCTGCACCGCGGCGCTGCGCAAACGACGGTCTGGACTTGCGATCTCTCGCACGACTACGTGAGCATCAACGCCGACTACCGATCATGAGCCCACCCCCGGAGCGCAATCGGCGCTCCCCCTCAAGGGGGCCGAGCTCGGACGCGTTAGGTCCTGCGGACCTGCCGCGCCTGGCAAGGAGCCGGGCCGCAGGGCCTGGCGCGGCCTGCAAGGCACGCCTGCGGCCCGGCGAAGCCGGTTTCGCGGCCTTCGCTTGAAGAGGCATCCACTGGCAAGCTGGCCCAAACTGCCTGCAGGCGACCTGCTGCGCGACCCGGTTTACCTGCGGCTGTGGAGCTCGATCCTCACCAGTTCCTTCGGCAACCAGGTGATGATGCTGGCGCTGCCGCTGACGGCGGCGGTGCTGCTGCAGGCCACGCCGACGCAGATGGGCCTGCTCACGGCGATCGAGCTCTCGCCCTTCCTGCTCTTCAGCCTGCCCGCGGGCGTGTGGCTCGACCGCGTGCGCAAGCTGCCGGTCTATGTGTGGGGCGAATCGCTGGTGGCGGTGTGCGCGGCCAGCGTGCCGCTGGCCTGGTGGCTGGGCTGGCTGAGCATGGGCTGGCTGTATGCCATCGGTTTCGTGATCGGCCTGGTGCACACGGTGGCCGGCACCGCGGCGCAGATCGTGCTGACCCAGGTGGTGGCGCGTGAGCGGCTGGTCGAGGCGCACGCCAAGAACGCGCTGGCCACCTCGGGCGCCGAGGTCGCCGGGCCGGGCATCGCCGGGGCCCTGATCAAGATCTTCGGCGCGCCACTGGCGCTGCTGGTCAACGCCGTGCTGCTGCTGGGCAGCGCGCTGATCCTGCGTGGCCTGCCGATCTACGAACGGCGCGACACCCGCGTCGATGCCCACTTCGGGCGCGACCTGCTCACCGGCGTGCGCTTCGTCGCCGGTAACCGGCTCTTGATGACGCTGGCGCTGCTGATGGGCGTGTGGCAGATGTGCCATTACGCGGCGATGGTGGTGCAGATCCTCTTTGCCACGCGCACGCTCGGCCTGGGCGAGCGCGCCGTGGGCCTGTGCTACATGGGCATGGGCGTGGGCACCATCCTGGGCAGCGTCTACGGCCGCCGCATCAGCCACCGCATCGGTCCCGGGCCCTGCCTGGTGGTGGGCTACCTTATCACCGGGGCGGGCTGGACCCTGCTGGCGCTGGCGCCGGCCAATGCCTGGGGCGTGGCCGCCTTCACCCTGGTGCTGATGATGTTCACGATGGGCGCGGTGTTCATCTTCATCAACTTCCTGGCGCTGCGCCAGGCCGTCACGCCAGCGCCGCTGCTGGGCCGCATGACGGCCACCATGCGCTGGCTCACGCTGCTGGCGGCCGGGCCGGGTGCGCTGCTCGGCGGCTGGCTCGGCGAGCACGTGGGCCTGCGCGCCGCTCTCGGCTTTGCCGGCGGCACGACGCTGCTGCTGGTGATCGTGGCCTGGCGGCTGCCGCTCATCCGCGAGTTGCGCACGCTGCCCGAGGCCGAACGCGAATCGGAATGGCTGGGCCTGGAAGCCGACGTGCGGCCGGCGGGCTAGGAGCGTGGGCGGCAGAAGGCGTCGAAGCGAAACGTGCGAAAACCGAGTAGCGCCGGGGAGCACCGACAAGCCCAGGGCTTGCCCCCTGGGCGCAGGAGGTGATACCCGGCGGTGCCGGTTTCTCGCGCGTTGCGGCCGACGACCTTCTGCCGCCCACGCTGCTAGCGTGCGCGGGCCAGCAACCACACGCCGGCCAGCACCAGAGCGGTGCCGGCCGCGATCCAGGCGTTGAAGGGCTCGCCCAGGATCAGCACGCCCATCAGGATCGTCGACAGCGGCCCGATCATGCCGGTCTGCGCGGTGAGCGTGGCACCGACGCGCTCGATGGCCAGCATGATCATGATCACCGGCGCAAAGGTG
>JANMVM010000427.1:0-13213 GCA_031392695.1 Rubrivivax sp.
CCATCACCTACACGTCGCAGCGCAACCAGCCCCTGTGCACCTCGCCGCCTGCGCTGGTCGCCACCTCGACGTCGGGCCTGAGTGTTTCGCTGGCGTCCACCACGGCGGGCGTCTGCACGGTCAGCGGAACCACGCTGACACTCGTCTCGGCGGGCAACTGCACCGTCAGCGCCAACCAGGCTGGTAACGGCAGCTTCGCTGCGGCCACGACGGTATCCAACTCCTTTGCGGTGGCCGCAGCCGCGCAGACCATCACCTTCACCGCGCCGGGCAACCAGACCCTGGGCACCGCGCCGCCGGCACTGGTCGCCAGCTCGACGTCGGGCCTGACGGTGTCGTTCACGTCCGCCACGCTCGGCGTTTGCACGGTCAGCGGCACCACGCTGACGCTGGTGGCGGTGGGCACTTGCACCATCAATGCCAGCCAGGCCGGCAACGGCAGCTACGCCGCTGCCACCGCGGTAGCCAATTCCTTCAGTGTCGCCGCGGCGCCGTTGGGTGCCGAGTTGATGGCCGGCGGTGGCTTCGAGACGGCACCGACCGTGGCGGGGCAATTTGCGCAGGGCTGGCGCGGCGTCAACGGCATTCCGGCCACGCGCACGTCGACGGAGTCCCATGCGGGAACTGCTGCGGCCGTCCTGACCAATCCGGGTCCCAACGGCAACGGCTCAGGCCTGGTGCAGAACTCGGTCGACGACGGCGGCCAGTCATCGATCATCGGTCTGTACACCGGCAAGACCGTGGTCCTGACCTTCTGGGCCAAGGGCACCCCCAGCGAGACGGGCAACGTCAACTTCTCGCTGCGCTACCTCGATGCAGTGGGCAACATCCTGAATCCGGTCATCAACACCAGCTTCCAGAGCCAGATCAATGCCACGACGTGGACCAAGATCACTCTCAACGGCCCGGCGATTCCGGCCAACATCTCGGCAATGTTCCTCGAGATGACGCTGGCGACAGGTCCGATCGGCCTCACGGATGTCGGCGCTGACGCCAACGGCAACCGCATCTTCCATGACTTCGGCCAGGCCCGGATCCTGATCGATGACGTCTCGGTGCGTGTCGTACCGTAGCGTCAAGCTTGGCGTCCATCAAGCTGGCGTCGCCGCTGTCCGGCGCCCCGTCCTGAAAGCACGGCTCGTCGAGCAATGTGGCGCGCTGTGCTGGTGGCGGCGCCGGCGCTGCGTGGCAGGCGGCTGACTGCCACAGGTTAAGGTTGCGGCCGTAATCACCACCCTGGCCGCGGCCCACTCCATGTCTGAAGCCTTCCAACGCAGTGTCATTGCAAAGGGTCTGCCGCTGGCGCAGTCGCGGGCCCTGCACCGCAACGGCATTCACCGGCTGCGGGTGTGCCCGAGGTTCGACAAAGCGGGGGCCGGCATCGAGCGCAGCCACCGGTGCACGCGCGACCCATCGCCGATCGATCGCTGCAGCAGCGGGCTGGTCGATGAGCATCGACCAGGTCCCACCCGCATCGCCCTGCGCCTTGCCATGCCGGCTCGGCGCGTCGACAAGTGATCGACGCCGCCGAGCCTCCAGCGGACCGGGCAAAGCCGATCGCTGAGCAGCCCCCGGGTCGCACCGTGCTCGTGCTGGGCGGCACCGGCTTCATGGGCCGGGCTCTGGTCCAGCGTCTGCTCCAGGATGGCATCGGGTTGCGCGCGCTGGTCCGCGACCTGTCGGGCCGGGCACGGTGGCTGGCCCACCAGGGGGTCGAACTGGTCCAGGGTGACCTCACCGACACGGCTTCGGTCGAAGCCGCACTCGATGGCATCCAACACGTCTACCACCTGGCGCGCGGCGCAGGGCCCGGGTGGGACGACTACCTGAGGCTCGATGTCGAGCCGACTCAACGCCTGGCCGATTTGTGCTGCCGGCGTGGCATCGGCCTTTTCTACACCTCGTCGATCGCGATCTACGACGGCGGGCGCCAGGGCGAGGTCATCACCGAATCGACGCCACCGAGTCGCGCATCGATGCGGCTCAACGCCTACGCCCGCGCCAAGGTGGCCAACGAGCGCCTGCTGGCCGACATGCACCGCGGGCGGGGTCTGAAGGTGGTCGTCTTTCGGCCCGGCATCGTCATTGGCGGCGGGGGCGACCCACGCCACCCGGGCGTCGGGGCGTGGCCCAACGCGTCAACCTGCCGCCCATGGGGCGGCGGCCGTCATCGGCTGCCCTTCGTTCTGGTCGACGACTGCGTCGATGCCATGGTCCGCGCCCGTCAGGTGCCCGCCATCGCGGGGCAATCCTTCAATCTGATCGCAGACCCCTGCCTCTCGGGCCATGAGTATCTCGACGCGCTGGAGCGCGCCGCCGGCCTCAAGATCAAGCGATTGCCGCTGCCCGCCTGGCGGCTCTTCGCCCAGAGCGTTGCCAAGTGGAGCATCCAGGTGCTGACCCGAGGGCGCGAACAAGCGATGCCGAGCTATCGTTTTTGCGATGGCTTGAGCTGTCGTGCGACCTATGTGACCGAACGGGCCCGACAGCGCCTGGGGTGGGCCCCCGTCTCCGACCCCGCCCTGCTGATCGAGCGGGGCATCGTGGTTCCCGTGGCTGAGTCGGCGAACCATGATGCATTGGCGCAGGCATGAAATCGGTCACCGTCGACCACCTGATCATCGGCGCCGGCACCTCGGGGTGCGCCGTCGCGGCAGGGCTGGCCGCCAGCGCAGACCGCTCAGTCCTGGTGCTGGAAGCGGGTGGCGCCGACGCCTCGATTCGCACCCGCGTGCCTGCCGCCACCAAGTGGATGTATGGCCGACCGGCGTATGACTGGCAGCATGCCAGTCAGGCCGATCCCAGCCTGCAGGGCCGGGCCGAGCGCTGGGCCGGCGGGCGCGTGGTGGGCGGCACCAGCACGATCAACGGGACGATCTATGTCCGCGGCTGCGCGCAAGACTTCGACACCTGGCGCGATGCCGGCAATCCCGGCTGGGGCCATGCCGACCTGCTGCCTCTGTTCCGGCAACTGGAGAGCACCGCCATTGGCGACGAGGCCTGGCGCGGGCGCGATGGGGCCCTGCCCGTGGCCTGGACCCGCACCCGCCATCCGCTCGCGCAGGCCACTGCCGCGGCCATGCAGGCGGCAGCATGGCCCTGGACGGACGACATGAATGGCGAGCAATTCGAGGGTGCCGGCTGGGCTCAAGTCACACAGCGTGACGGCGTTCGGGTCAATGCAGCGCGGGCGTTCTTGCATCCGGCGTTGCGGGAAGGCCAGCACCCGGTCCGGCTCTTGACCGGTGCGCCCTGCGTGGGACTGGTCGTCGAAGGCGGCCGCTGCATCGGCGCACGCTTTGTGCAGCGCGGCCAGCGGGTCCAGGTGAATGCAAGGCTTGGGGTGGTGCTGTGCGCGGGCGCCGTCAAGTCGCCGCAATTGCTGATGCTCTCCGGCATCGGCCCTGGCGCGACGCTGTCCGCACTGGGCATTCCCGTCCAGGTCGATTTGCCGGGCGTCGGGCAGGGCCTGATGGAGCACCCGGTGGTCAAGCTGTCGGCGCGTGTCCACGGCAGCACCTACAACGTCGAGACCGGCCCCGTTGCCGGACTGCGCCACCTGTGGGACTACATCCGCCGACGCGAGGGTCCCCTCGCCTCGCCGCATGCGCAGTTGCTGGCCCATGTGCGCAGCACGCCTGCGGCGCAACGGCCCGATCTACAGATCGCCTTCTATCCCTACGCCTTCGAGCGTTGGGCGGGTGGTGTCCGACGTGCCCGCACCCCGGCCGTGATGTTCACGGTCATGGCATCGCAAGGCCGCGGGCGGGGCGAGGTCACGCTGGCCAGCGCCGACCCGCAGGCGCCACCCGTCATTCGCCATGCGCTGCTTGCCAACGACGCGGACCGGCAGATGCTCGTGACCGGTTGCCGGCTGGTGCATCACATGGCCTCGCAGGCGCCGCTGGCCGCGGAGATTCGGTCGTGGATGGAGATCGACCCTGCCAGCGCGAGCGAATCAGACTGGGCCCGCTACGTCGACGCCGAGGCGTCACTGGCCTACCACCCGGCCGGCAGTTGCCGCATGGGCAGCGACAGCCACGCCGTGGTCGACGCCGCACTGCGGGTGCATGGCGTCGCGGGTTTGCGCGTGGCCGACAACTCGATCATGCCGGCGCCCGTGAGCGGCAATACGCAGGCTGCAGCCTACGTCATCGGCGCCAAGGCGGCGGCGCTGATCCTGGCCGACACGGCCCATCCGACCCAGAGCGACCCTAAGCATGTCTAGACGCTGGCGCATGCCGCCTCTCGCGCGTCAATTGCGTGGCCTTGCCCAGGCCTCACCCTGGTGGGAGCTGATCCTTCGCAGCGGCGCCGTTCTGCTGGTCCGCGTCGCGGGTGCCGGCCTGGGCTTCGCCTTCAATGTCGCACTGGCCCGCGTGCTGGGCGCCGACGGTCTCGGGATCTACCACCTGTCCTTGACCTTCGCCTTGATCGCCAGCGTGGTCGGTCGCCTGGGCATGGACGCGGCCATGCTGAAGTTCGGCGCCACCAGCCATGCCGCCATCGACGGCAGCCGGCTCGCGGCCGTGCATCGGATGGGCATGGCGACGGCCTTGCTGGGCTGCGGGCTCGTTGCTGCCAGCACATTCGTCGCCGCCGACTGGTTGGCGATGGCGGTCTACTCCGACGCGGCGATTGCCCAGCCCCTTCGCCTCATGAGTCTGGCCTTGGTGCCCTTTGCCCTCTTGAACCTGTACGGCGAGCTGTTGAAGGCCGGCCAGCACCAGGCACTCTCCTCGTTCGTCCAGGGTGCGGCTTTGCCGATGGTCAGCCTGCTGCTGTTGCTGGTGTTGGCCGCAAACATCAAGGACGCCAGCAGCGCAGCCGCGATCTATTTGGCCGCCAACATCCTGGTGTGCCTGACGGGCCATGTGCTGTGGCGCCGCACCACCCCGCCCGCAGGCTCGTCGACCGCCGGGTCCATCCGGTTTCGTGATCTGCTGGCTACCGCCATGCCAATGTACGGCTCGGCCATCGCCGACGTGGTGATGACGTTTTCGGACGTCCTGATACTCGGCATGTTCGCAACCGCCACCGACGTCGGGGTCTACACCGCAGCAGCCCGCACGGCCTTGCTGACACGGTTCCTGCTGCTGGCCAACAGTTCGGTTGCTGCGCCCCGATTTGCCGCCCTGCACGCCGTCGGCGACAAAGAGGGTGTGGCCAGACTGGCAGTGCGCTCGACCCTCCTGACGACGGTCTCTAGTGTGCCCCTGCTGCTGATGTTCGTCGTCTTTCCAGAGCAGATCCTGTCTCTGTTCGGACCGCAGTTCGAGGCCGGTGCGCAGGTGCTCATCATCCTGAGCATCGGCCAGTTCGTGAATGCCGCGACAGGCCCCGTCGGTTACCTCTTGAACATGAGCGGGTTCCATCGAATCGAAGGACGCATCGCCGTTGCCGGGGCGCTGATCACCGCGGGTCTGTGTTTCGCGTTGATACCATCCTGGGGTGTTCTGGGAGCCGCTGCGGCCAATGCCATTGCCACTGCCAGCTGCAATCTTCTGCGTGTCTATTTCGCCAAGTCTTGCTTGGGGATTCTCATGCTGCCCATTCCGAGCGGGCTTCGCGCCGGACGCAGGTAGCGGCTCGAAAACCTCGACTTCATGGCCCGTCCCTTGAGAGTTCTGTTCTACGACGACGCACCCGATTTCGGCGGCCACGAGTTGCAGACCTTGGCTGCGGTGCGCTACATCGCGTCGCAGCCGAACCTGGAGGTGGGGTTCATCTACTGCGGCGGCAACGTCCGGCTGTCCAAGCAGATCGCCAACCTGGCGGCGCAATGTCCGCGCTTCAAACCCCTGCCCCAGGATTACGCCTCGCGGCGGTTTCAGGCTTTCCGCACGCTGGTAACCGGCCGCGCCATCCGGCGCATCGCCGCCACGATGGCGGGCTATGCGCCCGACCTCGTGGTGGTTGCGCAAGGGGCCATCGCGTTTTGCAGCGCCGGCTTGATGGCCGCGAAAAGAGCGCGGCTGCCCACCATCAGCTATATCCCCATGACCCACCCTGAGCGCCTTTTCTCGGCGTCACGCTTGAAGGCCGCGCTGCGGGAACCGGTCAACCGCCTCTATTACCGACTGCCAGACGAGTACATCACCATCAGCCCGCGCATGGAAGACTATCTCAGGCGCAAGGGGCTGCGGCAGCCAGTGACGGTGGTGCAGGCTGCCATTGATCTGGCGGATTGGCATGAGGTGGACAGGGACGCAGCCCGCGCCAAGCTGGGCCTGGCGGCCGGCGACTGGGTCGTGGCGCTGATCGGCCGCGTCCAGTTCTGGCAAAAGCGACAGGACCTGGCTGTCAAGACGCTGGCCTTGGCGCGCCGGCAAATTCCCAACCTGAAGCTCCTCGTCGTGGGCGACGGCCCGGACCTCGCCGCCTTGAGGGAGCTTGTGCGCGTCGAGGGCGTGCAAGACGCCGTGGTGTTCGCGGGGTGGACCGATAGCCTGTCCCCGGTGTATTCGGCCATCGACGCGCTGGTCATCCCTTCGCGTTACGAAGGCGTGCCACTGGTCATGCTCCAGGCCATGTATTACCGGCGTGCGGTGGTTGCGTCGGCGATCGATGGGATGGTGGACACCTTGCCACAGCATTGGCTCTTCCCCAGCGGAGACGCAACTGCACTCGCAGCTCGGCTGGTGGAAGTAGCGCGCGCCAACGACAACGCACTGCTTGACGCGCACAGCGAGAGGGTCGCCAAGAACTTTTCGATGCCGGTGTTTGAGCGTGCGTTCATGGCGGCCATCTTGGCGGCCATGCAGCGCCTTGAGCGCGCTGCCGCGACACCGTAGTGAATGCAGGATAGGCTTTTCAAACTGTTGGCGCCGACCGAAAACTGAGCCACTTATGAGTGCTGTGCCGATCCAAAAGTGAGCCAGGTGTTCAACCTACCCTGCGGTGGCTTGTCCACAGGCAGGGGGACGAGGAATGATCACCATGGACATGATTGGCAAGATTCGACGACTGCAAAGTCGGGGCAAGAAATCGGAGCGCGAAAGCGCCGGTGCCCTGGACATGGGCAGCGCGCAAGACCGCGTGGACAAGGGCCAGGGCGTGCTGGGCCGCGCCTTCGCCAGCGGCGTGCCGCTGGTCAGTTTGCAGGCCGCGGCAGAACCCGCAGGCGTGGGCAGTGCAGCGCCTGCGGTGGGGCTGGACACGGTCGTTGCCCTGCCGGTGCTGCATGAGGGGCAGGTGGGGCAGGTGGGGCAGGTGGGGCATGTGAGGCATGTGGTGGCGGTGGTGGCCTGGTATTTCTGAGCGCGCCAAACGCAACTACGCGCAACCACGCGCCGCTACGCCATCAACACCTGCACGCTGTGCTCGCAGCTGTCGGTCAGCTCGTCCAGATGCTTCAGCAAGCTCTCGCTGGCCTGCACCAGCACCAGCGGCTCGTTGGCTCGCGACGCGCGCAGCAGCTGCCACCAGCCTTCTTGCGCAGCCGCCAGCGCGGCACGGATCTCGGGCGACGACAGCGGCATCTGTTCAATGCGGCGCTGCACCTGTTCGTACTCGGCCACCAGCGCTTGCAGCCGCGCGGCGCGCGCCGGGTCGGGCAGCAGGCCGGCCAGCAGCGCTTCCTTGGCCAGGCGCTGCGCCCGCATGCGCTGGCTGCCGCAGAGGTTGACGACGGCCAGCGCGCGCCGCGCGCCGTGCGCTTCCAGGACGTCGGTCAGGTGGTCGGCGGCCTGCAGCAGGGCTTCGGCGCGCTGGTCGCCTTCGGCCAACGCGGCCAATGCGGCCGGCGTCATGCGCGCTGTCATGCGCGGCGCCATCGCAGCGTCCAGCGCCGCGCCTTCTGCGCGCACGGCGGCAAAGGCCAGCGCGGCGTCGCCTTGCAGCACCAGCGATTGCAGAAATTCGATGTTGGACTTGGCGCGCTGCTGCGCCTGCTTGCGCCACTGGCTGGCGCGCACGGCATCCACTTTCAGCAGCCCTTGCGCGGCCAGCGCCACGACACGCTGCGACAGCATGCGCAACTGCCCCGCGCGGTTGACGGCCTCGGCCCAGCGCGCAGCGTCGATGACGGCGCGTGAGACTTCCGCCAGCTTCAGGTTGGCGTGCATCGCGGCGCCGCGCAGCAACTTGAAGGCCTCGTCTTCGGCGATGCTGCGTGCCGCCATCAAGAGGCCCTTGGCGCGGTCCACCCACTTGCGTTCTTCGATCTGCGTCTGCAGCGCCGTCAGCTCCTGCCGCAAGGCCTGTTCACGGGCGTGGGCGGCGCCTGCAAAGGCCAGCAATGCCTGCAACGCCCCAGGGTCCAGCGGGCCCGGCCAGGCCGTCACACCCACCGCCGCCAAGGCCTCTGCGTCAGCCGCCAGCAGACCCGGCACGATGACGGCGATGGGCCAAGGCGGCTGGCCCTGCCACAAGGCCAGCGCCAACAGCAGATTGGCGGCGCCCTGGGGCATGCAGGCAATGACCTGTTGCGGTGCAGCATCGGTCAACTGCTGCACCAAGGTGAGGCAGTCTTCGGCCTCCATGATCAAGCCATCAGGCCCGGCGCCGAGGTGATCCTCATCAGCTCCGGCAGCTACCGCAGCCTGCAGCATGGCCGCCAGAGCCTGGGTGTCATGAAGGGTGCAGCCCAGGGCCAGAAGCCTCAAGCCGGGCGCAAGAACGGGTGTGTGCAGAAACATGGCGCCCAGCTTATCCGCTTGAAGTCAGACCAACGTTCCAGCGATCCACAAGACGGGCACGGCGTTTGCTGACCTCCCAGACGTGGTGTAACGACGCACTACCGACGTGAAGCATCAAAGCTGGTGCCTGTCTCACGAAACCCAGGCGCTGTTCAGTCCTGGTTGCTCCCACACCCCGCTGCCCAACCCGCCGTGCCCTGCTGGCGGCCACGCCATTTGCCTTGAAAGCGCCCATGTCCAGCTTCAAGACCTTCCGCCAGTCCGGCCACATGCCCACGCTGACGGCGTCGTTCCTGTACTTCGCGTTTTCCTGCTGCATCTGGGTGCTCAACGGCGCCATGGCGCCCTTCATCAGCGAGACCTTCAAGCTCAGCGCCGCGCAGAAGGGCTTGATGCTCTCTATCCCGATCTTTGCCGGCGCGCTGATGCGCTTTCCGCTGGGCCTGTTGGCGCAATACATCGGGCGCAAGAACGCCACACTCGTTGAGATGGGCCTGATCGCCGTGGCCCTGTTCTTCGGCTTCTTCTTCGTCCACACCTTCAACGACCTGCTGGCCATGGGCGTGCTGCTGGGCATTGCCGGCGCCAGCTTCGGCGTGGCGTTGTCGCTGGGTTCGGGCTGGTTTCCGCCGCAGCACAAGGGCCTGGCAATGGGCCTGGTGGGCGCGGGCAACGTCGGCACGGCGGTGTCGGTGCTGGTGGCGCCGCCGCTGGCCCTGTGGCTGGGCTGGCAGGCGGTGTATGCGGTGGCCGCGGTGGCCATCGCGCTGCCGATGCTGGTGATGATCGTCTTTGCCAAGGAGCCGCCCGATGTTGACGCCAAAGCCACGCTGCGCGAACACATGGCTTGCCTGTTCGAGAAGGACGGCTGGGCCTTCAGCCTGATCTACGGCGTGACCTTCGGCGGCTTCATCGGCCTGATCACTTTCCTGCCGACTTACTACTACGACCAGTTCGGCGTCACCAAGGTGCAGGCCGGGCAACTGACGATGCTGGCCGCCTTCATGGGCGCGGCGGTGCGCGTGGCCGGCGGCTGGGTGTCGGACCGTTGGGGTGGCGTCAACACGCTCACGGTCGTGTTGTGCGCCGTGGCGGTGACGCTGGTGGCTGTGGGACTGGCGTCGTCTTCGCTGGTGATCACCACACTGCTGCTGATGGTGTGCTTTGCCGCGCTGGGCGCCGGCAACGGTGCGCTCTTTCAGCTGGTGCCGCTGCGCTGGCCGACGACTACCGCCGTGGCGGGTTCGATGATCGGCGAGGTCGGCGCGCTCGGCGGCGGCCTGGTGCCCAACGCGATGGGCCTGTCCAAGCAGTACCTGGGCACCTACCTCTGGGGCTTTGTGCTCTTCGCGCTGCTGTCGGTGTTGATGCTCTTCGTCATGCGCGTGATGCAGTTGCGCTGGACGCGGACCTGGGCCGAGAAGGGTGGCCGTGCGCGCAGCGGCGGTGCCGCGCTTCTTCCCACAAAGCCACCCGCCAGCGTGCGCGCCACCACACCGGGCCGTGCTGCATGAAGCAGCGCTTGTCAGCGCGGCAGGAACAAGAGCCACGCCACCAGCAACACGTTGACCAGCGCCGACAAGGCAAAGGCCACACGCCACAGCGTGGCCGGGTCGCGCTGCAAGAGCGGTGTGGCCAGCGGCGCATTCAAGGGCCGCGACGCGCCACGTTCCAGCGCCAACACCCATTCTTCGGCGGTCTCGAAACGTTGCTTCGCATCGGGCGCGATGGCCTTGGCCAGCACGTGGTCCAGCCAGATCGGCAGCTCGGGCCTGTAGCGCGACGGTGGCACCGGGTCGCGCCGATAGCGGGCGCGCTGGTAGGGTTCGATCTCGCCATAGGGCAGCTTGCCGCTGAGCCACTGGTACAGCGTGGCGCCCAGCGCGAAGAGGTCGCTGCCGGCATCGGCTGGGGCTGGCACTTCGTCCCACTGTTCGGGGTTCATGTAGCTGGGCGTGCCACCGCGCAAGGTGCGCAGAGAACGCGGTTCACGGCCCGACACGGCCACACCCAGGTCGAGGATGCGCCACACGCCGTCGTCACCCAGGTGCAGGTTGCCGGGCTTGATGTCGCGGTGCACGACGCCGGCACGGTGCAGGCGGCCCAGCGCGCGGCCGATGGCGATGCCGGCGGCCACCGCATCGGCCACGCTGCCGCGGTCGCGCCCGCCATCACGACCCGCCATGCGCTGCTCCAGCGTGCGCCCGGCGTGCCAGTCAAAGACGATGTAGAAGGCCGTGGCATTCGGCACGTCGCGCACGCGCACGAAGCCGCAGGCCTCTTGCGCCGACACGCGTTCGGTCAGGCGTGCGCCCAGCCAGGCTTCATGCGCCAGCATCGCCAGCTCTTCGCTGTCGCTGGCGCGGCTTTCGTGCAGGGTCTTGATGGCGACGAGTTCGCGCGTGGCGTTGTCGCGCGCCTGCACCAAGCGGTGCACGCCGGTGTCGGCCACCAGCGCGGTGACGGTGTAGCCATCGACCACGCTGCCCACCTGCAGCCGCTGCGCGGCAGGCAAGGCGCGCGACGCCAGCAGCACGTCGTCATAGCGCCCCGGGTCCAGGCCGCGCACGCGCAGCACCAGCGCAGTGGCGTTGTCAGTGCCGCCAGCGGCCAGGGCTTCGCGTACCAGCGCTTCTGCGGCGGCCTGCGCACTGCCCGACACGCGGCACAGCGCGTCGATGCGGCGCCGGCCCAGCAGCCGGTGCACGCCGTCGCTGGTCAGCAGCAGCGTGTCGCCCACCTGCAAGTCGCCCTGCCGGTAGTCCACCTGCACGTGCTCGTCCAGGCCAACGGCGCGCGACAAGCGGCTGACGTTGACCTCGCCGGCCAGCGTGTGGTCTTGGGTCAGCTGCTGGCATTCGTTGTCACGCGGGTTGTCACGAATCAGCCAGGCGCGGGAGTCACCCACGTGCGCCAGCGTCCAGCTGTGCCCGCGCAGGACGATTGCGGTCAGCGTCGTCAGCGCGGTGCCGGCGTCCCGCGCCCAGGCGCGGCGCCGGTTGTGCTCGGCCAGCCAGGTGTTCTGCGCGCGGATCAGGCGGTCCAGCGTCACCGTGGTGTCCCAGGTGGGCGGCGCGCCGAAGTAGTCCTGCACCAGCGTGCGCACCGTCGTCTGCGCGGCCATGCGCCCGCCGCCACCGGTGGACACGCCGTCGGCCAGCGCGGCAATACAGCCCAGCGGCTGTTCGCCCGCGCCCGGGCGCTGCACGGCGGCGAAGTCTTCGTTGTCCTCGCGCAGGCCACTGTGGCTGGCGTGGCCGATGTCGATGTCAAAGCTCATGGTGGCCATTGTCGCCATGGCACCGCACTTGCTATTGAACTTATGTCTGTGGAGAACCGCGCGTGAAGAAATCCAAACTGGTGATGGTGGGCAACGGCATGGCCGGTGTGCGCACGCTGGAAGAGCTGCTGAAGATCGCGCCCGAGATGTACGACATCACGGTCTTCGGCGCCGAGCCGCACCCCAACTACAACCGCATCCTGCTCAGCCCCGTGCTGGCCGGTGAGCAGACGCTGGATGAGATCGTGCTCAACCCGCTGGCCTGGTACGCAGAACACGGCATCACGCTGCGCACCGGCACGAAGGTGACGCAGATCGACCGCATCAGGCGCGTGGTGCGTGCCGACGATGGCAGCGAGGTGCCGTACGACCGGCTGCTGATCGCCACCGGGTCGCACCCCTTCATCCTGCCGGTGCCGGGCAAGGATCTGCCGGGTGTGATCGCCTACCGCGACATCGCCGACACGCAGGTCATGATCGATGCCGCCACCCAGTACAAGCACGCCGTCGTCATCGGCGGTGGCCTGCTCGGCCTGGAAGCGGCCAACGGTTTGATGCTGCGCGGCATGAGCGTCACCGTCGTCCACATCATGCCGTGGTTGATGGAGCGCCAGCTTGACGACGTGGCGGCGAAGCTGCTGCAGAAGTCGCTGGAAGACCGTGGGCTGACGTTCATGATGGGGGCACAGACGCAGGCGCTCATCGCCGGCGAAAGCGGCCGCGTCAGCGCCGTGCAGTTCAAGGACGGCACGCAAGTGCCTGCCGACCTGGTGGTGATGGCCGCCGGCATCCGCCCCAATACCGACCTGGCCGAAGCCTGCGGCATTCACTGCGCACGCGGCGTGGTCGTCAACGACACGATGCAGACCATCACCGACCCGCGCATCTATTCCGTGGGCGAATGCGCTGCGCACCGCGGCATCGCCTACGGTCTGGTAGCGCCACTGTTCGAGCAGGGCAAGGTCTGCGCCACGCACCTGGGGCACTTCGGCATCGGCCGCTACACCGGCAGCCAGACCAGCACCAAGCTGAAGGTGACCGGCATCGACCTCTTCAGCGCCGGCAACTTCATGGGTGCCAGGACCGGCAAGGCAGAAGACGCCGACTGCGAAGAGATCGTCATGAGTGACCCCTTCGGCGGTGTCTATAAAAAGCTGGTCATCAAGGGCGACAAACTCATCGGCGCGGTGATGTACGGCGACACGGTGGACGGCTCTTGGTACTTCAAACTGCTGCGCGACGGCCGCAGCGTGGCCGACATCCGCGACAAGCTGATGTTCGGCGAAAGCAACAT
>JANMVM010000035.1:0-6204 GCA_031392695.1 Rubrivivax sp.
GCGCGCGCTCGACGAAGCCTTGTCGGCCTACCACTGAAGCCCCCTGCGGGACAAGCCATGACCGAAGCCTCCGACCGCGACAGCGGCGCCGGCCAGGGCCTTTGCGCCGGCGGCGAGCTCAAGGGCATGACCGGGCGCGGCGGATGCTGAGAGCGCGGCCTCGCAGAGGCAGCGCCTCGTCCTCGACCATTGCGGCTAGAGTTCGCACAGCGCACCCTCGGTGCGCCCCCCTCTGTCGACCCAGGCTGCCCGTGCCCATCGCCCAGATCCTGTCGGGACCATTCGCGTTGCTGTGCGCGCTGCTGTGCGCACTGTTGTCCACGCCGCCTGCCCTGGCCGCACCGCCGGGCGACGCAGCACGCGGCCACGCCTGGCTGCTGGATCGGCAGGCGAGCGGGTGCATCCTGTGCCATGTGCTGCCCGGCCTGCCGCCCGGTGGCACGCTGGGCCCACCCCTGACCGGCCTGGCCCAGCGCTACAGCGGCGATGATCTGCGCCTGCGCATCGCCGATGCCAGGCGCTACAACCCCGACACCCTCATGCCGCCCTACCTGAGCACCGAAGGCCTGCACAACGTGGCGCGCGCGCAGGCCGGCAAGACGGTGCTGAGCGAGCAGGCGCTGGACGACATCGTGGCTTATCTGCTGGCCGTGCCGGCCGCGGGCAATGGCAGCCGCTGAGCCCCGGCGCCGCGCGTGCCTGCAGGCGCTGACGGCAGCCGCGACGCTGTCGCTGGCGCCGGCCTTGACGCGGGCCCAGTCCCCACCGGGCCTGCTCAGCCTGCAACAGATGACGGCGCCGCTGACCGGCGGCGCCGTGCCGCGCCAGGAAGGCGTGACGCTGGAGCTGCCCGCGCTGGCCGACAACGGCCACGTCGTGCCGCTTCGCGTGACGGTCGCCAGCCCGATGACGGCGGCCGATCACGTCACCCACATCTGGCTGCTGTCGCCGCGCAACCCGGTCACGCGCATGGCGGTCTTCCACCTCGGGCCCTGGTCGGGCCGCGCCGAGATCGCCACCCGCGTGCGACTCGCCGGCACGCAAGCCGTGGTGGCGCTGGCGCGGCTGTCGAACGGCGAATTCCTGGTCGCTCAGACCGAGGTCGTTGTCACCGAGTCAGCCTGTCTGGATGCCGGCTGATGGCGCAGGCGCGCTTGCTGCTGCCCGAGCGCGTGGCCCTGGGCGACGTGATCACGGTGCGCCTGCTGATCCAACACGGCATGGAAACCGGCTACCGCCAGGACATGGACGGCCGCGTCATCGCGCGCAACGTCATCCACCTGGTGCGCTGTGAACTCGGCGGTGCCGAGGTCTTTCGCGCCGAGCCTTCGTCGGGCATCTCGGCCAACCCGTACTTCGAGTTTTCGCTGCGCGTGGCGCAGGCCGGCCACTGGCTGGTGCAGTGGCAAGACGATGCCGGCGTGCAGGGCGAACTGCGCCAGCCGATGGCGCTGGCCTGATGCCGATGCTTCGCTGCCGCTGGCTGTTGCTGCTCCTGCTGCCCCTGCTCGGCCTGGGCAGCGCGTGCCGGGCGCAGGACCGCCTGCTGCCGCTGGCGGCCGTGCGCAGCGGCATCGAATTTGCCGGCCGCGACGTCAAGATGCTGCAGGCCGACGTGCAGGCCAATCCGGCCCAGCTCTGGCTGGCGCAGGGCCGCACGCTGTGGGACGCCGCGGCCGGTGCAGCGCAGCGATCCTGCAGTGGCTGCCACGGCAACGTGGTGGCCATGAAAGGCGTGGCCACCCGCTACCCGCGCCTGCACGCCGCGACGGGCCGCCTGTTCAACCTGGAAGACCAGGTCCGCCATTGCGCCAGCGAACGGCAGCGCGCGCGTGCGCCGGCCTTCGAGTCCGACGAGCTGCTGGCGCTGACGGCCCTGATCACACAAGCCTCGGACGGCATGCCGCTGCGCGGCCAGATTGACAAGGACGGCGACAAGGTCAGCGACAAGGTTGGCGACCCGGCGCTGCTGCAGCACCGGCTGGCCGGCGCCGAGCTGTATCAACGCCGGCAAGGCCAGCTGAACCTGGCCTGCACCCACTGCCATGACCGCCACTGGGGCCGGCGTTTCTACACCGACCTGCTCAGCCAGGGCCAGCCCAATGGCTACCCGCTGTACCGCCTGGAATGGCAGACGCTGGGCTCGCTGGAACGCCGGCTGCGCAGCTGTTACGTCGGCATCCGCGCCGAGCCGCCACCCTATGGCGACCTGGCGCTGCGCCAGCTGAGCCTGTACCTGAACTGGCGCGCCGAAGGCCTGGCCATCGAGATGCCTGCCGTGCGCAAGTGAAGCGCCCTGGGCCAGCGATGCGGGACAACGCGCATTGATCTGCGGTGCATCACGACCTAGCGTGAGTTGACCCGCGCTGAAGCGGGCGCCACGACAGCGAAGGACGCGCATCTTGATCAAGCTCACCGTGAACGGAAAAGACAGCTCGCTGGACATCGAGCCAGAGATGCCCTTGCTGTGGGCCATCCGCGAGCAATTGGGCCTGACCGGCACCAAGTTCGGCTGCGGCATCGCGCAGTGCGGTTCCTGCACCGTGCTGCTGGACGGCCAGCCCATTCGCTCGTGTTCCTTCCCGGCTTCGGCAGCGCAGGGCCGCAAGATCACCACCATCGAAGGCTTGTCGGCCGATTCCAGCCACCCGGTGCAAAAGGCCTGGAAGGAGCTGGACGTGCCGCAGTGCGGCTACTGCCAGAGCGGCCAGATCCTGGCCGCCGTGGCGCTGCTGGAAAACAAGCCCAAGCCGACCGACGCCGACATCGACGAAGCGATGACCAACATCTGCCGCTGTGGCACCTATGTGCGCATCCGTGCGGCGATCCACCGCGCAGCGGGGTCGGCGAGCCCCGGCGGCTCGGTCATCCACATGGCCGGTCTGCAGCCTTGCCAGGGCGGCGCGTGTGACGGGGGCGCGGCATGAAGCGCCGCAGCACACACCAAGCCGGCCGCCGCCAATTCCTGGTCGCCTCGGGCCTGTCGGCCGGTGGCCTGGCGCTGGGCTTTCATCTGCCGGCACAAGCCCAATCCGGCACCGGTGCCGAGGTCAACGCCTGGGTGTTGATCGAGCCCGACGACAGCTGCGTGATCCGTGTCGCGCGGGCCGAGATGGGCCAGGGCACGCACACCGGCCTGGCGATGCTGGTGGCCGAGGAACTGGGCTGCGACTGGGCCCGCGTGCGTGTCCAGCAGATCACGCCGGGCCAGAACCTGGCGGCCAAGCGGGTCTGGCGAAACATGGCCACCGGTGGCAGCCGCGGCATCCGCGAATCGCAGGAATACGTGCGCCAGGGCGGCGCGGCGGCGCGCATGATGCTGGTGCAGGCCGCGGCCGACGAGTGGAAAGTGTCGGTGGGCGAGTTGTCGGTGGACAAGGGCGTGGTGGTGCATGCGGCCAGCCAGCGCAAGCTGCGCTACGGCCAGCTGGCAGCGGCGGCTTCCAAGCTCACGCCGCCCGATCCCAAGACCATCACGCTGAAGAACCCGCGCAACTGGACCATCGCCGGCAAGCCGACCCAACGGCTGGACACCGCCGTCAAGGTCAACGGCCAGACCAGGTACGGCATCGACACCGCGCTGCCCGGCATGCTCTACGCGGCAGTCAAGGACTGCCCGGTGTTCGGCGGCAAGCTGGTGAGCTTCGATGCGGCCAAGGTCAGCGGCAAGCGCGGCATCCAGGGCGTGGTGCGGGTGGATGCCAGCACCGTGGCCGTGGTGGCCGACAGCTGGTGGCGGGCCAAGCTGGCGCTGGATGAGCTGCCCATCGTGTGGGACGAAGGCGCCCACGCCCAGGAGTCGAGCGCGGCCATCGCCGAACGCCTGAAGGCCGGCCTGACGGCGACCCACGATGTCTTTGCCGACACCGCCATCGGCAACGCCGCTGAAGCGCTGGCCGGCGCCGCCCAGCGCGTCGAGGCCGTCTACTCGACGCCCTTTGTCTCGCACGCCTGCATGGAGCCGATGAACTGCACCGCCCGCGTCGGCGCCGACCGGGCCGAGGTCTGGGTGTCGAGCCAGAACGCCGAAGCTTCGCTGGCTGCGCTGGCCGCCGAGACCGGCCTGCCACTGAACAAATGCGAGGCCTACAACCCGCCGCTCGGTGGCGGCTTCGGCCGTCGTGGCGGCCCGCAGGATTACGTGCGCCAGGCGGCGGCCGTGGCCAAGCAGTTTCCGGGCAAGGCGGTGAAGCTGATCTGGAGCCGCGAGGAAGACCTGAGCCACGACTTCTTCCGCCCCATCGGCCAGTGCCGCCTGCAGGCCGGCCTGGACGACAAGGGGCAATTGCAAAGCCTGGCCCTGCGCGTCAGCGGGCAGTCGATCAACGCCTGGCTGGCGCCGCACAACATCCCGGGCGGCAAGGACAAGCGCCAGTTGCAGGGCTACTACGCCGAGCCCGGCGACGCGCAGTTCGGCTACACCGTGCCCCACCTGCTGATCGAGTACGCGATGCGCAACACCCACGTGCCGGTGGGCCCCTGGCGCGGCGTCAACACCAACCAGAACGGCATCTACCTGGAGTGCTTCATCGACGAGGTGGCCAAGGCCGCCGGTCGCGACCCGCTCGAGTTCCGGCGCTCGCTGATGGCCAAGCACCCCAAGCACCTGGGGGTGCTGAATGCCGCGGCCGACAAGGCCGGCTGGGGCAAGCCGCTGCCGGCCGGCGTGTTCCGCGGCATCGCGCAGTTCATGGGCTACGGCAGCTACACCGCGGCGGTGGCCGAAGTCACATTGAATGGCAACGAGGTCAGCGTCAAACGCATCGTGCTGGCCACCAACTGCGGCCATGCACTCAACCCCGACCAGATCGCGGCGCAGATCGAAGGCTCGGTGGCCTACGGCATGGATTCGCTGCTGTGCGAATCCAGCGTCGCCAACGGCCGTATCGTCGAGCGCAATTTCGACACCTACCCGGTGGCGCGCATGAAGCAGATGCCCAAGGTCGAGACCGTGATCACACCGACCTTCGACTTCTGGGGCGGTGTCGGTGAGCCGACGATCTGCGTCGTCGCGCCGTCGATCCTCAACGCCATCGCGGCAGCGCGTGGCAAACCGGTACGCAGCCTGCCCTTGAAGCACGAAGGCTTGCGCATCGTCTGAAAGCGGGCGGCAGGATGGCGCCGTCGAGCAGCGGCTGCGGCGCAGGCGCAGGCACAGGTACAGACACAGACACAGGCACGGGCGCGGACGCGCTGGGCGCCGGCCCGACGGCGGCGCTCAGTCGGCGTAGCCCGGGTTCTCGCGGTCGAGCTTGCGCAGCAGCGCAGGCCAGGCCAGGTTGGAGCCCTGGCCCGCGGTGGCCACCTTGGAGGCATTGGCGTTGGCCGCGATCGGGCCGGGGCCGATGAGGTTCAACTCGCCGCCGGCCTGGGCGTCGATCTGGATGCGGCAGGTGGCCTCGAAGAAGTACATGTTCATGAAGGCGTCCTGGACCGTCCGGCCCACGGTCAGCAGGCCGTGGTTGCGCAGCATCAGGAAGTTAGCCCGCCCCAGGTCGGCCTGCAGGCGCGGCTTCTCGTCGGCGTTGAGCGCGATGCCCTCGTAGTCGTGATAAGCCAGCGCGTTCAGGATCAGCGTCGACTGCTGGCTCAGCGGCAGCACGCCGGCCTTCTGCGCGCTGACGGCGACGCCGGCGCGGCTGTGCGTGTGCAGCACGCAGCCGGCGTCGTCACGCACCTCGTGGATGCAGCTGTGGATGGTGAAGCCGGCCGGGTTGACCGGGAACGGCGACTCGCGCAGTTTGTTGCAGGACTGGTCGATCGACACCAGGCTCGATGCCGTGATCTCGTCGAACATCAGGCCGTAGGGGTTGATCAGGAAGTGGTGCTCCGGCCCCGGCAGGCGGGCCGAGATGTGCGTGAACACGAGGTCGCTCCAGCCGTAGGCGGCCACCAGCCGGTAGGCAGCGGCCAGGTCGACGCGCAGCTGCCACTCTTCGGCGCTCACTACTTCCTTGAGGGACGGGATCTTCATGGCGGCCTCGGGACGTGTCGGGGACTCGAAGAATACAGGCCGGCCGGCGCCGCTCAGTCCCAGGCAGTATTCAGGCCGCCGCCCGGTAGCCGCGCGGGATGGCCGCCAGCAGCCGCTTGGTGTAGTCCTCGCGCGGCGCGGCCAGGATCTGCAGCGCGCTGGCCTGCTCGACGACCACGCCGTCCTTCATCACCAGCACCTCGTCGCTGATGAAGCGCACCACCGCCAGG
>JANMVM010000042.1:0-1818 GCA_031392695.1 Rubrivivax sp.
GTGGAGCAAGACGCAGATCCTCGAGGCCTATCTCAACCACGTGCCGCTGCGCGGCGACCTGGTGGGCGTGGCCGCAGCATCGCAGCAGCTGTTTGGCAAGCAGGCCAGCGGCCTCGATGCCATCGAAGGCGCGCTGCTGGCGGTGATGGTGCGCGCACCCAACGCCGCGGCCGCGGCCTTGCAGCGCCGCGCCTGCGAGGTGCTGCAGCTGCAGGCCCAGCCTTGCAGTGGCCTGGCCACGGTGATCGAACAAGCGCTGGCGCGCCGGCCCGGGCCGGCGGCAGGCGAGAGCGTTGCGCCGCAGCTGGCGCAACGCATGGCCCGGCAGGCGACGCAGCAGGCGGCAGGCAGCGCCGCGCCGCCGCCGCGGGCGCTGCTCAGCACGCTCGACGCCCCGCTGCAGCGCAGCGCGCTCGCCGCCCTGCGCCGCCAGCTCGCCGAGCTGCGCGGCCGCAACGCCCAGGACGGTGCCGTGCTGGTGCTGGACAACGCCAGCGGCGAGGTGCTGGCCTGGGTCGGCTCCGCGGGCACAGGCTCGGGTGCCGCCGAGGTCGACGCCGTGCTGGCCCGCCGCCAGCCCGGCAGCACGATCAAGCCCTTCGTCTATGCGCTGGCGCTGGAGCAGCGGCTCATCACCCCGGCCAGCGTGCTCGACGACGCACCGCTGCAGATCGCCAGCGGCGGCGCGCTCTACCAGCCGCAGAACTACGACCATGGCTACCGCGGCCCGGTGAGCGTGCGCACCGCGCTGGCGTCGAGCCTGAACGTGCCCGCGGTGCGCGTGGGCGCCATGCTCGGGCCCGACGCGCTCTTCGACAGCCTGAACCGCGCCGGGCTGCGGCTGAGCGAAAGCGCCGGCTTCCACGGCCACGCGCTGGCGCTGGGCAGCGCCGACGTGACGCTGCTCGACCTCACCAACGCCTACCGCATGCTGGCACGCCAGGGCCTCGCCAGCCCCGTGCGCTGGCGGGCGGGCAGCGCGGCGCCGCCGGACCAGCGCGTGCTGAGTGCGGCCGTGGCCTGGCAGGTCGCCGACATGCTGGCCGACGCGGCCGCGCGCGCCACCACCTTCGGCCTCGACAGCCCGCTCGTCAGTCGCGGCTGGGCGGCCGTGAAGACCGGCACCAGCAAGGACATGCGCGACAACTGGTGCATCGGCTTCACCGCCCGCTACACCGTGGGCGTGTGGGTGGGCAACGCCAGCGGCGCGCCGATGCACGGCGTGAGCGGGGTCAGCGGTGCGGCCCCGGTGTGGCGCGAACTGGTGGCGCAGCTGCATGCGCAGGCACCTTCGCCGGCGCCGGCGGTGGCGCCGGGCCTGGTGGCCCAGGCCGGCGAATGGTTCCTGCCCGGCACCGAGCCAGGCCCCTGGGCGCCGCCGCGGCAGGCGCTGCCGGTGTTCGGCATCCAGTCGCCGCGCAGCGGCAGCATCATCGTGCTCGACCCCGAGATCCCGATGGCCGCGCAGCGCCTGGTCTTCACCGGCCAGGCCGGGCAGTGGTTTCTGGGTGGCCGCCTGCTGGGCAGCGGCAGCGTGGTGCACTGGCTGCCGCGGCCCGGGCGCCATGTGCTGGAGCGGCGCTCGGCCGAGGGCGCCGATCGTGTCGACTTCGAGGTGCGCGCGGCGCCGCTCAGGAAGAAGAGCGGCTGAAGACACGCTCCATGGCGACGTCGATGACCACCCCGCACAAGCTGTACAGCAGCGAGCCGATGAGCGCCGCACTGAAGCCCGCGACGTTGAAGCCGTCGAGCACCGAGGCCGCGGCCCAGAACATCAGCGCGTTGATGACGAAGAGGAAGAGTCCCAGCGTCAGCAGC
>JANMVM010000160.1:0-3716 GCA_031392695.1 Rubrivivax sp.
GGGCGGCGTGTCGATGGGCCGCGCCCAGTGCGTCTTGGCCGGCGCCAAGCCCTCGGTGTGGCAGTCGTCCAGCACCGCGTGGTCGAAGCTGCCGACACGGCAGGCGGCGTTGAAGTCGCGCACCGTCTTCAGGAAGGCTTCTGGCGGCAGGCTGAGTTGCATCGCAAGCTGTTGCAGCGTGTCGGCCCGTTCGCCCTGGAACACCGGCGGCATGAAACGGCCCACGGCCTTGGCGTCGATGACGCAGTGCCCCACCTGGCCCGGCTGCTGCGCGACGAGCCGGCCCCAGATGGCGTATCGCTTGGGCCAGAAGTCTTCGCCTTCGTCGTCGAAGCGCAGCCCCTCGCGGTTGACCATGATGCCCAGCGACACCGCGTCGACCCGCGTGCAGATGCCGCCGTCGTACAGCGGCGCGCGCGCGTCGATGGCCACCATGTGGGCCTGCGTGGCGTCGCCCACCGCATCGGCGCCTTGCGCCAACAGGTCCTTGAGCAGCACGCCCTGGTTGAAGCGCGTGCCGCGGATGGCGAAGCGGTCGGCCGGCCATTCGCCGTGCTCGTTGCGGCCCCAGGCCTCGCGCAGCCACTCGATGTTGGACTCGAAGCCGCCGCTGGCGACGACGCAGCTGCGGGCTTCGACGCGTTCGCCTTGCAGGTGCGCGGCAATGAAGCGATGGTCGAGCAGTTCGATGCGCTGCACCGGCGCGTCGTAGCGCACCTGCACGCCCAGCGCCTGCGCGCTGCGGTAGTAGGCATTGACCAGCGCCTTGCCGCCGCCCATGAAGAAGGCGTTGGTGCGGCTCAGGTGCAGCGTGCCCGACAGCGAGGGCTGGAAGTGCACGCCGTGCTGTCGCATCCAGTCGCGCACGGGGTGCGAGTCGCGGATGACGCGCCGCGCCAGCGCCTCGTTGATCTTGCCGCCGGTGACCTTCAGCAGGTCGAGCCAGAACTCTTCTTCGGGGTAGGCCTCGGTCAGTACGTCCTGGGGCGCGTCGTGCATGCAGCGGATGTTGCGCGTGTGCATGCTGTTGCCGCCGCGCCATGCGCGCGGCGCGGCTTCCAGCATCAGCACCGAGGCGCCGGCCTCGCGCGCCGTGATGGCGGCGCACAGCGCGGCGTTGCCGCCGCCGATGACGAGCACGTCCACCATCAGGGCTTGTCCGTGGCCAGGCCGCGCAGGCCGACGCGTTGCGCCGCCTGCTGCACCAGCGCGCGCGTGGCGGCATCGGAGACGAAGGCCTTGAGGTAAGCGGCACCGGCTTCGCGGCCCTTGGGCACGCCCACCGCCAAATGCTCCAGGCCCCAGTGGCCGGCGAGCACGCGCGCGCCGGGCAGGTGGTCGGCCATCTCGAAGAGGATGCCCTTGTTGCTGGCAAAGCTGTCGAGCTCGCCTTTGCGCAGCATCTCGGTCGCTGCCGTCACCGAGGGCGCGGGCACGACGATGGCCTGCTTCAGGTCGCGCGTGAGTGTGGCGTGAGACGTGCTGCCTTGCGCCACGCCGACGCGATTGCCGGGCCGGTCGACATCGGCCAGGGTCTGCATGCGCGAGCCGGCCGGCACCAGGTGGCTCGACTCCAGGCTCACCAAGGTCGGCGTGAAGTCGAGGTCCAGGGCACGTGCCGGGCTGGCGTTGGTGATGGTGAAATCGGCTTTGCCGTTCTTCAGCCCGGCCACGATTTCGGGCACGCGCTCGAAGACCACGATCTCGGCCGGCACGCCCAGTCGCCGCGCCAGTTCACGGCCGATCTCGACCGTCAGGCCGCGCATCTCCTGCGGCCCCGGTCCGCGCACCAGCGACGTCGGGCTACCGGGGTAGACGCCGATGCGCAGCGCGCCGGTGGGGGCCAGTGCGGCACGGACCTCCGGTGCGACCGGAGCCGGCGTGACGGCGCAGCCAGCAAGTGCTCCAAGGGCCAGCAACAGACTGTGGCGGCGCAAATGGCGAGCCAGCTTCCCGACACGGATCCGGCTTTGCCGGGCCGTAGGCGGACGGCCCCCTTGAGGGGTAGCGAGCGCCAGCGAGCTTGGGGGCCCCATTTCAATCCGGCTTGATGCTGGCTTCGCGGATCAGCCTGGCGTACCGCGCCTGTTCGCTCGCGATCAGTTGCGTCAGCCGCTCGGTGGGGCCGGGCTGGACTTCACCGCCGGCATTCACCAGCCGGTCACGCACCTCGGGCACGGTCAGGGCTTTCTGGATCGCCGCGTGCAACTGCGCCACCACGGCGGGCGGCATACCGGCCGGGCCGATGAAGCCGTACCAGACGCTGGCCTCGAAGCCCGCGAAGCCGGCCTCGGCGATGCTCGGCACATCGGGGAAAATGGCGGTGCGCGTGGGGCTCAGTACGGTCAGCACGCGCAGCTTGCCGGACTTGACGTGCGGCTGCACTTCCAGCGCGTTGACGGCCACGGCCTGGATATGCCCGGCCAGCACGTCGTTGATGGCCGGCGCGCCGCCCTTGTAGGGCACGTGCAGCAGGTCCACGCCCGCGGCACGCGCGAACAGCTCCACCGCCAGGTGCGGCGTGCTGCCGTTGCCGGGGCTGCCGTAGCTGACCGAGTTGGCCTTGGTCTTGGACGCGGCGATCAGCTTGGCGATGCTCTCGGGTCCGCCGGCGGCGTTGGCCGCGATCACCACCGGCACGCGGCCGACCAGCGCGATCGGCGTCACGTCGCGCGCCGGATCGAACGGCGCCGGCTGGTACAGCGCGGGGTTGGCCGCGATGCTGTTGGCGGTGAGCATCAGCGTGTGGCCGTCGGCGGGGCTGTCGATGAGCGCGCGCATCGCGATGTTGGTGCCGGCGCCCGGGCGGTTGTCCACCACCACCGGCTGGCCCAGCGTGGCCCCGATCTGCTGGCCGACGGCGCGCGCGATGATGTCCACCGCGCCGCCAGGCGCGAAGCCGACGATGAGCTTGATGGGCTTGCCGGGGAAGGCCTGCGCGACGGCGCGGCCCACGGCGGCCAGCAGGGCACTGGCCGCGGCGGCGGCGACCACCGTGCGGCGATTCGGGTTCCGGCTCATGACGCGGGGGCTCCTGTCCTCAGTCGGGCTTGATGCCGGCGCGCTTGACGATGTCGGCCCAGATCTTCTGCTGCTTGCCGATGTAGGCCGCAAATTCTTCCGGCGGGCCGCCGCCACCGACGGCGCTGTCCTCGGCAAAACGCTGCGTCACGGCGTTGCTCTTGAGCGCCTTCAGCGACTCTTCCTGCAGCTTCCTGACCACGTCCTTCGGCGTGCCGGCCGGCACCAGGATGCCGTACCACTGCGAGGTCTCGAAGTCCTTGAAGCCCATCTCGGCGACGGTGGGCACGTCGGGCATTTGCGCCAGGCGCTGCGGCGTGCCCACGGCAATCGCCTTGAGCTTGCCGGCCTTGATGTGCGGCATGAGCGCCGGCAGCCCCGCGCTGGTGGCCTGCGTGCGGCCACCCAGCAGGTCGGTCAGCATGGGCCCGGTGCCGCGGTAGGGGATGTGGGTGATGAACATGCCGGTCACCAGCTTCAGGTACTCCATCGCCAGGTGGCCGGCGCTGGCGTTGCCGGCGCTGCCGTAGTTGAGCTTGCCCGGGTTCTTCTTGACGTAGGCCACGAACTCCTTGAAGTTGTTGGCCGGCACATCAGGGTGGATGACAAAGAGGTTGGGCACCTTGGCCAGCAGCGTGACGGGCATGAAGTCGCGGTTCACGTCGAAGGGCTGGTTGGGGAAGATGATCGGGTTG
>JANMVM010000225.1:0-5594 GCA_031392695.1 Rubrivivax sp.
CTGCTCAGGCCGCTCAGGCCGCTCAGGCGACCGTGGCGGCCGGCCAGCGCAGCGTGTGGCCGGTGTCGCGGGCGAAGCGTTCCAGGTCGTCCGGGGTATCGATGTCGACCTTGTAGCGGTGGTTGTCGGTGACGAAGGGGAGCACGGCTTCGGCGTGCGCGGCCTGCCACTGCCGGCAGCCGACGTCGGCCTGGCCGGCGAGGATCTGCTCGCGCACCTCGCTGCTGAACATCACCGGGTTGCCGCGTTCGCCGCCCACCTGCGGAAACACGACCTGCACGCCTTCGGCCCGCTGCTTGAAGGCGGCGATCAGCGCCGTGATGTCCTGCGCGTTGAGCAGCGGCTGGTCGGCCAGCGCCACGATGACGGCGTCGAGCTTGCCGGTCAGCGCCGCCAGGCCGATGCGCTGCGACGAGACCTGGCCCTCGTCGGGGTTCGGGTTGCGCACCACGGTGACGGGGAAGGTCTGCACCACCGGATCGATGAGGTCGGCATGGTGGCCGAGCACGACCACGACCTCGTCGACGCCGGCCCCCGACAGTGCGATGAGCTGGCGCCGGATCAGCGGCACGCCGCCGAGTTCGAGCAGGCACTTCGGCCGGTGCCCGAGGCGCGAGCCCGCGCCCGCGGCCAGCAGCACCGCGCCCACCACGACGCGGCTGTAGAGGCCGCCGCCGCCCTTGAGGATGCAGCCCATCTCAGCCGCCGCAGCACGAGCCCGGGATGACGGGCATCTCGGGCAAGGCCTGGATGGCGGGCTTCGCAGCTGCGGCGGGCGCGGCTACTGCGACCACCGCGACCACCGCGACCGCGCCGCGCCGCGCGGCCACCACCGCAGCCAGCACCGACAGCGCGATCTCTTCCGGCGTGCGCGCGCCGATGGCCTGGCCGGCAGGGGCGACGATGGCGTTCACCGCTGCGGCGTCGCAGCCGCTCTCGATGAGCTGCGCCTTCAGCACCTGCGCCTTGCGCGCGCTGGCGACGAAAAAGATTTGCCGCGCGCCGACGGCCAGCGCCGCGCGCAGGCCCTGCAGGTCGCGCCGGCCTTGGGTGGCGACGACGACGAAGCTGCCCTGTGCGACGGCTTCGGCGATGGCGGCGGCGTCGTCACTGGCGAGCACCCGTTCGGCGTCGGCGAAGCGCGCGGCATCGGCGCTGTGCGCCGCCACCGTCACCGGCAGGCCGACGCGCGGCGCCAGGTCGGCGAGGGCGGCTGCCAGTGGTGAATCCCCGATCACCGTGAGGCGGGCGCGCGGCAGCATCGGGTCGACGAAGAGTTCCAGCGTGCCGCCGGAATGGCAGGCCATGCCGAACTCGAGCACGTCGCCGATCACGTCGTTGACTTCGCGCATCTGCCCTTCGGCGGCCGGCGCGATGCGGATGACTCGTGCGACGCCGTCGGCGAGCGCGTTGCGCACGGTGCGCAGCACGGCGGGCTGGGCGCAGCCGCCGCCGATCCAGCCATGCACGATGCCCGCGGCCGTGACGACGGCCTTGTCGCCGGGCTTGGCCGAGGCCGGCGCCTGCACCCGCAGCACGCTCACCAGGGCGTAGGGCTGGTCCTGCTGCTGCAGCCGCGTGGCAGCCGAGAAAACGTCGGTGGATGACATGGCAAGCTCCTTCATTGCAAGACCTCGGCCGCGCTGGCGAGGTCGCGCAGGCGGTTGAGGCGGACGAATCTTTCGATCAGCGGCGTGCAAGCTTGCAGCGCCTGCGAGGCCGGCACCTGGTCGCTGGGGTGAAACCAGGTGATGCGCGCGCCACGGCGGCGCACCGCGCGCAGCTCTTCGGCCAGGCGCTGCGGCGCGTCGGCATCGAAGCCGTCGGACAGCACCCAGACGCGCGCGCTGCGGTTGAGCTGGGCGCGGGCATGCACGCGGTGGAAGTCGGCCAGGCTGGTGGCGATGCGCGTGCCGCCACCGAAGCCGGCCGTGACGGCGTTGACCTTTTCCTGCACGTGGGCCGAATCGCGCTGCAGCAGCGGCGTGACTTCGGCCAGCCGGGTGTGGAAGACGAACACGCGCGCCTGCAGCGCGCCGACGAAGGCGCGCGCGATGCGCAGGAAGAGCTGGGCATGGGTCTCCATCGAGCGGCTGACGTCCACCAGGATGAAGACCCGCGGCTTCTCCCGCCGCGCCCGCCGCCAGGCCGGCACCACCGGCACGCCGCCGGTCTTCAGGCTCGCGCGCAGCGTGCGCCGGACGTCGAGCCGCGCACCGCGCGGGTCGTCGCGCCAGCGCCGCGTCAGGCGCCGGCGCAGGCGGCGTGCGATGGCCTCGGTGAGTTGCTCAAGCTTGGCCAGATCCTGCGGCAGCCATTGCGACAGCGCGCGATCGTGCAGAGCCTCGGTGCGGCTGGCGCCGCCCTGGGTCTTGGGCGGCGCGCCGGCTTCGCCGTCGACGGCGTCGAGCGCGGTGTCGCTTGGGCCCTTCTTCCCGGCCGCGGGGCGGTCCATGCTGTCGTGCAGCGACTGCACCAGTTGCCGCAGATCGCGCTGCGGCCGCGTCTGGCCGCTGGTGCGGACGTTGCCCTTCAGCTTCTGCGGGTGCCAGTAACGTTCGAAGAGCTCGGGCCAGCGCTTCCAGTCGCGCAGGTCGTGGCAGGCGATGGCGCGCCAGGCGGGGTCGAGCTGGCGCGCGCGTTCGATGTCGACCGCCAGCGCGGCGCGCACCATCGCCTGCTGCTCGGCGATGCCGACCTTCAGTCCGTGGTCGCGCAGCAGCGCGGCGAAGCCGGCGATGGCGGCCAGCGGCTGCGGTGTCATGGGCGACGGTTGCCGCGCGCTCACGTCACACCTTCTCGGCCACGCCTGCGCGCCGGCCTTCGATGAGCTGCTGCACACGTTCGGGGCCGACCTGGAAGCGGTCTTCGCGGGTCTTCAGCAGGCAGCCCAACGTCGCCATCAGCGCCTGCGGGTCTTCGGGCAGGGCCTTGAACTGCAGCCGGTGCAGCGCGCGCACCCAGTCCAGGGTCTCGGCCACACCCGGCGTCTTGCCCAGGTCTTCGCGGCGCAGCCGCTGCACGAAAGCCACCGACTGCTCGACGAGCGCGCTCTCGGCTTGCGGCAGCGCGCCGCGCACGATGGCGATCTCGCGCGCCAGGGTCGGGTAGTCGAGCCAGTGGTAGAGGCAGCGCCGGCGCAGCGCGTCGCTGAGTTCGCGCGTGCCGTTGCTGGTGAGGATGACCTGCGGGATGTGCCGCGCCTTGAGCGTGCCGAGCTCGGGCACGGTGATCTGGTAGTCGGCCAGCACTTCGAGCAGGAAGGCCTCGAAGGCTTCGTCGGCGCGGTCGATCTCGTCGATCAGCAGCACCGCCGGGGCCTCGCTGGTGATGGCCTGCAGCAGCGGGCGCTCGAGCAGGTATTCGCGCGCGAAGAGGTCGCGCTCGGCGACCTTTTCGTCGCCGGTCTCGTGCAGGCGGATGGCCAGCAGCTGGCGGCCGTAGTTCCATTCGTAGGCGGCCTGCGACAGGTCGAGCCCCTCGTGGCATTGCAGGCGCACGAGTTGGCGTTGCCCGGCACGTGCCAGCGCCAGCGCGAGCGCGGTCTTGCCGACGCCGGCGTCGCCTTCAAGCAGCAGCGGGCGCTGCAGTTCGCCGGCCAGCCAGAGCGTGGTGGCGAGGGCCTCGTCGGCGATGTAGCCGGCGCGGTGGAGCTGCTCCCTCAGGCCCTGTTGTTCCATTTCAAGTCTTGTTGCCGAATAGTCCGGCGAGCCAGCCCTTGAACACGGTCCACATCAGCGCCAGCGCGTTGAGTTCTTTCACCGGCTGCGGTGCCGCGGCGGGTGCCGGCGGCGGCGCGGTTTCGCCGGCCGGCGTCGCCGCCGGCACCGCCGCGGCCGCGGTGTTGAAGTTGCCGGCGAACTGCGCCAGCATGGCGTCGGACACCGGCACCAGCAACCGGCTGCCGAACTGCGCCAGCTTGCCGCTGACGATGATGGTGGCCACGCCGACGAGCACGCAGCTGCCCGGCGTGTCGCCGGGCTCAACGTGCGCTGCGAGGTTCATCGATGCCGACGAGCCCGACTTGTCGGCGCCTTTGCCGAGCATCGTCATGGCCTTGCTGGCGGGGTCGAGCGCCAGCACTTCGATGTCGCCGCTGAAGGTCATCACCGCCGGGCCGACCTTGCTCTTGACGCTGCCCTTGAAGTGGGTGGCGTCGATCTGCTCGGTGATGGCCGCGCCGGGCATGCAGGCGGCGGTGGCGCGGATGTCCGAGAGCACCGCCCAGGCCTGCTCGGGGCTGGCCTGGACGGGGTAACGCTTGTCGAGCTTGACTTCCATGGGGCGTGTTTCTCAGTCAGCGGTTGACGCGGCATTGTCCGCGCCGCCCAGCGTTACAGCGCGACGCCGCTGGCCTTGAGCTGCTGCCAGACGCGGTAGGCGCTGTGCGGCATGGTCATGTTGACGACGCCCAGGTGCGCGAACGCGTCCACCACCGCCGAGGTGAAGGTCGGGATCGAGCCGACGTGCGGCGATTCGGCCACGCCCTTGGCGCCGATCGGGTGGTGCGGGCTCGGCGTGACGGTGTGGTCGGTCTCCCAGTGCGGCGTTTCCATGAAGGTGGGCAGGAAGTAGTCCATCAGCGTGTTGCCCAGCAGGTTGCCCTGTGCGTCGAACGGCATCTGCTGGCCCATCGCCACCGCGTAGCCTTCGGTCAGGCCGCCGTGGATCTGGCCTTCGATGACCATCGGGTTGATGCGCGTGCCGCAGTCGTCCAGCGCGTAGAAGCGGCGCACCTTGGTCTCGCCGGTGCCGCGGTCGATGTCGACCACGCACAGGTAGATGCCGAACGGGAAGGTGAAGTTGGGCGGGTCGTAGTAGTGCACTGCCTCCAGGCCCATCTCCATGCCGGCGGGGACGTTGTTGTAGGCCGCCCAGCAGACGTCCTTCATCGTCTTGTGGCGGCTCGGGTCGCCCTTGACGTTGAAGCGGTCGATCTCGAAGTCGAGGTCGTTCTCGCCCACTTCCAGCAGGTGGGCGGCGATCTTCTTCGCCTTGGCGTGGATCTTGCGCGCCGCCAGCGCGATGGCCGCGCCGGCCACCGGCGTGCTGCGGCTGCCGTAGGTGCCGAGGCCGTAGGGCGCGGTGCTGGTGTCGCCTTCCTCGACCTGGATGATCTCGCTCGGGATGCCGAGCTCGGTGGCGATGATCTGGGCGTAGGTCGTGGCGTGGGCCTGGCCGGTGCTGATGGTGCCCATGCGCGCGATGGCGCTGCCCGTGGGGTGGACGCGGATCTCGCAGCTGTCGAACATGCCCACACCCAGGATGTCGCACATCTTGCTCGGGCCCGCACCCACCACCTCGGTGAAGGTGGCGAGGCCGATGCCCATCAGCGTCGGGCTCGCCGGGTTGGCGCGCGTGGCCGCCTGCTCGGCGCGCAGGGCCTTGTAGTCCACCGCGTTCAGCACCTTGTCGAGCGCGGTCTGGTAGTCGCCCGAGTCGTACTCGAAGCCGAACGCGCTCTTGTACGGGAACTGCTCCTTCTGGATGAAGTTCTTGCTGCGGATCTCGGCCTTGTCCATGCCCAGCTTCTGCGCCAGGATGTCGACCATGCGCTCGATCAGGTAGACGGCTTCGGTGACGCGGAAGCTGCA
>JANMVM010000242.1:0-8726 GCA_031392695.1 Rubrivivax sp.
CGCACGCCCGCGCGCTGGCGGCGTCGACGACGCCGGCTTGCGTCGCGGCGTCCAGCTTGCGCCAGGTCGTGCCGCGGCGGTTGAGCACGGCCTGCCAACTGCAAGTGGCCAGCCAGGCGTCCAGGCGGTCGGCGGGAACACCGGCTGGCCTGAAATCGACGCAGCGGTGCGCCAGGCTCTGGCTCACCAGCCAGGCGCGGGCGCGTTTGACGGTATCGCAGTGGGGGAGGCCGTAGACCGTGATATGGGTCAACGCTCGCAATCCGCTCTGCCTGCTGGCGCTGAACCTGAGGCTTCGGCTGCCTGGCCAGGAACGCCGCCATCGCGCCTTTGAACTCGCGCAGGTTCGCTTCCTTGCGAGAGCCGTGGTTGTCGTCGACCGGCGAGGGCACCTCGCTGCTGCACTTGCTCAGCGCCTCGACCATCCGGCCGCTCGCGGGCGGCTGCAGGCAGGCCCTTTCGGGGTTGCCGAACAAATCGCGCACCGGCTCGGCCCTGGGGCTCGCCGCGGCGTGCGAATGCACGGGCAGGCTCAACGAGACGGCCAGTGCAGCACCGACCAGCGCCAGCGACAGCGCGCAGGGCGACAGGCTTCGCAGCAGCTTCATGGGTCGTGCAGCCAGGGTGGAGGAGGGCCACCGTGTGCGTGGGCGCAGGCCGGCGCGTCAGGGCCCGTGCGACGAGCTGCCGGACTGCAGCGATGAATGGCGGCCTGGCTCGAATGCAGCGTTCAGGTCCGGCCCGGCCGACCTTGTAGGCTGTCAACCGGCCTCGTCCGCCGCGCGGTGGTACTCGGTGACGCGCAGGACCTCGTTCTTCGATCCCAGCACCACGCTCACGCGCTCGTGCAGCTTGCCCGGCGTCAGGTCCATGATGCGCTCGCGCCCGTTGGTGGCCATGCCGCCGGCCTGCTCGACGATGAAGGCCATCGGGTTGGCCTCGTACATCAGGCGCAACTTGCCGGGCTTGTCGGGCTCGCGCTGGTCCCAGGGGTAGAGGAAAACGCCGCCGCGGGTCAGGATGCGGTGCACGTCGGCCACCATGCTGGCCACCCAGCGCATGTTGAAGTCCTTGCCGCGCGACCCGGTCGTGCCGGCCAGGCACTCGTCGATGTAGTGGCGCACCGGCGCCGCCCAGTGGCGCATGTTGGACATGTTGATGGCGAATTCGCGCGTGTCGGGCGGGATCTGCACGCCGGCTTCGGTGAGCACCCAGGAGCCGGTCTCGCGATCGAGCGTGAACATCACCACGCCGTCGCCCAATGTCAGCACCAGTGTGGTCTGCGGGCCGTAGACGCAGTAGCCGGCCGCTGCCTGGTGCTTGCCGGGCTGGAGAAAGTCTTCCTCGCTCACGCCGCGCGTGTGGCCCACCTTGCGCAGCACGCTGAAGATGGTGCCGATGGAGACGTTGACGTCGATGTTGCTGCTGCCGTCAAGCGGGTCGAACAGCAGCAGGTACTCGCCCTGCGGGTAGCGGTCGGGCACGACGTGGATGGAGTCCATCTCTTCGCTGGCCATGGCCGCGAGGTGGCCGCCCCAGATGTTGGCTTCGATCAGCACTTCGTTGCTGATCACGTCCAGCTTCTTCTGGATCTCGCCTTGCACGTTCTCGCTGTGCGCGCTGCCCAGCACGTCGCCCAAAGCGCCCTTGTTGACGGCGATGGCGATGTGCTTGCAGGCCCGCGCCACGACCTCGATCAGCAGCCGCAACTGCGCCGGGATGCGGCCGTGCTCGCGCTGTTGCTCGACCAGGTACTGCGTCAGGCTGACGCGTTTCACGGTTGCTCCAGCGCCCGGCTGACGACTTCGCGCACGTCGCCGCTGAGGTCGGGCCTGGCGGCCACGCGCGCGATGGCCTCGCGCGCGGCGCTGCGGTAGGGCTCGGCGAGCGAGGCCCAGCGGTCCATCGCGCGCGCCATGCGGCCGGCCACGTGGCCGTTGAGGGCGTCGATCTCGACCACCTTGTCGGCCCACAGCACATAGCCGGCGGCGTCGGCGCGGTGGAAGGCAGCCGGATTGGCGGTGAACAGTTGCGACAACAGGCTGCGCGCGCGATTGGGATTCTTGAGCGAGAAGTCCGGGTGCTGCAGCAGGGCCTTGGCGCGCGCAAACGCGCTGCCGGGATGACCTTCGTGGACACCGGGCACCGGCTCGGGCGCGGTGGCCTGCAGCGCGAACCACTTGTCCAGCATCAGCGGGTCACCCTGGGCCAGGGCATGGAAGCGGGCCAGCGCGCCATCGGCCAGCAGCGAGTGCGAATCCAGCAGGGCCTGCAGCGCGCCCAGGCGGTCACTCATGTTGCCGGCTTCCTTGAAGCGCTGGTAGGCGCGGCCCTGCCACACGGCGTCGCCGGTGCGCACCGCGTGCAGGCACAGCATCTTGAGCGCCAGATTGGCCAGCGCGCGGCGGCCGGCCTGGCCCGCCTCGGGGCTGTAGCCCTGGGTAACTTGGTTGGCCGCCCAGGCCTGCGCCCAGTCCTCGTGCAGCCGTTCGGCGACGAGCGCGCGCCATTGCTCGCGCACAGTGTGGATGCGCTGCGGATCGGCCGCTGCGAGTTGCTCGGCGATGTAGGCTTCGCTGGGCGGCTCCAGCACCAGGGTCTTGAAGGCAGGGTCGAGCGCGGCGTCGTGCAGCGTGCGGCGCAGCGCGGCGGCGAGCGCCTCGTCGAGCACCGGCGCCTGGCCGGCGGCCACGGCAGCGAGCAGGCGGCCGAGCATCAGCCGTTGGCCGGATTCCCAGCGGTTGAAAGGGTCGCGATCGTGGGCCAGCAGCACCAGCCGGTCGGCGTCGGACAGGCCGTCTTCCAGGCGCACCGGCGCCGAGAAGCCGCGCAGCAGCGACGGCACCGGGGCTTCGTCGAGCCCGTCGAAGACCCAGCTCTGCTGGGCGCTGTCGAGCACCAGCAGTCGCTCTGCCGCGACTTCGCGGCCATCGGCGGCGATCAGCCCCATCGCCACCGGGATCACCACCGCCTGCTTGGTCGGCTGGCCGGGCGAGGGCTCACCGTGTTGGCGCAGCGTCAGCGTGTAGCGCCGCGCGGCGGCGTCGTAGGCGCCCTGGGCTGCCACGCGCGGCGTGCCGGCCTGCGCATACCAGCGCTTGAAGGTGTCGAGCCGGGCGGCCAGCTCGCTGCCCGGGTTGGCGTCGGCGATGGCCTGCGCAAAGTCGTCGCAGGTCACGGCCTGGCCGTCGTGGCGCTGGAAGTACAGCGTCATGCCCTTGGCGAAGCCATCGCGGCCCACCAGGGCGTGCATCATGCGCACCACCTCGGCGCCTTTTTCGTACACCGTGGCGGTGTAGAAATTGTTGATCTCGAGGTAGCTGTCGGGGCGCACCGGGTGGGCCATCGGGCCCGCGTCCTCGGGGAACTGCATGGCGCGCAGGCGCTTCACGTCCTCGATGCGCTTGACCGCGCGCGCCGAGGCGCTGCCGGCCATGTCCATGCTGAATTCCTGGTCGCGAAAAACCGTCAGGCCCTCTTTCAGCGAAAGCTGGAACCAGTCGCGGCAGGTGATGCGGTTGCCGGTCCAGTTGTGGAAGTACTCGTGGGCGATGACGCTTTCGATGGCCGCGAAGTCGGCGTCGGTGGCCGTTGCCGGGCTCGCCAGCACATATTTGGTGTTGAAAATATTCAGGCCCTTGTTCTCCATCGCGCCGCCGTTGTAGTCCTCCACCGCCACCACCATGTAGCGGTCGAGGTCCAGCGCCAGGCCGAAGCGGGCTTCGTCCCAGACCACGCTGGCGACGAGCGAATGCATCGCGTGCTCGGTCTTCTCCAGGTCACCCGGGCGCACGTAGACCTGCAGCAGGTGGTCGCGGCCGGCGCGCGTGCGGATGAGCTGCTCGCGCGCCACCAGGCGGCCGGCCACCAGCGCAAAGAGGTAGCTCGGCTTGGGGAAGGGATCGTGCCACTTGGCCATGTGGCGGCCGTTGTCGAGCGCGCCTTGCTCGACCAGGTTGCCGTTGCTCAGCAGCACCGGGTAGCGTGCCTTGTCGGCGCGCAGGGTCACGGTGTAGACGGCCATCACGTCGGGCCGGTCGAGGAAGTAGGTGATGCGGCGAAAGCCCTCGGCCTCGCACTGCGTGCACAGCATGGGGTTGACGCCGCCGCTCGTGTACAGGCCCGACAGCTCGGTGTTCTTCTCGGGCGCGCAGGTGTTGCGGATGTCGAGCGTGAAGCGGTCGGCTTCGGGCGGGTTGTCGATGACGAGGTCGCCGGCCTCGTGGCGAAACGACACGCTCTGGCCATTGGCCTGCACGCGCAGCAGCGTCAGCCCTTCGCCCTGCAGGCGCAGCGGTTGCCGGTCCTGGGCCGGGTTGCGCTCGATCTGCAAACGGCTGGCGACGATGGTCCTGGCCGCGTCGAGGTCGAAGGTGAGTTCGACGCTGCGGATGAAGTACGCCGGGGCCGTGTAGGCCTCTCGACGCACGAGGGTCGTGCTGGCTTCGCGCATGGGGTGCGGTCTCCTCGGGGGCGGCGCAGGTGGCGCCTGGCAGGCTCTACAGCCCTTGCTTCAAGCTGGCTTCGATGAAGGCGTCGAGGTCGCCGTCGAGCACTTTCTGCGTGTTGCTGATCTCGACGTTGGTGCGCAGGTCCTTGATGCGGCTCTGGTCCAGCACATAACTGCGGATCTGGTGACCCCAGCCGACATCGGTCTTGGTGTCTTCGAGCTTTTGCTGCTCTTCCTGGCGCTTGCGCAGCTCGTGGTCGTAAAGCCGCGAGCGCAGCCGCTTCCAGGCCACGTCGCGGTTGCCGTGCTGGCTGCGGCCGTCCTGGCACTGCACCACGATGCCGGTGGGGATGTGCGTCAGGCGCACCGCCGAATCGGTCTTGTTGATGTGCTGGCCGCCGGCGCCACTGGCGCGGAAGGTGTCAGTGCGCACGTCCGAGGGGTTGATGTCGATCTCGATCGAATCGTCGATCTCGGGGTACACGAAGAGCGACGCGAAGCTCGTGTGGCGGCCGCCGGCGGAATCGAAGGGGCTCTTGCGCACCAGGCGGTGGACGCCGGTTTCGGTGCGCAGGTGGCCGAAGGCGTAGTCACCCTCGATCTTGATGGTGGCGCTCTTGATGCCGGCGATCTCACCCGGCGTCTCGTCCTCGAGCGTGGCCTTGAAGCCCTTGCGCTCGGCGTACTTCAGGTACTGGCGCAGCAGCATGCCGGCCCAGTCGCAGGCCTCGGTGCCGCCGGCGCCGGCCTGGATGTCGACGAAGCAGTTCAGCGGGTCGGCCTCGTTGCTGAACATGCGCCGGAACTCGAGCTCTTCGACCGCGCTGCGCAGGGCCTGCGTCTCGGCCTCGATCGTGAGCACTGCGGCGTCGTCGCCGTCGGCCTTGCTCATGTCGAAGAGCTCGCGGTTGTCGGCCAGGTTGCTGGCCAGGTGGTCGATGGTGCCGACCACGGTTTCCAGCGCCTTCTTCTCGCGCCCCAGTTCCTGGGCCCGTTTGGGATCGTTCCAGACGGCGGGGTTTTCCAGCGCCGCGTTGACCTCGTTCAGGCGCAGGGATTTGCGATCGTAGTCAAAGATACCCCCGGAGCTGCTCGGTGCGGGCACTCAGGTCGGCGAGCAGCGTGCCGACGGAGTTGATGTGTTCGACGTCCATGAGAGTCCTGGTTTGCCTGGGGTGCAACCGCGAATTCTCTCATGGCGCCTGCGCAGGCTCTCAGGCCAGGAAGCGCGCCAGGTGGGCGGCCAGCGCCTGGGGCTGATCGTGGTGCAGCATGTGCCCGCTCGGCGACAGCCTCACGCGCTGGGTCTGCGGCACCAGGGCCAAGCGGGCATCGAACTCGCTGCGCGGATAGCGGTGGCCCCACCACTTGGAGACGTCGGTCCGGTCGCCCTCGACCCACAGCAGCGGCGCCGTGATGAGCTGCCAGGCGGCCAGGATTTCGTCGACGTGGTACAGCACCGGGTTGGCGCGCTTGTGCGCCGGGTCGCCCTGGATGTGCCACTGGCCATCGGCAGCCAGGCGCGACCAGTGCGGCGCCAGCCAGGCCGCCTTGTCGGCACTCAGCAGCGGGTTGTTCTTGACCAGCCGCGCCGCCACGTCGTCGACGCCGGCATAGGTGCGCAGCGTGGGCGGGGTCTTGAGCTCGTCGAGCCACTGCACCAGCCGCCGCGGCGCCTGGTGCGGCTCGGTCCGCGGCATGCCGAAGCCTTCGAGGTTGACGAGGCGGCGGATGCGCGCCGGGCGCAGGCCGGCGTAGCTCATCACCACGTTGCCGCCCATGCTGTGGCCGCACAGGTCGATGCCCGGGAAGGCCGAAGCGGGCAGCAGCGCGTCGAGCAGCGCGTCGAGGTCGGCCAGGTAGTCGGGGAACCAGTAGGTGTCGGCCTTGGGCGTGTCGGTGAGGCCGAAGCCGCGCCAGTCAGGGGCGATCACCCAGCGCTCGAAGCCGTCGGCCTGCGCCAGCTCGTCGACCAGGAACTGGAACGAAGCGCCGACGTCCATCCAGCCGTGCAGCAGCACCAGCGGCGGGCGCATGGGCGTGGCCAGCGTTGCGTCGCCCCAGACGCGGGCGTGGTAGCGCAGGCCGCGCAGGGGCACGAAGACGGACTGCGCCACGCGGCGCGGCAGGTAGGCTTCAGACATGGGCCGCACTGTAGGGCAGGGCGGCCGCCGGCGCTGTCAGGCGCGGGACTTGGCGGGTCACAATCCTGCGATGAGCACCCACCCCACCCTGCGCCCCGCCACCCCCGCCGACCTGCCCGCCATCGTCGGCCTGATCACCGAACTGGCCGACTTCGAGCAATTGCGCCACCTGGTGGTGGTCACACCCCAGTCGCTGCACCCGCACCTCTTCGGCCCGCGCCCGGTGGCCGAAGCCGTGGTCGGCGAGGTCGATGGCTGCGTCGTCGCCTTCGCGCTGTTCTTCACCAACTTCAGCACCTTCCTGGGCCAGCCCGGGCTGTATCTGGAAGACCTGTACGTGCAGCCTGCGCACCGCGGCACCGGGCTGGGCAAGGCCATGTTGCAGCACCTGGGTGCGCTGGCGGTGGCGCGCGGCTGCGGCCGCTTCGAGTGGAGCGTGCTGGACTGGAACCAGCGTGCCATCGACTTCTACGAAAAGATGGGCGCCACCGTGATGCCTGACTGGCGCATCTGCCGCGTCACCGGCGACGCGCTGGCCGCCTTGGCGCGCCCGCGCTGACCTACCCCACCAGGGCCGCCATCAGGCGGTCCAGCGGCACCTTGGCCTGGACCTGGCCCTCACCCACCACGCCGGCCACCGCGTGGGCGCGCTCGCTGGTGTCGCGCCGCAGAGGCACCGCCAGCGATGCGCCGCGGCTGTTGGTCAGGCAGGCCACCACGGGCGCCGTGATCGTGGCGCCGCGTGCCACCACCACTGCCAGCTCGCCCGAGGCCAGCCGCACATGGCAGCCCGGCGGGTAGATGCCGAATTCCTTGACCAGCGCCGCCGTCATCGGGTGGCCCGGGTCCTGCATGAACATCTGGCGCCCGGCCTGGTCTGCGGCCAGGGCGTCGCGCGCGCTGCGCGAGGCCAGCTTGGAGGTGTAGATGTCGCAGCGTCGCACCAGCGACGCGAGCTCGCTCACCGAGCAGCTGCCGCTGGGGTAGCCGTTGCCGTCCTCGTTTTCATGGTGCTGCAGCACGGCCTGGATCCACAGCGTGTCGGCCACCCCGGCCAGCTCGAGCAGGCGCACGCTGCGCATCGGGTGGGTCTGCAGCGCGTGGCGCTGCTCGGGGTTGGGCGGCGTGGCCTGGCGCGCGAGCTGGCCCTGCAGCTCCAGCATCGACAGGTTCATGGTCAGCGCGACCTTGAAGGCGCGCGTCGCTTCATCGGGCTCCCAGCCCAGGCGCTGCGCCACCAGCAGGCTCGTGATCGCCGTCTGCAGCGAGCGCTGCGCGCCGTAGTCGGCGTCGGCACTGGCGCCGCTGCGCAGCACCTGGAAGATCGCCAGATCGGGGTCGCGCTCGACGAGCGCCTGCACCGGTGCAGCGGCATCGGCCAGGGCGTCCTTGAAGCTGGCTTCGGTGGCGCAGGTGAGGGCCTGGCCGAGCTGCACCAGGGCATGGCTCCACAGCTGCGGCAAGAGCTCGCGCGGCGCTTTCAGGATCTCGTCGCGCGGGGTCTGCAGCTCGGCCAGGTCGACCAGCGCGCCGCGACTCAGGATGGTGGCAAGTTGCTCGGCGGTCTGCAGGATCTGGCCCCGCGCCAGCAGCAGCGTTTGGTCGGCGTTGCGCACGTTGAAAGGCAGTGCCATGCCCAGCTGCAGGCGGTGCTTGACGGCGGTGAGTTCGGCGAACGGCATGGTGGCTGGCAACCTGCTGGAGCCCCGATGGGGGCCGGGATGACCTTGTTTTTCGGCCAAGCGGGTGTGAACTTGAAGCGCGGGTGCCCAGGTCGGGTAGGCCCTGGGCCCGTGGCAGCGCTGGCCGCTTAAGCTGCGGCCATGAAGAGCCGAAAACCCCCGCGCGATGCCCATGCCGCGTTGCACCGTGGCCTGCACTGGCAGGTGCCGCCGCAGTTCAACATCGCGCAGGTGTGCTGCACGCGCTGGGCGCGTTCGGCCGCCACCTCGGCTCGGGTGGCGATTGCCTGGGAGCGCGAAGACGGCCACCGCGGCCAGCTCAGCTACGGCGATCTGCAGGCCCAGGCCGACCGCCTGAGCCACGCGCTGGCGCAACTGGGCGTGCGGCGCGGCGACCGCGTCGCGGTGGTCATGCCGCAGCGGCCCGAGACCGCGGTGGCGCACATCGCG
>JANMVM010000247.1:0-2944 GCA_031392695.1 Rubrivivax sp.
GCTGCGCCAGCGGCCCGTCTGCCCGTACCCGGCGCAGGCGGTGTACTCGGGCGCCGGCAGCATCGACGACGCGGCCAACTTCAGCTGCCAGACACCGAACCTCAAAGACCGCGGCGTCGACGAGAGCGACCTGCTGCACGCACGCAACGCGCTGCGCCAGCGCGCTCTGCTGCTGCCCAACCGGTGAGCTGAGCCGTCCAGCGCTGCCGGCGGGTCGGCCGCAGCGCCCGGCGATCGGCCGCCTCTGCGGGGGGCGGCGCCGCCGCGGTAGCATGCTCGGGCCCCATCCCCTTCCAGGAGCTGGCATTGAGCGACACAGGGGGCCGACGACGGCTGGCCGCGATCCTGGCCGCGGATGCGACGGGCTATTCACGCTTGATGGCGGCGGACGAGGACGCCACGGTCGCCGCGCTGGACCAGGCGCGGGGCGTCTTCAAGGTGCGCATCGAGGCCAGCCAGGGTCGCATCATCGACACCGCCGGCGACTCGGTGCTGGCGGTGTTCGAGACCGCCACCGGCGCGGTGAGCGCCGCGCTGGCGATCCAGAAGGAGATCGAAGCCGCAGCCGCTGCGCTGCCGCTGGACCGGCGCATGCGGTTTCGCATCGGCATCCACCTCGGCGATGTGATCGAGAAGGCGGACGGCACCGTCTACGGCGACGGCGTCAACATCGCCGCCCGGTTGCAGGCCCTGGCCGAGCCGGGTGGCGTCTCGGTGTCGGGCATGGTGCACGAGGCGGTGCGCGATCGCTTGTCCGCCGTCTTCTCGGACCAGGGCGAGCACGAGGTCAAGAACATCGCGCGGCCGGTTCGTGTCTACCGGGCCGACTTGCTCGATGGCAGGAGCGCAGCCCCGCGCGCTGCGCGCTGGCGCAGCCAGGCTCTGGCCGCGACGCTTGCCCTGCTCGTCGCCATCGGCGGCTGGGTCGCCACCGCCGATGCCACCGGCAATGCCCGCGCCGCGCTGGCGGCTTGGTTCGGCAAGAAGCCGTCACAGGCCGCCCCGACACGCGCCAGCATCGCCGTGATGCCCTTCGCGAACCTGAGCGGGGATCCGAAGCGCGACTACTTCAGTGACGGCATCACCGAGGACGTCATCCATGCGCTGGGCCGGTTCTCAGGACTCATGGTTCTGTCCCGCCATGCCGTCCAGGCCTACAAGGGGCCGGCAACGACTTCGGCCGAGCTCAGCCGCGAACTGGCCGTGCGCTACATCGCACAGGGCAGCGTGCGCCAGTCCGACGGCAAGGTGCGCGTCGTGGTCGAGCTGAGCGACGCGGCAAAGGGCACCCTGCTCTGGTCGGCACAGTACGAGGGCGAGGGCGCCGAAGTGTTCGAGTTCCAGGATCGCATCGTGAAGAACATCGTCGGTGCGCTGGCGGTCAAGCTGACGAGCGAGGAGCAACGGCGCGTGTTCGGCAAAGCGACCGAGAGCCTGGAAGCCTACGACCTGGTGCTGCGCGCCCGCTCGCTGCTGGACCGCAACGAGCGCAGCGCCAACCGTGAAGCGCGCGCCTTGTTGGCGCAAGCCCAGAAGTTGGCGCCCGACTATGACGAGATCCTGCTCACCCAGGCCGAAGCGGAGCTGCACCGCGCGCTCTTCGGATGGGTCGAAGACATGACCGAGGCCGCGTCCCGTGCCGAGGCCTTGTGCCAGCGCGTGCTGGCCGCCGGGGACACCCGCACCCACGCGCGCGCCCATGGCATCCTGGCGACGATCTACAGCAACCAGGCGCGGTTCGACGAAGCCTTGAACCATGCCGAGCGTGCAGCCGCCTTGAACCCCAGCGACTCGACGGCGCTCTTCAAGCGCGGCATGGCCTTGCTGTACATCGGGCGCATCGACGAAGCCATCGCCGTCTATGAAGCCGCCAAGCGTTTCGAGCCTCAGCTCGTTGTCAACGATGCCTTCAGCATGCCATTCGCGTACTACATCGCGGGCCGTTACCGCGAGGCGTTGGCGGATGCCGATGCGATGCTCGCGCGTGCGCCCAACCATGTCGGTCTGATCGCCATTCGCACCGCCACCCTGGCGCAGATGGGCCGGGCCGACGAGGCGCGACTGGCGGTCGAGCAGATCCGTCGCGTTTCGCCTGCATTCGAGCTCGAAACCGCTGGCCGGCGGTTTCGCAACCCGGAGCACGCGGCCCGCATTCTCGACGGCCTGCGCAAGGCCGGGCTGTGAGCGTCCTTCAGCGCCTGGTGCGCCAGTGATCGCCCGCCGCCGCGACCTTCTCGGCGAGCCAGGCCGGATCCTTCAGGGCCATGTCCTTGAACTTCACCTGGCCAAACAGGTACAGCCGGCCACCGGCAATGACCCAGGCTTCGGGGTCCGCCTCGGCTCGGCCGCCCCTGGCCAGGGTGCCCAGGCAATAGCCGGCGAACTGCGGCGCATAGCGTTCGGGGTCGGCGGCGAACCGGTCCCGGTTCGCGGCACTCGCAAAGTGGAACCGCTGCTCGTCCCAATCGAGCTTGAACTGAGGCGAACCCATCACGGGCCGGCCTTCGGTGAAGTAGGCGACCGGATCGCGCCCCTGCAAGACCACGCGCACCGGCGCTGCGGTCTGCGCCCAGGTGGAGACTGGCGGCAACAGCAGGAAGACCGCGGACAGTGCGGTTTGTTGAAGGAACAGGCGCCTGAATTTCATGTTCACCTCCGCAAGGCCGAAGCGTGCCAGCCGGGCGCTGGTCAGCGGCTCATGGTAGTCCTGTGCGACGCCGTGCGGCAAGGCCCTTGCGCAGGCGTTCGAGCGACCGGCGCCGCCGAAATGATCCAATAGCCGTCTTTCGCTGCATCGGCGCCACGCACCATGTCCAACCGCCTGACCCAGATCGCCACCCGCACCGGAGACGACGGCACCACCGGCCTGGGCGACGGCACCCGCGTGCCCAAGAGCCACCTGCGCGTGGCCGCGATGGGCGACGTCGACGAACTCAACTCGGGC
>JANMVM010000305.1:0-17248 GCA_031392695.1 Rubrivivax sp.
TTGCGCACGGATCCGCACCGAACTGCTCAAGATCGGCGCGGCTGTTCTGCGCAATAAACGCTGCGTGCGCGTGCTGCTGGCCTCGGCACACACGATGAAGCATGTCTTCATCGCCGCCGCGCGTGCCCTCGGCCCATAGACCTTCATCCAGTGCCTGGCCGGCGCGTTGACACCAAAACGGCCCGCAATCCAAGCCGGGGAAGGGCCAAACGCGGCCGTCTCGACCCGATCAGCGGCGATCAACGCAGCAATGACGGGCTAGGGCGCATCGACGCGGATGATGCTTTGCGCCGAGGTACCGCCATTGGATCGGCGTCAGCGCTTGTGGCTCGCCAGCGAGGTGTCGTCCAGCCCCACGCGCCGCAGCAACACCGCGAAGCGGGGATCGGGGCGGATGGAGGCCCAGCGCGGGTCGTTGCGCAGGAAGATGAGGCAATTTGAGCGTTTCTCGATCGCCTCACCCAGCAGGGCTATGGCGCGCTCCTTGTCGCCGATGCTCAGATAGACGGCGGCCGATTCGTAGGGGCAGACGAATGTGCCGGCGCGCTCGGCCTTCTCCAGCAAGGGCAGCACCTTGTCCTTGTAGCCCGCGGAGCCGTAGGCGTGGGCCAGCATGACCAAGGCGACCGGGGAGGCGTCAAGTTCTGCGCCCCGCTGCGCCAGCTTGACGGCGCGCTCATGGTCGCCGGCGATGGAAGCGCCGATGCCGGCGCCGGAGAACACCAGTCCGATGTCCGGGTGCTGCCGCATCTTCTGTTCCACCCAGACCCGCGCCGCGTCGCGCTCGCCCACCATGAACAGCGCCCAGTTGCCCCAATCCGCCATCTCGGCGTTCAGCGGGTCCAGGCGATTGGCGGCTTCCAGCGCGCGCTTGACCTTGTCGGCCTCGCCCAGGCCGGAGTAGTAGAGCGCGAAACCGAGTTCGGTTTGCGCCAGGTTCGGGTCGCGCCGCTTGGCTGCATTGAGCGCCGTCCAGGCGTCCTTCCAGCGCCAGGCCATGACATAGGTCAGGCCCAGCGATGACCAGGCCTCGGCAGAGTCGGGGCGCAACTCGCGGGCCGCGGCGATCGAGTCGATCACGGCCTGCAGCATGTTGATCGGCGGCTCGAAGTAGGCGAACAACTGACGGTAGGCGTCGCTGCGGGCGATGAAGGCGTCGAAGAACTTCGGGTCCAGCGCGATGGCCTGGTTGAACAGCGCGATCGCCCTCGGCAGCGACTCGTGGCTGACCAGTTCCAGCTGGTGCCGCCCCGCCACGTACAGCTCGTAGGCCTTGAGATTCGAGGTGGGCAGTTCGCCCATGGCGCGCAACTCGTCGTCGAGGATCGCCACCTTCAGCGACTGCGACACGGCGGCGGCGATGCCCGACTGCATGGCGAAAAGATTGGTGTCGTCGGCGCGGCCCGTGTAGTCCTGATCCCAGACCGTCCCGCCCTTGTGCAGATCCTCCAGCTCCGCGGTGATGCGCAGCGTTTTGTCGGCGGCGATGCTGACCACGCCGTCGAGCACGTAGCGCACTTCGGGCAGCTGGGCCCGGATGTGCGCGCGCGACTTGTTGCCCTTGAAGGTAAATGCCGATGTCACCGGCACCACCCGCAAGCCGGAGACCTTGCGCAAGTTGCGGATCACTTCGCGGGTGGCCTGGTCGGCAAAAGGCTGCCAGGTCTCGGACGCGTCGCCGGAGACACCGAAGGGCACGACCAGCACATAGGGCCGGTCGGCGCTGACCGCTGCCGCGGGCGGGGGCAGCATGCGCCAGGTCAGCGCCATGCCTGACAGCAGCAGTACGGCCAGTGCGAACAGGGGCACACGCCAGCGGGGCCGGGTGGCCGGTGGGCCGGCGGCGTCCGCCGCTGGCCGATTAGGCGCGGGAACGGGCATGGGCACCGGACCGGCGGCCTCGTCCGGGATTTCCCGCACTGGCGCAACGAACTGGTAGCCGCGGCTGCGGACGGTCAGGATCGTCTGCTGCAAGTCTCCGTTGTCGCCCAGGATCTTGCGGGCGCTCTTGACGTGGTTGCTGAGCGTCGCGTCGGACACCTCGCGCCCGTTCCAGACGTCCTTGAACAGCTCTTCCCGGGTCAGCACCCGGTCGCGATGCCGGATCAGGTGAACCAGCAGGTCGAAGACCTTGGGTTCGACCGGCATGACGGTGTCCCCGGCACTGATCCGGTACCGGGCCGTATCAATGGTGAACTCGCCGACCAGGTATTTCACGTGCATAGCGCGCTCGTTACCGAAGGGTTGCGCAAACATTATCCAAGCATCATGCGGCAACCGTGCTGTGTCCGCATCCTAGGTTCTCCCTGCAACCCCGAAGGAGAGCCACATGCCCACGCCACTGGAAATCCTGCTGGACCCCGTCTCCCTGACCGTCCTTGCGCTCTACGCTTCCTTGATCGGGCTCGAAGCCCTGTTCCCGGCCCGCCCGCTGCCCCCGGTGCGGGGCTGGCGGACGCGGGCCTTGCTCGTCTTCGCTGTCTACTTCTTTCTCTCGTCCTACCTGCCGCTGCTCTGGAGCGAGACGCTGGCGAAGGTCCAGCTCTTCAATCTGGAATCGGTCCACCCGGCCGTCGGTACCGGCATTGCGGTGCTGGTCTATGAGTTCCTGGTGTATGGGTGGCACCGCGCCATGCACCGCACGACCTGGTTGTGGCGCGGCTTTCATCAGATGCACCACAGCGCGGAGCGCGTGGACAGCTTCGGCGCCTTCTACTTCAGTCCGCTGGATATCGTCGGCTGGACCGTGCTGGGCAGCCTCACGCTGACCGTGGGCGTGGGCTTGAGCGCGCAGGCCGTCAGTTGGTTCCTCTATGCGACGACCTTTCTGGGCGTGATCCAGCACACCAACATCCGCACGCCGCAATGGCTGGGCTACTTCGTGCAGCGACCCGAGAGCCACAGCGTGCACCACGCCCGCGGCATCCACCGCCACAACTACTCCGACCTGCCGCTGTGGGACATCGTGTTCGGCACCTTCCGCAACCCGAAGGACTTCGCCACCGAGGCCGGCTTCCATCCAGGCGCCTCGGCCCTGATCCCGCAGATGTTGCTGTTCCGGGACGTGGCCGGGGTCGACTACGAAGCAGCCGCGCAGGCATCCATCCGCTAGACCCACCAGGAGATCCCCATGATCCGCAACCTCATCAAGTTTGCCGCCGCCGTGCTCGCCGTCGTTCTGCTCGTCGCCGCCTGCGGCGGCGGTGGTGGCGAACGTCGCGCGCCAACCGTCTCCACCCGCGCGACCGCCCTGGGCAGCGCGCGCGACGACGACCGCGGGCCTCGTCGGGGCGAGATAGTCGTCACCAGCTACGCGACCGGCTTGAGCAGCCCGCGCGGCCTGGCCTTCGGCCCCGACGGCCGGCTCTACGTGGCCGAAGCCGGCACCGGCGGCACGCTGGTGCCCAGCGGCACGCCCGAGTGCCCGACCAACATCAATATCTACAGCCCCTACACCGCCGGCTACAGCGGCCGCGTGCTGCGTGTGCTGGCCGACGGCACCAAGCAGACGGTCGCCGATCGACTGCCCAGCATGACCGACGCCTATGGCGGCAACTACGGCCCCACCGACGTGGCCTTCATCGGCGGCACGTTGTACGTGTTGATCGAAATGGGGGGCTGCTCGCATGGATTGCCCGCAGACGACGCCGCGATCCTGCGAATCAACGCCGACGGCTCGACGACCCGGGTTGCGAACCTCAGCGCCTGGCTCGCGGCCAACCCGCCGCACTTCGTCAAGGACACGAACCCGGCCACCACCGACCAGGAACCCGGCGGTGTGTTCCATTCGATGATTGCGGTCGACGACGCGCTGTACGTGGTCGAGACGAACCGCGGCCTGCTGCTGAAGGTGAACCCGACGACGGGCACGATCGAGCGGCTCTACGACATGTCGATCGACAACGCCGAGCACAACCCGATCGTGATGGCGCAGCACCGCAGACGGTTCTATGTCGGCACCTTCGGCGAGGACCAAGGACCGGCTGAACTGGCGGTGTTCGATGCAGGGTTCACGGGCTACACGCTGCCGTTCAAGTCGCTGAACCCGATCGTCGGCCTGGCGTGGCAACGCGAGCGCGTGTACGCGATCGAGATCTTTCCGCACGACGAGGCGTGGACGCCGAACAACGCGAACCTGGTGGTGTTCAATCCGGCGACGGGCGAGCGCAAAGTACTGGCGTCCAAGTTCGCGAGCCTGCCCAACGGGCTGGTGACCGGCCCCGACCGCGCGCTCTATACGTCCAATGTCACCTTGAGCGCCTCGCCCGGTGACGGCAGCGTGCTGCGAATCGTCCCGTGAAGCCGACAGAGGGGGTATGACCATGGACGAGCAGGGCCACCCAGCCTTGTGCGCAATCAGGCCGCCGCTGAGACCGGTCGAGGACCACCTGCTCGGCGGGATCGGACGCCTCTTCAGTATCGCGACCTGGGTGGGCCTCGGGATCTTCGGCGCTTACATTGCCCTGCGGGCGACCGGCGCCACGTCCAGGAATTTCGGGCAGTGGCAGGCCCTGGTGGCAGGCCATCCGATGCCGACGGCAGCGGACTGGCTCGCCAACGTCGGCATCGGGCTGCACTTCGTGATGGGAGCGGTGTTGGTGCTGGCCTGGCCGATCCTGTTGTCGGCCCGGATACGAATCCGCCATCGCACCGTGCATCGCTGGACGGGCCGGGTCTACGTCGCCGCAGGCTTCCTGGCGGGTGTCGGCGGCATGTCGTTCATCCTCACTCACGGTGCCTACAGTCGGGCCGCCTCCATCGCATTCGGTATCTGGGGTGCGGTCATGATCCTCTGCGCAATCATGGCGTATGTCTGCGCACGCGCCAAACGATTCGACCGGCATCGCGCTTGGGCCATCCGCTTGTTCGCAATGGTGCTGGGTTCATGGCTGTTTGACATCGAAATACAGGCATGGACGGACTTGGCGGGCGGCATCGGCATGCACGCAGATGGCGCCAGCGGGCCGTTCGACCTTGCCATGCTTTACTTGTTCTTCGTTCCCAACCTGCTGGTTGCCGAGTTCTTCATCCGCAACATGCGCAGGCCGCTTGTCCTGCCTGGCCGCCTGAAATGGCCGGCCGTGGTCTTGTTCGGCGCCGCGGGTCTGGTCTTCGCCTATGCGATCGTCATGACCAGCGCCACTCACACGGGGAAGTTTGGCAAGCACCTCCTGCCGCTACTGGGCGCATAGCCGCCGGCACTCATCGCCCGGGTCTTGCTCCGTCGTCAACTCCAGCACCGCCTGTGCGCGCAATTCCACGGACTGCAGCGTCGTTGGTGCCCAGCCGAACCATCGATTGGTGTTGAAGCGCACGCGCACGAGCACGCGCACGAGCACGTGCACCCGGTTGCCCTCCTGGCGGTCCGGAAGGATCCAGCCTGCGAACGCGCTCTGCGTCGCGCGGCGCAACTGCACGGCTTGGTTGTGCGGACGCGACTGCCTGATGCACGGCGGCGTGGAGCAACTCCAGCTTCTCAGTGGCAGCTGACTCAACCCTGCAGCGCACGGCACATGACGCAGGCGGTGGAACAGGTGGTTGAAATCCCGCTGGCTCTTGGCTAAACATTGAATGACGGCTTTACGTCGACGAACTCGATCCTGCGAAGGTCTCTGATGAGTCGATGGCCGGTACCAGTCACCCGCACTCGAGCGGCAGCAACCCGAGTCACGCCGGCCTTCAGCGACACCGGCTTCGGCGGCGCACCATGCCTCAAGCCACTCGCCGTTCCGGTCCTGTGCGATCGATGACGAGTCCGGGTGCGTCCGACCAGCGCTAGCGCAGCGTGCGGTTGAACAGCGCCAGCATGCGCCCCCAGGCTTGCTGCGCGGCGGCCGCGTCGTAGCGCGGCGTGGTGTCGTTGTTGAAGCCGTGCTGGGTGCCCGGGTACCTGAAGGCCTCGAACTTCACGCCGGCGCTCTTCAGCGCGCTTTCATAGGCCGGCCAGGCGGCGTTGATGCGTTCGTCGTTGTCCGCAAACATGAGCAGCAACTCGGCCTTGATGCTGCCGACCTGATCGGCCGGCGCCGGGGCGCCGTAGAAAGGCGCGCCGGCCAGCAGTTCGGGCACCCGCGTGGCCAGCAGGTTGACCATGCTGCCGCCGTAGCAGAAGCCCACGCAGCCGAGCTTGCCGTTGCTGCCGGCCACCGCCGTGCGCGCCCAGCCGGCGGCGCTGACGAAGTCCTCGCACGTCTTGGCCGGGTCGAGCTTGGCGAAGAGTTCGCGCGCCTTGTCCTCGTCGCCGGGATAGCCGCCCAGCGGATGCAGCGCGTCGGGCGCCACGGCGATGAAGTTGTCCAGCGCCAGGCGGCGCGCGATGTCTTCGATGTGCGGATTCAGGCCCCGGCTCTCGTGCACCACCAGCACCACCGGCAGCGGCCCTGCGGCCTGCGCCGGCCGCGCCACGTAGGCGCGACCCTTGCCGTGGCCGGCGGGCGCGGCGAACTCGACGAACTCGGTCTTCAAGCGGCCGTCGGCCGGCGCCACCTTCTGCGCGCGCGCAAAGTCCGGGCTCAGTGCGGCCAGCAGCGCAGCGGCCGTGGTGCCGCCGGCAGCGGCAAAGCGGGCGGCACGGACGAGGAAGCCGCGGCGGTCGATGTCGCCGTGCACGTACTGGTCGAACAGGCACCACAGCTCGGGGTCGAGATCGGTGGTGGCGATGGTCTTCGAGTTCGGCATGGCAAGTCCTCCAGGGCTTCGATCGGCTGCTGACGCAAGCCCGCTGCGGGTTGTACCGCCAGGGCGACGCGGGCGCGGCTTGCAGGGTTATCCGCCGCCCGCCGGGCTGGCGAAAACCCGTGCTCGCCCGCAGGGGGCTTCCCTTATCCTGCCGGCGCCAATGGTGGCTGCGCAGTCCCCTTCCCGGAGAGCCGATGAACCGCAAATCGTTCCTGATGGGCACCCTGCTGGCCCTCACCGCCTGGGCCGCCAGCGCCCAGGGCTTCCCGAACAAGCCGATCCGCCTCGTCGTGACCTTTCCGCCCGGCGGCGCGCCCGACATCCTGGCGCGCCTGTTCGCCGACAAGGCCCAGCTCGGCCAGGCCGTGGTCATCGACAACAAGCCCGGTGCCGGCGGCAACATCGGCGCCGCCGACGTCGCCAAGTCACCCCCCGACGGCCACACGTTGGTGCTGGCCACCGTGGGCACCCATTCGATCAACGGCGCGCTGTACAGCAAGATGCCCTACGACATGGTGCGTGACTTCACGCCCGTGGCGCACATCGCCTCGGCACCCAACCTGCTGGTGGTGACCAACGCGCTGCCGGTCAAGAATGTGGCCGAGCTGATCGCCTACATGAAGGCCAACCCCGACCGCTTAAGCTTCGGCTCGCCCGGCATCGGCACTTCGGTGCATGTCTCGGGCGAGCTCTTCAAGTCGCTCACCGGCACGCAGATGCAGCACGTGCCCTACAAGGGCCGGCAGTTCGCAATCCCCGACCTCGTGGGCGGGTCGATCCAGGTCATGTTCGACAACATGCCCTCGGCGCTGCCGATGGCCAGGGAAGGCAAGATCCGCGCCCTGGCGCAGACCACCGCCACGCGCTCGGCCGCTGCGCCCGACGTGCCCACGGTGGCCGAAACCGTGCCCGGCTTCGAAGCCACGACCTGGTTCGCGATGTTCGCGCCCGCCGGCACGCCACGCGACGTGGTGATGAAGCTCAACGCCGAAGTGCAGCGCGTCTTCAAGCTGCCCGACGTGGCCGACAAGCTTCGGGTGCTGGGCCTCGAACCGTGGTTGTCGACGCCCGAAGAACTGGCCGCCTACCAGGCACGCGAGATCGTCAAGTGGGCCAAGATCGTCAAGGATTCCGGCGCCAAGGCCGATTGAACATTCTGGAGCACCCCATGAGCAGCAACCGACGCCACTTCATCGCCACCACCGCGCTGGCCGCGGGCAGCCTGGCACTGCCGTCGCTGGCGCGGGCACAGGCCTTCCCGGCGCGCCCCATTCGCTACATCTGCCCCTGGCCCGCGGGCGGCTCCACCGACGCCGTCATCCGCGCCATCGCCGAGAGCGCGGCCAAGTCGCTGGGCGTGCAGATCATCGTCGACAACAAGCCCGGTGCGGGCGGCATGCTGGGGGCCAACGAGCTCGTCAACGCCCGGCCCGACGGCTACACGCTGAGCCAGTTGCCGCACGGCGTGTTCCGCATTCCGCACATGCAGAAGACGACCTTCGACACGCTGAAAGACTTCACCTGGATCGCCTGCCTCACGGGCTACACCTTCGGCCTCGTGGTGCCGGCCGACGGCGCCATCAAGAGCATTGCCGACCTCGTCGCCTACGCCAAGGCCAACCCCGAGAAGTTCAGCTACGGCAGCACCGGCATCGGCACCAGCCCGCACCTGGCGATGGAAGAGTTCGCGCAGCGCGCCGGCATCAAGCTCAACCACGTGCCCTTCAAGGGCAACGCCGACAACATGCAGGCCATCCTGGGTGGCCACACCATGGCCGCCAGCGACGCCACCGGCTGGGCGCCGCACGTCGCCAGCGGCAAGCTGCGCCTGCTGGCCACCTACGGCAGCAAGCGCACCAAGCGCTGGCCCGACGTGCCCACGCTCGACGAGCTGGGCTACAAGACGGTGAGCGACTCGCCTTTCGGCGTCTGCGGCCCCAAGGGCATGGACACGGCCATCACGCGCACGCTGCACGACGCCTTCAGGAAGACGCTGGAAGACCCGGCCGTGCTGGCCAGTTTCGACAAGTACGACCAGACGGTGATCTACATGAACACCGACACCTACACCCAGTTCGCGCGCGACAGTTTCGTGGCCGAAAAGGCCACCATCGAGCGCCTGGGCATGGCCGCCAAGGGCTGAGCCTGCGCTTGCGAGTCCGGAAGGACTCGCATGGCTGGCGAAGGCCGGCCGGCGATTTCACGCCGGCTGGCTAAGGCGACACCCTTGACTGCTCAGCGCCGCAGCGCGCCCGGCTCTTCCGTCTCGAAGGTCAGCGAGGCCCAGTAGCTGGCCCAGTCGGCGGCCGCGCCGGCCGGCGCCGGCACCATGTGCACGGCCTTGATCAGCCACAGCCCGCCTGCAGGCAGCAGCAGTTGCACGCGGCCGTCGTTGTCGGTGCGTGCCGAAAGCTTGTGCGACCCGTCCCGGCTGTTGATGGCCACCACCAGCGCGCCGGCCAGCGGCCGGTCCTCGAAGCTCAGTCGCACCGGCAGCGCCTGGCCGGCGACGCTGTCGTACGGGTTGCGCTCGGCCACCAGCTCAAGCGGGAAGCCGAGCCGCTGGTCAGCCTGCGTTGGCGCGGTCGCCGCGATTGGCGCGGTTGGCGCGATTGGTGCGATTGGTGCGGTGCGCAGCAAGGTCTTGGCGCAGCGCGTGTACATCTCGCGGCCGCTGGCGAGCGACTGATCGAGCCCGGCGCGCTGCGCCAGGATCGCCTCGAGCCCCTCTTCGGCCAGGTAGGCGTTGAACTTGTCGGCCGGCAGCTCGATGAAGCTCGGGTGGCTGTAGTAGCCCACCACCTGCAGGCCGGGTGCGGTCACCCGCAGCAGCGCCGCGGTGGCCGCGCGCAGACGCGGCGCGAGCGGCCGGCGCGCCACCGCGTCCTGCACCACGAACTGCCGCGCCAGCCCCGGCACCAGGGCCAGGGCCTCGCCCCGCAGGTCCTGCCCCACGAGCAGGCGCAGGCCCACGACCTGGCCGACCGCGGGGGCGAAGCTGCTGGGCACGATCCACACGTCGTGGGCGTGCAAGGGCAGCGCCGCGAGCGCCAGGCTCATCACCCACAAGCAACGCAGAGCCTGGCGGACCATGATCGCGGCGCTGGCTGCGGCTCAGGGCAGCTCAGGGCGGCGGGATGTTCGGCACCGTCGGCACGTTGATGCCGCCGTGTCCCTGCAGCAGGCCCTGGTGGGCCGGCGCCAGGAACGGGAAGCGCGGCAGGAAGTCCTTGTCGTTGACCTCGACGCCCTTGGCCAGGCCCGCAGCAGGGTTGCCGGCCACGATGAGGCTGATCAGCACCGAGTTGACGTTGACCTGGTGCCGGTTGGCTGCCGTGCCACCGCCCAGGCGGCGACCATTGGGGAAGCTGGAATCGATCGCCGCGTCGAGCGTGATCACGTCGCCGGTATAGCCGTCGGCCACCGGAATCGGCCGCCCGAGGTTGATGACGTTGATGATGTCGGTGCGCGGGCCCTTGAGCGCGGCCACGGTGGCTGCCGGCACGCCCAGCGCGCGGTAGATGCCCAGCGCCTCGGCGTCGCGCACCAGCACCGGGTACAGGATGTCGGCGCCGAAGTTCGTCACGTCGCGCCGCGGGCTGCTGCGCAGGTACTGGGTCTGGCGCTGCGTGCCCACGAGCCCGGCATTAAACAGCGGCAGCGCGTTGCGGCCCACCTGCACAAAGTCGCCCGAGCCACGCAGCCCGGTGATGATGTTGTCGGCGTCCACCGTCTGGTGCTTCTGGCGCCTGATGCTGGCGTGCACGCGCAGCAGGCTGTCGGTGGCGTTCATGTCGAGCACGCCGTTGTGCGGGATGCCGTGCGGGAAGATGTCGGTGATCGGCACCTCGAGCGCGATCGAGAAGATGTTGAAGCCGGTGAACACGTCCTTGCCCGGCGGCCGGCGCGCGCCGGGGATGCCGCCGAGGTCGTCGCGGTTGAGGTTGACGAGGTCGAAGATGCCCTTCTCGTCGAGCTGGTAGGGGTCGTCGAACTGGCCGGCGATGACGCGCCCGCCATTGGCCAGCGGGTGGATGAAGGTGTCGACGAAGGGCTGGTCGTAGAGCCCGATTTCGCGGCTCGCCGGATTGCCCGAGTCGTAGCCCTGGAAGGGGCCCAGGCCGTAGACCAGGCGGTCGGTCTGCGGGCCGTGGTTGTTGGGCAGCACGGCCAGCGCGTTGCCCAGCACGCTGACGCGGCGCGCGTCGTCATCGTCGTCGTCGTCCCAGCCGTGGTGCTCGCCGCGCACGATGCGCGTGACCTTCATGGTCTCGGTGCCGCCGGTGAGCTGCCACAGCAGCTCGTTGCCGCCGCCCAGCGGGTCCGACGGGCTCGGCGCCGCTTCGGGGATGAGCGTGTTCTTGAACTCGACGCGGTAGATGACGCGCGACTTCAGGCTCGCGCCGACGCCGATGTGAAACTCGTAGCGATAGCCATTGCAGGCGCGCAGGCCCTGGTTGCCCTGACCCGGCTCGTGCAGCGGGTTGAAGTTCATGATCAGGTAGAGCTTGTCGTGGCGCGTGTTGGACACCCAGGCGTAGGTGTCGGTGTTGTCGGCGCAGGGCTCGTTGAGGACGGCCAGCGCCTCGCGGTGGCTCGAGGCCTGGGCTGCGACGCCGAAGACGGCGATCGCGCTGGCGGCCAGCAGTTTCTTGCACAGTGGCTTCACGGTGGTCTCCTGGGTGGGTGGCCGACGCGATGGGCAACACCGTGCACGCTCGAGCAGGCCGGGGGTAGGACTGAGCCGATGGCGATCGGCTCCCTCGCTTTACGCGGTCGGCGGCAATTTGGATGCAGCGGCGCGCAGCAGCACGCGCGCGCCGCCCAGCTGCACCTCGTCGCCGGCGCGCAGCTTGCGGCCGCGGCGGGTCTCGGCCTGGCCGTTGACGCGCACCCCGCCAGCGGTGACGACGATCTTGGCCGCGCCGCCGCTGCCGGCCAGGCCGCAGGCCTTGAGCAGCGCGTCCAGCGTGATGTGCTCGCCGCGCAGCGCGAAGTCGATGGCGCTCATGGGCGCGCTGCCAGTCGCCACAGCGAGGTCACCTCGGCGGCGCGCGCAGCGTGCAGCGGGTCTTCGGCGTCGCTAGCCTTGGGGTGGCGGGGCCAGGTGTCGATGCGGCCCAGCACCTGCAGGCCGGCCGCTTCGATCGCCGCCGTCAATTCGGCGCGCGTGCGCAGGCCCAGCCGCTCGGCCAGATCCGACAGCACAAGCCAGCCCTCGCCGCCCGGCTCCAGGTGCGCCGCCAGCCCGGCCAGGAAGCCGAGCAGCATGCGGCTGTCCTCGTCGTAGACCGCGCGCTCGATGGGCGAGCCGGCGCGCGCCGGCAGCCAGGGCGGGTTGCACACCACGAGGCCGGCGCGGCCGGGCGGGAACAGATCGGCATCGAGCAAATGCACCTGCGCCGTCAGCGCCAGCCGCGCCAGGTTCTCGGCCGCGCAGGCCAGCGCTCGCGGGTCCTGCTCGGTGGCCACGACGCGTGCCACGCCGCGCTTGGCCAGCACCGCGGCCAGCACGCCGGTGCCGGTGCCGATGTCGAAGGCCGTCAGAGGCTGCAGCGGCTGCAGCGCAGGCAGCGGCGTGTCCGCCACCAGGTCGATGTACTCGCCGCGCAGCGGCGAGAAGACGCCGTAGTGGGGGTGGATGCGGTTGTCCGGCGCCGCGCCCAGCGCCACCACCGGCACGCCCTTCTTGCGCCATTCAAAGGCGCTGATCAGGCCCAGCAGCTCGCGCAGCGAGGTCACCGACGCCGCGCCGTCGGCCGCGCCCCAGGCCTGGGTGCAGGCCAGCCGCACGTCGGGCGCGCGGCGCAGCGGGATGCCGTAGTCGCCGTCGAGCGGGATCAGGATCTGCGCCAGCACGCGCGCGCGCTGCGACTGCGCCTGGCGGTGGCGGTGAAAGGCTGCGCCCGGCGCTTCGACAGTCACCGCCGGCGACGGCGTTGCCGCGGGGCCGCGGGCCTTGCGCCGCGGCACGCGGTCGGCGCGCCGCGCCAGCGCCAGCAGCAGCAGGCGGGCGTTCTGGAAGTCGCCGCGCCAGAGCAGCCCGCTGCCTTCGCAGGCCAGCCGGTAGGCGACGTCAGCAGCGGTGGTGTCGTCGGCCAGCACCACGCGTGCCGGTGGCGGCGCGGCGCGTTCGCTGCGCCAGCGCGCGTCGTGGGGCTGGTCGTTCTCGGTCCAGCGGATCAGGGGGTCATCGGACATGCCGCGAGGGTACCTTGTCGCCGCTGCCAGGCCCGCCGATTGCCGTTCAATCCAGCCAGGCTGCAGCCTGTCGCATGCCACTGGCTCCTCGGAGCGCAACATCGCTAGCCTCTCGCGCAGGGCCTGCGCAGCAGACCCGCGGTGCAGACAAGGGAGCTCAGGATGGCCAATCTGATGAAGTGCTGGACCTTGTGGCTGGCAGCAGCGCTGCCGCTGATCGCGCTGCCCTGCAGCGCAGCCGAGATCGGCGTGCAGGGCCACCTGGCCAGCGTCGACTGGCTCAAGAAGAACCTGGCGCGCGCCGACCTCGTGCTCGTCGACGCCTCACCCGCGCCGCTGCACCGCCAGCGCCACATTCCGGGCGCCGTGCTGTCGACGCTGTTCACCTTCGGCCCCAAGGATCTGCCGCTCGAGCAGTTCGAGGGCCACCTGCGCGCCTGGGGTGTGGGCGCGGGCCAGTCCATCGTGCTCTACGACCAGGGCGGCACCTACATGGCGACGCGGCTGTTCTGGGATCTCGTCCACCACGGCCTGCCGGCCGAGCGCCTGCTGATCCTGGACGGCGGCCTGTCCAAGTGGCTCGCCGAAGGCGGCGCCGTGACCGCCGACGCGACACCGGCGCCGCGGCCGGGCACGGTGCGCCTGACGGCGCTCAACCCCGAGGTGCGCGTGCGGCTGCCCGAATTCCTGGTCGCCACCGGCGACCCGCGCAACAACGTCCTGCTCGAGGCGCTGGAGCCGAGCTACTTCTACGGCGGTGCTGCCTTCTTCAACCGCGGCGGCCACGTGCCGCACGCCACGCTGATGCCGAGCGAGGACTTCTACAACGCCGACAAGACCTTCAAATCGCCGCCGGAGATGCAGCGCATGCTCGACCACCTGGGCATCCGGCGCGAGCAGCAGGTGCTCACCTATTGCGGCGGCGGTGGCGCTGCCGCCGTGCCCTTCTTCGCCCTCAAGTTCATGCTCGGCTACCCCCGGGTCAAGCTGTTCCAGGAATCGCAGATGGGCTGGCTGCAGGACGAGCGCGAACTGCCGGTCTGGACCTACAGCGACCCGCACCTGATGCGCGACACGCCGTGGCTCAAGGCCTGGGGCAGCCCGATGCTCAAGGCCTTCGGCCTGTCGCGCGTGAGCATCGTCGACGTGCGCAGCGCCGACGCCTTTCAGCTCGGCCACGTGCCGCTGGCGGTGAACGTACCGGCGCCGGCCTTCAGCAGCCCGCTGCAGAGTCCGGCCGCGCTGGCCGCACTGGCCGCCCTGCTGGGCCAGGCCGGGGTCGACCGCGCGCACGAGGCGGTGGTGGTCTCCGAGGGCGGGCTCAACGAGAACGCGGCGCTGGCCTTCCTGGCGCTCGAAAGCCTGGGGCAGCACAAGGTGTCGATCTTCATGGACAGCACCGAGCGCTGGGCCGAACTCGGGCAGGCGGTGGCGCGGCCGGCCGCGGCGAGCGCGGCCACACCCGCCCCACCCGCCACACCCGCCCCACCCGACACGGCCACGGCGCGCAGCGACCGGCTCTTCACCGACCCGACGCGCACCCAGGGCCTGTACCCCCGGGTCTACGTCGCCTCGGGCGCCCGGCTGCCGGCGCGCGCGCCCGTTGGCCGCGTGCTGCACCTGCCCTATGCCCAGTTTCTGAATGCCGACGGCACGCCCAAGGCGGCCAAGGACATCTGGAACACCTTGGACAAGGCCGGCGTGCCGCGCTACGCCGAGATCGTCGTCTTTGCCGACACGCTGGGCGAAGCGGCGGTGAACTACGTCGTCTTGCGCATGATGGGGTTTGCCGATGTCAAGGTCTGGGCGCCGTAAGGTGTGTGCGGGCGGGCATTCCCGCTGTGCCGCGGCGCGCCGGGCGTTCAAGATGGCGGTGTGTCCAGCACCACCGGAGCCCGCATGCCCGCCACCGACCTTGCCGACTGCACCGCCACTGAACTGCTGGCCCTGTACCGCAGCCATCAGGCCTCCCCGGTCGAGGCGACGCAGGCCGTGCTGGCGCGCATCGCACGCCACAACGGCACGCTGCGCGCTTTCGTGCACGTGGCTGCCGATGAGGCGCTGGCCAGCGCGGCACTCAGCGAAGCGCGCTGGCAACGCGACGCGCCTGGCGGCGCGCTCGACGGCGTGCCGGCGTCGATCAAGGACCTGATCCTGACGCGCGGCTGGCCCACGCTGCGCGGCAGCCACACGGTCGACGCGGCGCAGCCCTGGGACGTCGACGCGCCGGTCACGGCGCGCCTGCGCGAAGCCGGCGCCGTGCTGCTGGGCAAGACCGCGACGCCCGAGTTCGGCTGCAAGGGCGAAACCAACTCGCCGCGCAACGGCATCACGCGCAACCCCTGGGACCCGGTCAAGACACCGGGCGGATCGTCCGGCGGCACCGCGGCGGCGGTGGCCGCGGGCATGGGGCCGCTGTCGGTGGGCACCGACGGCGCCGGCAGCGTGCGCATCCCGGCGGCCTTCTGCGGCAACTTCGGCTTGAAGCCCAGCTTCGGCCGCGTGCCGGCCCATCCCCTGTCGCCCTTCGGCAGCGTGGCCCACCTCGGTCCGCACACGATGAGCGTGGCCGACGCAGCGCTGATGATGAACGTGCTGGCGCAGCCCGACGCGCGCGATTGGACCTCGCTGAGCGCCGACGGGCGCGACTACCGCGTCGGCCTCGACGACGGCATCCGCGGCTGGCGCGTGGCCTGGTCGCCGACGCTGGGCTACGCTCGCGGCGTGGATGCCGAAGTGGCCGCTGCCTGCGCGCGCGCGGCGCAGCGGCTGGCCGAACTGGGCGCTCACGTCGAGGCCGTGGACCCCGGCTTCGCGGACCCGCTCGACATCACCACCGGTCTGTGGTTCGTCAGCAGCTGGACGGTGTGGAACACGCTGACGCCCGAGCAGCAGGCGCGCACCGACCCCGACTTCGCGGCCCAGGCACAGCTGGGCTCGCAGCTGAGCGCGCTCGACGTGCAGCGCCTGCACCTGCGCCGCGGCGCCCTGGGCTCGCACCTGCGCCAGTTCATGCAGCGCTTCGACATCCTGGTCACGCCGGCGGTGGCGGTGCCGGCCTTCGATGCACGGCCGCCCGGCCAGGCGCCGATGACGCCCGAGCAGATGCTGGGCTGGACGCCCTTCAGCTATCCCTTCAACCTGTCGCAGCAGCCGGCCTGCAGCATCCCCTGCGGCTTGACGCGCTCCGGCCTGCCGATCGGGTTGCAGCTGGTGGGGCCGATGTTCGGCGACGCCCTGGTGCTGCGCGCGGCGCGCGCCTTCGAGAGCCTGATGCCGATCGCGCGTCCGCGCCTGGCGTGACGGCGGCGCCGCGACAATGCGGCCATGACGGCCACCCCCGCCCACGCCAAGGTCCCGAAAGATCCGCTGCACGGCCTGACGCTGGAAGCGCTGCTCACCGCCCTGGTGGCCAACTACGGCTGGGCCGGCCTGGGCGAGCGCGTCGCGCTGCGCTGCTTCACCCACGAGCCCAGCCTGGGCAGCAGCCTGAAATTTCTGCGCAAGACGCCGTGGGCACGCGAGAAGGTCGAGGGCCTCTACCTCTTCATGCTGCGCGAGGCGCGGCGCGGGGGCGGGGGTGGGCGCGCCGGCGGCAACGCCACCGATCCAGCTCAAAAGCCTCAGTAGTGCGGCGGCAGCTCGTCGCGCAGGCTGCTCAGGCCCGGCCCATCGTCGGGCTGCGCCTGATGGCGCAGGGCCGCCAGTTCGCGCAGCAGCGCATCGATCTGTGCCTGCTGGCGCACGATGACGTCGTTCAGCCGGTCGAGCGTGTCCTCGACGTAGCTGGCCTTGATTTCAAGCTCGGTCAGGCGGGATTCGTCACGGGGGTCCATCGCTGGATTGGACCTCAAGCTGCAGCGGCGGGTGGCATCAGGGCCACAGCACCACCGCCCACACCAGGCCGGCGAAGAAAAGGCTCAGCATCACCGCGGCGCTGCCCAAGTCCTTGGCGCGGCCGAGCAAGGGGTGGCGCTCGAGCGTGACCGCGTCGGCCAGCGCTTCGATGGCCGAGTTCAGCAGCTCCACCACCAGCACCGCCAGCACGCTGCCGGCCATGAGCAGCGCCTGCCAGCGCCCGGGCGCGATGAAGGGCACCAGCAGCAGCATCGGCAGCGCCAGCAGCAGCTCCTGCCGAAAGGCCGCCTCGTGGCGCACCGCGGCGCGCAGCCCGGCCAGCGAGTAGTGCATCGCGTACACCACGCGGCGCCAGCCGCCGCGGCTCTTGAAGGCCGAGTCGGCCTGGGCGGTGCTGCGGCTGTCGCGGGTGGGCTCGGTCATGGCTCGGTCATGGCTCGGTCATGGCTCGGTCTTGGCTCGGTCTTGGCTCGGTCATGGCTCTGGCGGGCGTGGTCCTCGATTGTCGCCC
>JANMVM010000326.1:0-1732 GCA_031392695.1 Rubrivivax sp.
TCGGGTTCTGCGTCGCCATGACCACGAAGGGGTCAGGCACCTTGTGCGTCTCGCCGGCGATCGTGACCTGGTGCTCCTGCATCACCTCGAGCAGCGCGCTCTGCACCTTGGCCGGGGCGCGGTTGATCTCGTCGGCCAGCAGCAGGTTGGCGAACACCGGCCCCAGGCTGGTGCCGAACTCGCCTGTCTTCTGGTTGTAGATGCGCGTGCCCACCAGGTCGGCGGGCACCAGGTCGGGCGTGAACTGGATGCGCTTGAAGCTGCCGCGCACGGTGCGCGCCAGCGTCTTGATGGTGAGCGTCTTGGCCAGGCCGGGCACGCCTTCGACCAGCAGATGGCCCTGCGCCAGCATGGCCACCAGCACGCGCTCCAAAAAGCGGTCCTGGCCGACGACGACGCGCTTGACCTCGTAGAGGATGCGCTCCATCAGGGCGGCAGTGGTCTCTGCGGTTTCTTGCATGGTGGGGGACGATCAGAACGGTGGCATGCCCGCAGCCGAAGCTGCGTTCTCGATCGGCACGGCAAAGCCGATGCCGATGAAGGTGCGCTGCTCGCTGGGGTTGAGGATGGCGGTGACGATGCCGACCACGTGGCCGTCCATCGTGACCAGCGGGCCGCCGCTGTTGCCGGGGTTGGCGGCGGCGTCGAACTGGATCAGGTTGGTGAGCGTCTTCTCGCCCTCGGGCGAGCGGAAGTCGCGTTTCAGGCCCGACACCACGCCGTAGCTGACGCTGGGGCCGATGCCAAAGGGGTGGCCGACGGCGATCACGTGGTCGCCGGGTTTCAAATCGCCGGTGGAGCGCATGGTGGCGGCCTCAAGGTCGTCGGGCAGGCTCAGGGCCTTGAGCACGGCGAGGTCGTTTTCCGGCTGCGCGCCCATCATCACGGCTTCGCTTTCATGGCCGTTGGCAAAGCGCACGCGGATCTTCTTGGCCCCCCAGACGACGTGCAGGTTGGTCAGGATGGTGCCGTTGTCGATGATCACGACGCCGGTGCCCAGGCTGCGTTCCATGGCACGCTGCTCGGGTTTGTCTTCGCCCTTGTCGTCGTCTTCCATCAGACCGATGACGCGCACCACCGAAGGCAATATCGCTTCAAAGGCCTTGGCTGCGGCCGAGGGCAGGGGTTCCTTTTCGAGCGACTGGCGCACCGCGGCGTCGATGTCGTCCTGCGTGATGGGCCGCTGAGCGGGCAGCAGGCGCAGCCCGATGAGCATCACCACCAGGGCCAGCAGGGCGCCCAGCATCGCCCACCCGGCAGGCGCCCAACGGCGGCTGCGGCGAGGCGCTGCCGTCGTCGCGGCCGCGGCAGCCAGCGACGGCTGCACCGCGGCATCCGGCTGCGGCGGTTCACGACGGGGCGAGCGGCTGTACAGCGATGCCTTTTTCATGCGCGCAGAAAGCAGTGTGAAAGCACGGTATCACGTTGCGCTGGCGCTTGCTGGCGCTTGCTGGCGCTTGCTGGCGCTTCCATGTCGGCGGCCCGGCAGACCGCGTTGCCGCGCGCGTTTCAGGCCCACAGCCCGGTTGTCGAGGCTGCGGCCACGGCATCGAGCCAGATCGGTGAAATCGCCTCGCGGGCGCTCAGGGCTGCGCGGTGCGCCATCATCGCAGCATGTGGATCGACACCCATTGCCACCTCGACGCGCCGGAATTCGACGCCGACCGCGACAGCGTGGCGGCGCGCGCGCGTGCCGCGGGCGTGAGCCGCATCGTGGTGCCGGCGGTGGCGG
>JANMVM010000329.1:0-18266 GCA_031392695.1 Rubrivivax sp.
CCAGCGTGAAAGGCACGCCGTCGTGGCCGGCGTTGGCACGCAGCGTGCGGCGCAGGTCGAGCTGGCCGCGCAGCTGCACGCGCTGGCGGCGGGCGTGGCGCGCGGCCAGCCGGCGCGCCATGCGCGCCACCGCCGCCTTCATGCGCTCCATGTCCTGCGGCGCCATGCGTCCGAGCGGGCGCTGCACCACGAGCTCGCTCATGAAGGCCTCGGTGGCCGGGCGGCCGAAGAGCTCGAAGCGCTGATCGACGAGCGAGCGCGCTTCGCGCTGCAGCGTGTCGCGCGCCGCCTGCAGCGCTTGCGCCTGGGCCTGCGCGCTGGGTGACGGGTCGCCCAGCGCCTGCAGCAGGCGCGCTTCGAGCGGCTCGATGCCGAGTTGCTGCAGCATGCGTCGCGCCAGCCGGGGCGTCTGCGTGAAGAGCTGGATGTCGTCGAGGCCGGCCGCCGCGCCGGCGCGCGCCAGCGCCAGCTGGCGCTGCACCGCGGCGTCGTCGGCCGGCCACGGCGCCGCGGTGCTGAAGAACAACTCGAACACGCGCTCGTGGATGCCGCGCTCGGCTTCGGACTTGGCCAGCGCCAGGCCCAGCGCGGCCTTGAGGTCGGCGCGCTGGGCATAACCCAGCAAGGCCACGGCACGCGCCGCGTCGATGGTCTCGGCGGTCGAGACTTCGGCGCCCGCCGCCCGCAGCGCGCGCACGTAGCGGGTCAGCACGCCGTCCATCGGCCGCTCAGTCGGCGGCCGCTGCAGCCGCTGAAGCCAGCGCCGAGCGCGTCAGCGTGGCCAGGCGGGGATGCACCTCGCGGATGTCGCTCTCGCGCTTGAGCAGCACGTTGAGCGTCTCGCGCACCAGCGTTTCGTCCAGCGCCGGCGCGTGCAGCAGCAGCAGCGTGCGCCCCCAGTCCACCGATTCGGCCAGCGACGGCGGCTTGCGGATGTTCTCGCTGCGCAGCGCCTGCACGAAGGCCACCAGCTGCGCCAGCAGCGCCGCTGGCAGGCCGGGCACGCGAGCGCGCAGCACGCGCTGCTCGAGCGCGGCGTCGGGCAGGCCGATGTGCAGGTGCAGGCAGCGGCGCTTGAGCGCGTCGCCCAGCTCGCGCGTGTTGTTGGAGGTCAGCACCACCAGCGGCGGCACGCGGGCGCGCACGGTGCCGATCTCGGGGATCGTCACCTGGTAGTCGGCCAGCACCTCGAGCAGCAGGGCCTCGAAGGCGTCCTCGGACTTGTCGACCTCGTCGATCAGCAGCACGCTGCCCGCGGGCTGCTCCATCGCCTGCAGCAGCGGCCGCGGCTGCAGGAAGTCGCGCGAGAAGAAGAGATCCTGAAAGCCCGCCAGCTTGGCGAAGGCGCCGTCGAGCGTGTCGCTGTCGTCGACCAGCAGCCCGATCTTCTCTTTCAGGATCTGCGTGTACAGCAGCTGCTTGCCGTACTTCCATTCGTACAGCGCCTTGCTGTCGTCGAGCCCTTCGTAGCACTGCAGGCGCAGCAGCGTGTGGCCGAGCGCGCGCGCGGCGGAGACCGCCAGTTCGGTCTTGCCGACACCGGCCGGGCCTTCGATCAGCACCGGCTTGCGCAGGTGGTGGGCCAGGTACAGCGCGGTGGCGATCGGCCGTGTCGCGATGTAGCCCACGCCTTGCAGCAGCGCCAGCACCGCGTCGATGCTGGCCAGGCCGGGGGCGGGGGCGGGGGCGGGCAGCGCCGTCACCGCCGCTCAGCCCGCTGCGGCATAACGCTGCAGATGGTGATCGGCATCGCCGAAGCGCTGGCCGATCATGGTCAGGCGGCGGAAGGTGTGCGAGATCTTGAGCTCTTCGGTCATGCCCATGCCGCCGTGCAGTTGCACCGACTCCTGGCTGATCAGGCGCGCCGCGTCGGCGATCTTGATCTTGGCCGCCGAGACGGCGCGGCGGCGTTCCGCGGCGCTGCCGCTGTCGACCCGGGCCGCGGCCAGGATGGCCATCGAGCGCGCCTGCTCGAAGGTGATGAACATCTCCACCATGCGGTGCTGCAGCACCTGGAACGAGGCGATCGCAGTGCCGAACTGGCGCCGCGTCTTGGTGTACTCCAGCGTCGCTTCGTTGGCGTAGCGCATGGCGCCGATGGCGTCGGCGCACAGCAGCGCGGTGGCGAAGTCCAGCGCTTCCTCGATGGCCGGCAGCGCGCCGCCGTCGGCACCGAGCAGCGCGCCGGCGTCCAGGCGCACCTGGCTGAAAAGAATATCGGCGCTGCGCTGGCCGTCGACCGTGCGGCTCGGGTTCAGCGCCACGCCCGCTGCCGCCGCGTCGACGATGAACAGGCTGGCGCCGGCCGGCGTGTGCGCCGAGACCAGCAGCGTGTGCGCCAGCGGCGCGCCGATGACCACGCACTTGGCGCCGTCCAGCACCCAGCCCGCGCCGTCGCGGCGCGCCGTGGTGGCCTGCGGCGCCAGCGCGTAGCGGCGGCCCGGCTCAAGGTGGGCGAAGGCCAGCCGCCGCGTGCCGTCGATGAGCCCCGGCAGCAGCGCGGCGCGCTGTGCGGCGTTGCCGGCGCGCGCAAGCAGGCGTGCGCCGAGCGCGATGTTGTCCAGCAGCGGCTCCACCACCAGGGCCTCGCCGCAGGCTTCCATCGGTGCCATCAGGTCCATCGCGCCGCCGCCAAAGCCGCCGTCGGCCTCGGGCAGCGCCAGCGCCGTCAGGCCCAGCTCGGCGAAGGTGGCCCAGGCAGTGTCGCTGAAGCCGCGCGCAGAGCCGACGATGGCCTGGCGCTGCTCGAAGGCGTAGTCGCGGGCCAGCACCTTGCGCACCGAGTCGGCCAGTTGCTGTTGCTCGTCCGTGAGTTCGAAGTTCATGCCGTGTTCCGGGTGCGTTGATCAGAGGCCGAGCGTCATCTTGGCGATGATGTTGCGCTGGATCTCGTTGGAGCCGGCATAGATGCTGGCCTTGCGGAAGTTGAAGTAGCGCGGCGCCAGGCGCGACGTGAAGGGGTCGACGCTGCCGTCGCCGACGGCCTTGAAGGGCTGCGCCAGCGGGCCCACCGCCTGCATCATCAGCTCGGTGATCATCTGCTGCACCTCGGTGCCGCGGATCTTGAGCATCGACACGTCGGCACCCGGTGGCTGGCCGCTGCGGCGCATCTTGTCGAGGAAGCGCATCGACGTGAGCTCCAGCGCATCGAGCTCGATCTCGACGCGCGTCAGCCGGTCGCGGAAGCGCACGTCGTCGAGCAGCGGCTGGCCGTCCTTCAGCTCGCGCGCGGCCAGCGCCTTGAGCGTCGCCAGTTCGCGCCGCGATGCGCCCACGCTGCCCGAGCCCATGCGCTCGTGGCCGAGCAGGTACTTGGCCACCGTCCAGCCCTTGTTCTCCTCGAACACCAGGTTCTCCACCGGCACGGCCACGTCGTCGAAGAAGATCTCGTTCACTTCGTGGCCGCCGTCCATCAGGATCAGCGGCCGCACGGTGATGCCGGGCGTGGCCATGTCGATGAGCAGGAAGCTGATGCCTTCCTGGCGCTTCTCGGCCGTGCTGTCGGTGCGCACGAGGCAGAAGATCCAGTCGCCGTACTGCCCGAGCGTGGTCCAGATCTTCTGGCCGCTGACGCGGTAGACGGCGCCCGAGCTTGTGGACTCACGCACGGCGCGCGTCTTCAGCGCCGCCAGGTCCGAGCCGGCGCCGGGCTCAGAGTAGCCCTGGACCCAGAAGTCGTCACCGTTGCGGATGCGCGGCAGGAAGCGGCTCTTCTGCTCGGGCGTGCCGAAGCGCAGCAGCACCGAGGCGCACATGCTGGGCCCGAAGGGCGGCAGCCCGGGCGCGCCGGCCAGCCCGAACTGCTCTTCGTAGAGGTAGCGCTGCGTGATGTCCCAGCCGGTGCCGCCCCACTCCAGCGGCCAGTGCGGCACCGACCAGCCCTGGGCGGCCAGGATCTTGTGCCAGCGCGTGTAGTCGTCCTTGCCCAGGCCGCGGTAGCCGACCACCTTGTCGCGGATGTCGGCGGGCAGATGGGCTTCGAGCCAACCGCGCACCTCGTCGCGAAAGGCCAGCTCGGCGGCGGAATAGCTCAGGTCCATGATGGTCTCCGTGGCTTCGATGGGTTCATACCGCGGTCTGGCCGGGCAGTTGCCGCGTCACCGGGTGCGAGCTGGACAGGCCGCCATCGACCGCGATGGCCTGCCCGTTGACGTAGCTCGACTGCGCCGAGGCCAGGAACAGGGCGACCTGGGCCAGCTCTTCGGGCTGCGCGGCGCGGCGCAGCGGGTTCAGGCGGCCGAGCTTGTCGGCCACGCCCTTGCCGCGCGCGTGGTCGAAGAGGGGCTGGGTCATGCCGGTTTCGGTCAGGCCCGGGCAGAGGGCGTTGACGCGCACCTGGCTTTCGCACAGCTGCTGCGCCGCGACCATCACGAGGTTGATGACGCCGGCCTTCGACGCCGAGTAGGCCGGCCCGCCGGCGCCGGACCGCATGCCGGCCACCGAGGCGGTGCAGATGATCGAGCCGCCGCGCCCGGCGTCGACCATCACGCGGCCGGCGTGCTTGATCATCAGCCAGGGGCCGATGAGGTTGACGCGCAGCACGTCGGTCCAGGCTTCGGGCGTGAGCTCGAAGATGCCTTCGCGGCCGCCGGAGATGCCGGCGTTGGCGAAGGCCACGTCGAGCCGGCCGTGGTGCTGCAGCGCGGCGGCGACGAGGGCCGCGACATCGGCTTCCACGCCGGCGTCGATCTGCAGCGCCACGGCCCGGCCGCCGGCCTGCTGCACCTGGCGCGCGGTCTCGTGTACCGCCTCGGTCTTGTCGCCCAGCACCAGGGCGGCGCCTTCGGCGGCAAAGCGCAGCGCCGAAGCGCGCCCGATGCCCGAGCCCGCGCCGGTGATGACGGCGACCCGGTCCTGCAAGAGCTGATTCATGGCCGGCCTCAGTTGCGGAAGGTGGCGGCCATGGCCGTGTCCTCGTCGCCGCTGCCTTGCTCGTGGCGGCGCAGTTCGTTGCGGCCCACCACCAGGTGGTGGACCTCGTCGGGCCCGTCGGCCAGCCGCAGCGTGCGCTGCTGCGCGTACATGTGGGCCAGCGGCGTCTTCTGCGAAACGCCAAGTGCGCCGTGCATCTGGATCGCCTGGTCGATGATCTGGCACACGCGCTCGGGCACCATGGCCTTGACCATGTGCACCCACAACCGCGCTTCGCGGTTGCCGAGCACGTCCATCGCCTTGGCGGCCTTGAGCACCATCAGGCGCATCGATTCGATCTCGATGCGGGCGCGCGAGATGATCTCCACGTTGCCGCCCAGCCAGACCAGTTGCTTGCCGAAGGCCTGGCGCGACAGGCCGCGCTCGACCATCAGGTCCAGCGCCTTTTCGGCCGCGCCGATCGAGCGCATGCAGTGGTGGATGCGGCCCGGGCCCAGGCGCAGCTGCGAGATCTCGAAGCCGCGGCCTTCACCCAGCAGCATGTTGGCCTTGGGCACGCGCACCTGGTCGAACAGGATGTGCATGTGGCCGTGCGGCGCATGGTCTTCGCCGAAGACGTGCATGGCGCCCAGGATCTTCACCCCCGGCGTGTCCTTGGGCACCAGGATCATCGACTGCTGCTGGTGCGGCGCCGCGTCGGGGCTCGTGCGCACCATGGTGATGAGGATCTTGCAGCGCGGGCTGCCGGCGCCCGAGATGTAGTGCTTCTCGCCGTTGATGACCCAGTCGTCGCCGTCGAGTACCGCGGTGGTGGCGATGTTCTTGGCGTCCGACGAGGCATGGTGGACCTCGGTCATGGCGTAGGCCGAGCGGATCTCGCCGGCCAGCAGCGGTTTGAGCCAGCGCTCCTTCTGCGCCGGCGTGCCCACGCGCTCCAGCACCTCCATGTTGCCGGTGTCGGGGGCCGAGCAGTTCATGCACTCGCTGGCCAGCGCGTTCTTGCCCAGCTCGGCGGCGATGAAGGCGTAGTCGAGGTTGGACAGGCCTTCGCCGGTCTGGGCGTCGGGCAGGAAGAAGTTCCACAGGCCTTCCTGCTTGGCCTGCTCCTTGGCCGCGCCCAGCAGCTCCAGCTGCCCGGGCGCGTATTGCCAGCGCTCGTCGCCGACGCGGCCTTCGCCCAGAGCCAGGTACTTCACGCTCATCGGCTCCACTGTCTGGGCGATGAAGCGCTTGACGTGCTCGTACAGCGGCATCGCCCGGTCGGACATGCGCAGGTCGTTGAGGGCGTCGCTGGGGTTGAGGCCGAACGACGAAGCCGTGCGCGAAGTCTGTTGCATGGGGGTGGATCTCCGTGGGTGGCGGGGTGGGTGCTGCGGCCGCGCGCAGACGCACTTCACCGAGACAGGATGGGGCTGGACCTCGCAGCGAGATCCAGGCTTGCAGTGTGGCCCGCGGCAGCAGGGCCCGCAATCCGCTTGGCGACAGGGTGCGCAAGGGTTTGTCCCGATCACCCCGGGCCCGTCGGCCATCCGGCGCGGCTGCCCAGCGCGGTGGCAGAGTGCCGGCTTCAGCCGGCGACGATCGGGATGCGTCGTGGCGGCCTGCTGCCGTCGGCCGAGCGCGCGCGCAGCTGCCCGCAGCCCGCATCCACGTCCTGCCCCGCCGACTGGCGCAGCTTGGTGAGGATGCCGCGCCGGTGCAGCGTGCGCGCGATCTCGGCCGCACGCTGCCAGCTCGGGCGGCGCCAGGGCATGCCCTCGACGCTGTTGTAGGGGATCAGGTTCATGAGCGCGTACTTGCCCGCCAGCAACTGCACGATGCCCTCGATCTCGTCGTCGCCGTCGTTGACGCCTTCGATCAGCGTCCACTGGTATTGGATGGGGTAGCCGGTGGCGCGCGCGTACGCCTCGCCGGCGGCCACCAGGTCGGCGGGGTCGAAACGCGGCGCGCGCGGCAGCAGCTGGCGGCGCAACTCGGCCTTGCTGGTGTGCAGCGACAGTGCCAGCGCCGGCTTGACGCGCTGCTGCGGCAGGCGCTCGAAGACGCGCGCGTCGCCGACGGTGGACAGCACCAGGTTCTTGTGGCCGATGGCGCCGCCGGTGCCCAGCAGCTCGATGGCCTCGAGCACGGCGTCCAGGTTGTGCGCCGGCTCGCCCATGCCCATGAAGACGACCTTCTTCACCGGGCGCTGCGGGAATGCCGTGCGCGCCAGCACAACCTGGGCCACGATTTCGGCACTGCTGAGCTGGCGCACGAGGCCGCCGGTGCCGGTCATGCAGAACACGCAGCCGACGGCGCAGCCGACCTGCGTGCTGACGCACAGGCCCTGAGCCCGGTGCGGTGGCAGCAGCACGCTCTCGACCGTCTGGCCGTCGGCCAGCGCCACCAGCAGCCGCGCCGAGCCGTCCTCGCCCGCGTGCTGCGACTGCAGCCGCGCCAGGCCCGCCAGCTCTTGCTCCAGCGCCGGCAGCGCGTCGCGCACCGGCTTGGGCATGAAGTCCTGCAGCCGGCGCCGGCCGCCGTCCTGGGCCTGGGCAAGGGCCCAGCGGCGCAGCACCCTATCCTCGTGCTGCGGTGCGGCGCCCAGGGCGCGCAGAAGCTGGCGGATGTCGCTCAACTGCATGGTGTTCAGCCGCTCAGCGCCGCCGCGTGATGGCGCAGGTGGTCTTCGATGAAGCTGGCGATGAAGAAGTAGCCGTGGTCGTAGCCGGCGTGGCGGCGCAGCGTCAGCGGCTGGCCGGCGGCACGGCAGGCGGCTTCGAAGAGGTGGGGGTGCAGCTGCTCGGCCAGGAAGGCGTCGGCTTCGCCCTGGTCGATGAGGATGTGCGGCGCACGCGCGCCGGCCGCCACCAGCGCGCTGGCGTCGTGGGCGGCCCACAGGCTGCGGTCCCCACCGAGGTAGCCGCTGAAGGCTTTCACGCCCCACGGGCCCTGGCTGGGCGCGGCAATCGGCGCCAGCGCGCTGACGCTGCGAAACAGCCCCGGGTGGCGCAGCGCCAGCGTGAGCGCGCCGTGGCCGCCCATCGAGTGGCCGCAGATCCCGAGCGCGCCGGCCTGCAGCGCGAAGTGCTGGGCCAGCAGCGCCGGCAGCTCGCCGCTGACGTAGCTTTCCATGCGCCAGTGGTGGGCCCAGGGCGCTTGCGTGGCATCGAGGTAGAAGCCCGCGGCAGCGCCGAAATCCCAGCTCGCGTCGGCGCCCATCACGCCGGTGGCGCGCGGGCTGGTGTCGGGCGTGACCAGCATCAACCCCAGTGCGGCGGCCACGCGCTGGGCACCGGCCTTGATGGCAAAGGTCTCTTCATTGCAGGTCAGGCCGGCCAGGCAGATCAGCGCCGGCACCGCCCGCGCCCGCGGGCCCAGGGCCTGCGGCGGCTGGTACACCCCCAGGCGCATCGGCAAGCCGATCACCGTGCTGGCGTGCCGGTAGTAGCCCTGCACGCCACCGTGGCAGGCGTGCTCGCTGATGCGCTCCCACATCAGTACACCACGACGCTGCGGATGCTTTCGCCGCGCTCCATGAGCTCGAAGCCGTGGTTGATTTCCTCAAGGGCCAGTGTGTGCGTGATGAGCGGGTCGATCTGGATCTTGCCGTCCATGTACCAGTCGACGATGCGCGGCACGTCGGTGCGGCCGCGCGCGCCGCCGAAGGCGCTGCCCATCCAGACGCGGCCCGTCACCAGCTGGAAGGGGCGGGTGGCGATCTCCTGCCCCGCCGCGGCCACGCCGATGATCACGCTCTTGCCCCAGCCCTTGTGGCAGCACTCCAGCGCCTGGCGCATGGTGGTGGTGTTGCCGATGCACTCGAAGCTGTAGTCGGCGCCGCCGTCGGTCAGTTGCACGATGGCATCCACCACCGAGCCGCCGGCGGCCTGCACGTCCCTGGGGTTGAGGAAGTGGGTCATGCCGAAGCGGCGCGCCATGGCTTCGCGCGCCGGGTTCAAGTCGACGCCGATGATCTTGTCGGCGCCCACCATCCTGGCGCCCTGGATGACGTTCAGGCCGATGCTGCCGAGGCCGAACACGGCCACGTTGGCGCCGGCTTCGACCGCGGCCGTGAACAGCACCGCGCCGACGCCGGTGGTGACGCCGCAGCCGATGGTGCAGACCTTGTCGAAGGGCGCGTCGGATCGGATCTTGGCCAGTGCGATCTCGGGCACCACGACGTAGTTGCTGAAGGTGCTGGTGCCCATGTAGTGCAGGATGGGCTTGCCGTCGAGCGAGAAGCGCGAGCTCGCATCGGGCATCAGGCCGCGACCCTGGGTGCCGCGGATGCGCTGGCACAAGTTGGTCTTGCGCGAGAGGCAGAACTTGCAGCTGCGGCATTCCGGCGTGTACAGCGGGATGACGTGGTCGTCCTTCTTCAGCGACGTCACGCCGGCACCGATGTCGACCACGACACCGGCGCCCTCGTGGCCCAGGATGGCCGGGAACAGGCCTTCGGGGTCGGCACCGGACAGCGTGTAGGCGTCGGTGTGGCAGATGCCGGTGGCCTTGATCTCCACCAGCACCTCGCCGGCACGCGGGCCTTCGAGGTCGACGGTTTCGATGCTCAGGGGGGCGCCGGCCTTCCAGGCCACGGCTGCGCGGGTTTTCATGAGGGGCCTCCGGTGTGGGTGGGTATTCTGACCGCCCGGGTGCGGGTGAAGAAACGCAAACCTGCTGCGCGGGTGCGGAGGAGCGTGGTGCCTCACGGACAATCCCGCCATGCCCTGGACAAAGACCCTGCGCCGCTTCTTGGCGCCTTGCCTGCTGCTGGCCGCCGTGCCGGTGATGTCGCAAACCAGCGCTGCGCCGACTGCGCCCGCGGCGCCGGCGTCGGCAGCGTCGGCGCCGAGACCGGCCATCGCAGCCTCGGCGCCGCGGCCAGCGGCTTCGGCCCCCGAGGCGGCGGTGACGCAGCGCGTCGACATCACCGGCGGCCGCGACTCCGACACCGAGGCACGCCGCCGTTCCACCGCGGCCAAGATCGTGATCGGCCGCGAGGAGATCGACAAGTTCGGCGACGCCACCGTGGGCGAGGTGCTGCGCCGCCTGCCCGGCGTCACCACCCCGGGCGCGCCCGGCCGCGGTGGGCCGCCGCGGCTGCGCGGACTGGGCGGCGGCTTCACCCAGATCCTGATCGACGGCCAGCGCCTGCCACCGGGCTTCAGCATCGAAAGCCTCACGCCCGAGCAGGTCGAGCGCATCGAGATCCTGCGCGCCCCCACCGCCGAGACCGGCGCGCGCGCCATCGCCGGCACCATCAACATCATCACGCGCGAAGGCTTCAAGGTGCGCCTGAACGACCTGCGCCTGGGCTTCGGCTACGAGAACGGCCAGATCTCGCCCGGCATCAACTGGAGCCACAACGACACCAGCGGGCCGCTGACCTACACCATCAACGCCGGCCTCTTCAAGCCGCACCGCGAAAGCACGGGCAGCAGCCACACCACGGTGGCCGATGCGGCCAATGACAAACTGCTCGAAGAGCGCACGGGCCAGTCGCACACGCTGGAGCGGCGCATCGGCGGCAACCTCTCGGGCCGCCTGCTGTGGCGCCTGAACGAACTGGGCGACTCGCTGTCGCTGATGCCGTCGATCTTTCACACCGAGGCGCACAGCGACAGCAACTTCAGCCTGACGCAGAACAAGCCGCCGCGCCCGGGCATCACGCCGGACTTCTACGACACCGGCACCACCGTCGGTGACAGCCGGTTCACGAACGCGCGCCTGGGCCTGGTGTGGCGACAACGCGTGGGTGACGTGCGGCTGGAGGCCAACGGCAACGGCGGCCTCTGGCGCTCACGCAACGACACCACGCGCGAGGAATTCAAGACCGCCCTCGCGGCCCCCCCGCCCTGGCGCACCTTCACCGACGGGGCGCGCACGGGGGAAAAGTCGCTCAACCTCACGCTCAAGGCCAGCGGCCTGGCTGGCGGGAGCGGGAGCGGGGGCGGGGGCGGTGTCGACGGCGCCACGCCGCCGGAGCACAGCCTGGTGAGTGGCGCCGAGATCGAGGGCGTCCATCGCGACGAGACCCGCGTCTCGGTGCCCGACCTGGCCGACTTCGGCGACAACCTCAAGGCCAGCACCCTGCGCCTGGCGGCTTACGTCCAGGATGAGTGGCAACTGAATCCCCACTGGGGCCTGCACGCCGGCCTGCGCTGGGAAGGCATCACGACGCGCGGTGACACCGGCCAGGGTGAACGGCCGAGCAACCGCAGCAGCGTCTGGACGCCGCTGCTGCACGCGGTGTGGAAGCTCGACCCGAAGAGCCGCGACCAGGTGCGCATGAGCCTGACGCGCAGCTACCGCAGCCCGCCGCTGGGCGCGCTGATCGCGCGGCCGACGATCAACCGCACGGTCCCGATCTGCGCGCCACCCGCGACCGACGTGGCCACCTGCCTGCAGCAGGAGAACAGCGAAAACTATCCCGACAGCGCCGGCAACCCGGGCTTGAAGCCCGAGCTGGCCACCGGCATCGACGTGGCCGTCGAACGCTACCTGGACGGTGGCGGCGTGCTCAGCGCCAACCTGTTCCACCGCAGCATCGGCAACCTGATCCGCAGCCAGGTCGACGCCGAAACCGTGCCCTGGAGCACGAAGCGCCGCTACGTGCGCCGCCAGCGCAACATCGGCGACGCCACCACCAGCGGTATCGAACTCGAGGCCAAGTTCCGCCTCGACCAGATGCTCGCCGGCGCCCCCGGCATCGAGCTGCGCAGCAACCTGAGCCTCTACACGAGCCGCGTCAACAGCGTGCCCGGCCCCGACAACCGACTCGATCAGCAGGCCAAGGCCAGTGGCAACCTCGGCGGCGACTACCGGCTGCGCGGCCTGCCGTTGACGCTGGGTGGCAACCTCAACTGGGTGCCCGGCTACACGACGCGGCTGGACATCGACCAGACCACCAGCGTCAGCACCAAGCAGGTCTGGGACTTGTACGTGCTGTGGACGATCAGCCCGGCCGTGGGGTTGCGGCTGCTGGCCAGCAACCTCGACCCGCGCGACTACACCACCACGGGTGTCAACGGCTCGGTGAATGTGCAGACCAGTGCCAACGAGCGCACCACGACGCAGAGTCTTGGGCCGAGCTACACCAACTGGCAGGTTAGGTTGGAGATGAAGTTGTAGGGATTGGCTGATCGATCGCTGTACGGGCGCTCTGTTTGGACGCAATGGGTGCAGTGACCGCGCGAGCAGTCGCCTGTGCGCACGAATTTGGGACTCGTAACTTCTGATGGACTCGAGCCAAGCGCTTGGGCCCGGGCGAATGAGGCAATGCCCCAGCACAGAGCCGTGCTGGCAGTTCGAGGCGGCCAACTACGAAGCCGGCCGACTTCGCTGCTACCCAGAACCCCCTTTTGGTGGCCCTCGATCGGGTGCCCCCTTGGAGCCAGTTGACGTCAACCGGCCCGGCCCAGTATCTTTGCGCCAGGGTGCACGAGACACCTGGACATAACAGCCGAAACGAAGTCTCGCAATCAAGGGTTCGGGACTCGACCCAGGCAGGCTCAGCCGATCACCGTGCTCAGTCCGCGAAGCACAGATTTCGCGGCGCAGACGATTGGGGAGAATCGGTCATGCAAAGCTTGTCCCTACGCCACGCCGGTCAAGTCCTTGTATGGACGGCCTGCGGACATTTGGCAGTAGTTCGCAGGAATCTTGCCCTGTTCTGCGCCGTTGTTCTCAGCCTCGTGGGGCACGCCGTCGCGGCTGTCACCGACTGCATTGAACAAGGGGGGCAGGCGGTCTGCGGCAAACCTCAGGTTGGGCCATGGGGCTATGGCCTCTGCGACGAAGCTGGCACATACCAATCCCGTTACAAGGCATGGTGCGAGGTGCGAGGCGGCACTTGGCTGGGCATTGAGGCCGGCTGTTCTGGCGCTACGCCCGATGCCGAGTCCAACCTCTTTCCCCGAGCCGTTGGCTTCGCAACTATCCTGAATTCGCTGAACGGCAGCGTGTGCACCGGCATAGACACGGGTTGGGGTCAAACGATCAGTTCATACCTTTGCTGGTCAGGGGGCCCAACCTACCAGAACGGGGTCTTGATACGGGACTTCAGAACGATTTCCGTGAGTTGCACGCCAGTGGGCCGCGAAACCATCCGCGCCGGCCGTTGGAGAAATCTAGTCTGTCCAGTCGGCACTGTTCAGCGAACGGCGGGCTCAGAGACTGTTTGCGTCCACACCATTGACGCCTCATGCGGCGTGGGCAACCCTGTGTTGCCCGCGACGGGGAAGAAGATTCAGACCGAGCTGGACCTGATCTTCGAAGGCCTGCCTTTTCAGCGCATGTACTCGGCCAGCGGATCGATCCATCAATACGCATCCGGTGCGGGACCGGTATCTGTTGACTCACTTTGGCGGCACACGTTCGACGTCCAGCTTCAACCCATTTCCGCGAGCGCAGCCACGACGGCGGCTGTGAGCTGGCCGGACGGCCGGATCCAGTATTTCAAGGGCAGCGGCATCGCGATCCTTCCGACTGCCGACAACACGGCCAGACTGGCGTCTTCTGCTGTTGGACATGTGCTTCAGTACGCTGGGATGACCTATCGATTCACGGCAGCGGGCGTTCTAACAGAACTGGTGACCTGGGAAGGCAGATCTTTCAGTCTTCGCTATGCCGACGGTACGCTCGGGGTGGGCGGCCAAATGGCGGTCGACAGTGCAGGCGCTGCGCTGATGACTCCCGTGCCTTCCGGCCACTTGATCGAAATGATGTCTGCCGCATCAGGTCGTCGACTGCGCTTCGACCGTGATGCGGCAGGCCGCCTTGCACAGCTCTGGCAACCAGGTGCCACCATCCCGATTCGCTACGACTACGGGCCCGATGAACATCTGGCGCGGGTTACTTATGCAGACTTGTCCACCCGTGAATACGGGTACAACGAAGCTGGCGCAACGTCAGGCGCAAATTTGCCCGACGTGCTCACCAGCATCGCAGTTGGAAGGATTGGCGCAGGACCGTCGACGCGCTATGCAATCTTCAAGTACAACGCTGCAGGGCAGGCGATCTCAACCGAGCATTCAGGCGGCGCCGACCGCCACGTACTTAGCTACTTGACGCCAGGCGCAACCACGGCTGTCCAGGAACCTCAGGGAACTGTAAGGGCACACTACTTTTCCAGTGTCGCCGGAGTCTTCAAATCCAGCGGTCAGGGTCAAGCAGGAGGCTCAGGATGTCTGGCCAGCACCAGTGCTCAAACCTTCGACGCGGGTGGAAACGTCTTCAGCCGCGACGACTTCAACGGCAATCGCAGCTGTTACGCCCACGACCCTGGTCGCAACCTCGAGACAATGCGAGTGGAAGGCTTGGGCGGAGGAAATCCTGGCGCGGCCTGCGCGAGCGCAGTCGCCCCGGGATCTGCGCTGCCGAGTGGGACGCGAAGGACCAGCACCGAGTGGCATGTCGACCTGGGCCTGCGGACGCGAGTCGCAGAGCCCGGCCGCATCGTCACACAGGTTTATAACGGCCAGCCTGATCCACTTGCCGGTGGAGCGATCGCTAGTTGCGCCCCTTCAACGGCGCGCTTACCAAGCGGCAAACCAATCGCCGTGTTGTGCAAGCAAGTCGATCAGGCCACCACAGATGCCAGCGGCGCCCTGGCCTTCGCTGCGCCGCTGGAAGCCAGCGTGCCCGCCCGGGAACAACGCTGGACCTACAACGAACACGGCCAGGTCCTTACCCACGACGGCCCTCGCACCGACGTGGCCGACGTCACCACCCATGAGTACTACGCCGACACCGTCTTTTCCGGCGCCGACCCCTACGCAGTGGGTCACACGGGCGGCGATCTCAAGCAGTCCACGAGCCCAGCCGGCCACGTCACGCGCTACTCGCTCTACAACAAGCTGGGCCAGTTGCTGGAGATGGTCGACCCTAACGGCGTCGTCACCAGCCACACCTATGACCTTCGCCAAAGGCTGAGCAGCACCACGGTGGCTGGCCAAACCACCACGTTTGCGTACTGGCCCACCGGTCTCATCCAGCGCATCACGCTGCCCGACTCCAGCTGGGTCCACTACGAGCACGACGATGCTCACCGACTGGTCAAGGTCAGTGACAACCTGGGCAACAGTGTCAGCTACACGTTGGACAACATGGGCAATCGCATGGCCGAAGACGTGCGTGACCCGGCCAACGTGCTGCGTCGCCAGCTCGCGCGCAGCATCGATGCGCTGGGCCGCGTGCAACTCGTGACCGGGCGGGAGTGATGCACATGGCGCAGCAATCCATCCATGTGCTCCATCAGTTCTGTCAGCTCGCCGAGGCGCTTGGCCGCTTGCCAGTCCTGCTGGCTCTGGCGGCCCCGTTGCTGGCCACTGCGCAGTTACCGCCACCGCCTGTATCGCCAGCGCCGGTCGTGAAGCTCGAATACGACGCCCAAGGCAACTTCAAGAAGTCCATCCAGGCCCCAGGCGCGGCTGACTTCACCACCAGCCACGACTACGACCGCCTGCACCGCCGCTTCAAGACCACCGATGCCCGCGGCAAACCCATGCTGCTGGACTACAACGGCCGCGAAGACCTGGTGCGCGTGACCGATCCGCGCAGCCTGGTCACCCAGTACCCGCGCAATGGCCTGGGCGACACGACGGGGCTGGTCAGCCCAGACACCGGCACGGCCGCGGAAACGCGCGACGCCGCCGGCAACTTGCTGACGCGACTCGACAGCCGCGGCGTGCTGGCCACGCACGCCTACGACGCGCTGAACCGCCTCACGCGCATCACCTACATGCAGAGTGGCCAACCCAGTCAGGTGTTCGGCTGGACCTATGACGAAACGGGTCCCGGTTTCAGCAACGGCGTCGGTCGGCTGACATCCACACAGTACGCGGGCGGCAGCACGATACACACCTACGACGCGCAGGGCCGGCTGACCAGCACGACACAGTTCGCGGAGACCGAAGCCTACCTGCGCCTGACCACGGCCTTCGGCTACGACACAGGCGGCCGCATGGTGAGCATCACCTACCCTTCGGGCCGTGTCCTCCACATCCCGCACAGTGGCGGCCTGCCGTCTGGCATGAGCCTGGCGCCCGGGGCTGGCGCCGCCGCCACGCCGTTGGTGAGCGATCTTCAGTACCAGCCCTTCGGCGACTTGCGTGCCTGGCGCTGGCACTTTGCTGGCGGGCCGCAGTGGCACGAGCGGGCCTTCGATTCCTGGGGTCGCATGGTCCGCTACCCGCTGGGCGGCGCGCTGCGCGACATCCGCTACGACGACGCCGACCGCATCGCGAGCTACACCCATCTGGACCGCATCACCGGAGCCAGCTCAGCGGCCACCGCCGCGCTGAATCAGAGCTTTGCCTACGACCCTCTCGGCCGCCTGACCCAAGTCGGCACCAGTGTGGGCAGTTGGACTTACAGCTACGACGACAACGGGAACCGCACCGCCGTACAGACCACCGCGCCGGGGGCGGGAATCACCCTGCGCAATCACACGGTGTCGCCCACCAGCAACCGGCTCTTGGCGCTTGACAACCCTGCACGCACGCTCAGCCACGACGCAGCGGGCAACACCTGGGCCGATCAGCAGGGCAGCGTGGGCTGGACGGCGAGCTACGACCTGTCGGGCCGGCTGGCGCGCATCCGCAATTCGCCCAATGGCAGCCAATTCCACACGACCGCGTATGGTTACAACGCAGGGGGGCAGCGGGTGCTGAAGCAGCTGCTGAGCTATGAGTCGTGCTCCGGCACACCAGCGTTCTGCAAGACGATTGCGATATATACCGGCGGCGTCGTCTATGTGCACAGCCCCAACGGTCAGTTGATGGGCGAGTACAGCGCGCAGACCGGCGCGCCCATTCGCGAATACCTGTGGCTGCACGACATGTCCATGGCCGTGGTGGCCTACGACGCGGCCACGGCAAGCGACCCGACGCCAGTGTTCTACATCCAGGCCGACCATCTGAACACGCCCCGTGTGGTCCTGGACAGGAATGGTGCCCAGCGGTGGAGTTGGGTGGCGGAGCCGTTTGGCAACAGCGTCCCCAATGCCAATCCGGTCGGGCTGGGGGAGTTCTCGTTGAACCTGAGGCTGCCGGGGCAGTACTTCGATGCGGAGACGGGGCTCGCTCAGAACTGGCATCGGGAATACGATGCGGGGGTGGGGAGGTACACGCAGTCCGATCCCATCGGGCTCGCGGGGGGGATCAATACCTACCAGTACGCCGAGAGTCAGCCGACTTCGCTGACCGATCCGCTTGGACTCACGACCTTCATGTGCACAAAGCCATTGCATGGGCTTGGCGAAACATGGGGACCACGCATGTATCCGGAGAGTCGGTGGAACCCGTCGCCGGCGTATCACCAGTTTCTCTGCGTCAGGGATGCGTCGGGAAAGGTCACTTGTGGGGGGCAGGATCGCAGCGGCAGTGCCTTCTTCCCAGGCAGCCCAGGAAAACCCAGCGACGATTCATGGCCGACAGAAGGCAATGGAACCTGCGAGCCGCAGGACAACCGCGATTGCGTTGATCAGTGCGTGATCAAGGCCGTCAGTGATCCGAAGCGTCCTTGGTATGCGATCGGTCTGCATGGAACGGATTGCCAAGACTGGTCGGACCAAGTGCTCAAGCAATGCAAGAAGCAGTGCTCAGCAAAGAAGAAGAAATGATGGGACGTTGGTTGAAGTGGGCCTGGGTTCTTGTTGCGGTCGCTGTTTTGGCAGCAAGCCTTCTGCTCTATGACGGAAAGCCGAACAGCGACGCTGACGTTCTGCTTGGATACGCGATGTTGGCCCTGTCCTTCCCGCTGGGGAGCGCTCTCGCAGCAGGCTTTGGTCTTCTTGCGCGATTTCTCTTTGAGACCACGGGCCATGTCTTCGCTACGAGCTACGCTTCAATGATCGCTGCGTGGCTTGCGCTCTTCATTGCTGGCTATCTGCAATGGTTCTTGTTTGTGCCAAAGCTGTGGAGTTGGTGGCGGGCGCGGCGAAACGATTCCAACTTGCTGCCGTGAACTCCCAGGGCTAAGCGCCTTCAGGAGAACTTCGAAGACTCTAAGAGGGTGAGTCTTGCCTCTCGCCCCCGAAGTCTTCTTGCCCTTGTCCTCGGGGTTGATGAACCCGATGGGCCGCTTGGGCGGATCGGGCGGTGTCATGAGCTGGTTGACCGCTTCGATCAACTGCTTGAGCTGGTTGCGCGTGTTGCTGCTGAAGGTGTCATGCGTCAGCGCCAGCCCCTCGGTCTTTTGCTCCAGCTCGGCGAGCCGCTTGGCCAGGTCGGCATGCACGCTGGCCAGCTCGCGCATGCGCACGAACGCGCGCACGACGAAGATGCCCATCTCCACCGCCTGGGGTGAAGCCAGCACGTTGGCCGCCTGGATGGCGCCGTGCTCGGTGAAGGCGAAGGGCAGCACCTTGGAGAACTTCAGCTTGGCGAGGTGGTCGCAATTTGCGACCACCT
>JANMVM010000253.1:0-9702 GCA_031392695.1 Rubrivivax sp.
CCTCGACCTCCAGCTGCGTCACCTTCATCATCTTCGCGACGCCCCAGGCGCAGAACGAGAAGCCGCTGTTGCTGCCACATTCCAGCACCTCGCGCAGGCGGTCGCCGAGCTGGCGCAACTGCAGTTCAAGCGCATGGCGGATCAGGTCGGGCACCGCGTCGGGCACAAACTGACAGGCGTGCTCGTGTCGGGACAGCATGTCGGCGAGCTCGCTGCTGCCGGTCTGTCGCACCTGCTGCACCACGCGCTCGAGCAGCAGCGAAACGAGCAATGGGTTGCCGCCGGCGTAACGGTCGATCGCCTCGACCGCACCGCGCGGCAAAGGCACCGGGCTGTTGAGCAGGACGATCCGCTTGACGTCTTCGCTGCTCAGCGCTGCCAGGCGCAGTTCGGTTGCGGCGCCGTGCACGAGCAGGTCCAGCATCAGCGTGCGACCGGGGCATTGGTCGTCGGTCGTCCTTGAAGCCCGGTAGCTGGCCAGGACCAGCAGCCGAGCCGGCGTGCGCGCGTGGGCCAAGCGCGACAGAACTTCGATGGTTGCTGCGTCGGCCCACTGCAGGTTCTCCACGACGAGGATCAGGGCTTGCTCTGCGCTGCACCTCTGCACCTGTCGGCACAGGCGCTCCGCGGGCCCTGCTGCTGTTGCGTCGTCGTCGCCGGGCACGGCCACCGCCCGTTGGGCGCCTGCCAGGGCGAGCGCGAGTTCGCGCACTGGCGAAAAACCTCCAGCAGCGTGCTGGGCCTGGGCACAGTCGACACGGCAGACTGCGGCGCTGCCGTCATCAACCCGCAACACGAATTCGTCGATCAGGCGTGTCTTGCCGATACCGGCCCCGCCGACCAGGAACACCATCTGGCGCCGGCCACTCAAGGCAGTCCCCCACACCGATTGCAGGCTGGCCAGGTGCCCGTCGCAGCCGACCAGCCGCGATGGATTGATGGATTCGTGCGCGCAACGATCGGGCAACTGGCCAATGAAGCTGTAGCCGCAGCGGGCGCGTGTCTCGATGAAGCGGGGCGAATGCGCGTCGTCTTCGAGCAGGCGCCTGATCGTCTTGACATAAGTCTTCAGAATCTCCGGCTGCACGAATTCGCGTGGCCAGACGGCGTCCAGAAGCTCGTCGTAATCGATGATGCGCCCCGGGTTGTCGCGCAGGTACGTCAGCAGCTGAAAAACCTTGGGCGGTACTCTCTTCGGCGCGTCGCCCCGCCACAGCAGCTGGCTGGGACGGTCGATGCTGAAAACGGGTGCCGAAGCTGTGTCGGCCGCTGGTGGCTTTGGCATGCGAGTCTCCAAATTCCGCGGGTCTGGACGCGACTCAACGAAGCTCGATTATTCCCGCCGGAATTTCAGTATACGGCTGGGTATCAGCGTTGCGGGGCCGGTGTGTCAGCCGGCAGGGCGGTGCTTACCCTGGCTTCTTGCGCCGCAGTTTGTGCAGCGCCTGGCCCAGGATGCCGCGCGGCATGTAGATGATGAAGACGATCAGCAGCGCGCCGTAGACGAGGCGGTCGATGCCGATGGCGTCATTGCCGAGCGCCAGGCGCAAGCCTTCAGACATGGCCAGCAGCAGCACCGAACCCACGGTCGGCCCGAGCATCACCGACATGCCGCCGGCGATGACGCCGAACACGATCTGCAGCGAAAGGGTCAGGCCCGCCACGGTCTCGGGGTTGATGTAGCGCTGGTACAGCGCGTACAGCACCCCACCCATGCAGGTCAGCCCGGCCGAGAGCAGCGTGACGGCGAGCTTGCGGCGCGTCACGTCGATGCCGATGGACGCGGCGGCTTCCTCGTCTTCCGAGATCGCATCGAGCGCGCTGCGCTGCATGCTGCGGTCCAGCCAGCGCCAGACCGCCAGACCGATCAGCCAGGCCACCAGGGCGACGTAGAACCAGACCTGCTTGTCGGCGATTTGCAACGACCACCACGCCGCGCCGGGGTCGGCCGGTGGCGGCTTGGGCGTGATGCCCAGCGTGCCGCCGGTCCAATCGCGCAGCGCGACGATCAGCAGGCGCACCACCTCGGACAGGGCCAGCGTGACGATGGCGAAGTAGTGGCCGATGATGCCGAAGCGGAAGCAGGGCCAGCCCACCAGGGCTGCGAGCGCCAGCGCCAGCAGCACGGCGATGGGCGCGCTGAGCCAGGGCGACCAGCCGAGAAGATTCCACGCCAGCACCACCGTGTAGGCGCCGACGCCGATGAAGGCGCCATGTCCGAAGCTCACCAGTCCCAGCCGACCCATCAGCGACCAGCAGGTATAGATGAAACTCCATAGCAGAGCCGTGATGACCAGGTGCATGGGGTAGGCGCCCAGCCCCAACAACGGTGCCAAGGCCAGGATGGCAACGACGGCTGCAAACAACATTTGGCGGTTCATGGCAAGTTCTTTGAAAGGCCGATGCTCAGCTGTTCTTCGCAAACAGGCCCCGTGGCCGCCAGAACATCACCAGGATGAAGAACACGAAGGCCATCACCTGGCCCCACTCGACCTGCAGAAAGAAGCCGCCCAACGAGATGAACTGAGCAAACAGGAAAGACGCCGCCAGCCCGCCCAGCAGGTTGCCCAGACCGCCGAGCACGCAGATCAGGAAGATCAAAGGCCCGAAGCTCAGGCCGATGGCCGGATGCACGTCGTACTGCAGCACCAGCAGGCAGCCGGCCAGCCCGACCAGCACGCCACCCAGTGCCGACGTGAAGACATAGATGCGAGACGGGTCGACACCCAGCAAGGGCATCACGCTGCGGTCCTGACCGATGGCGCGGATGGCGGTGCCCAGGTAGCTGCGCTGCAGGAACACCCAGGTGCCGATGATCGCCGCGACGGCAACGCCGAAGGTCAACAGCCGCGCCGACGAGAACTGCATCTCACCCAACGACAGAGACGGCATGCGCACGCCCAGATTGCGGTAGTCGATGCCGAAAACGACGCTGGCCAGCGCCTGCAGGAAGAAGAGCACGCCGCCGGTCACCAGCAGCTGGTTGATCGGCTCGGCATTGAGCACCGGCTTGATGATGAACTGGTGCAGCACGACACCGAGCACCATGCCCACCGCGATCCCGGCGGCGAATGCGGCGGGCAGCGGCCAAAGGGCAACGACGTGCAACCACCAGATGCAGTACATCACCACCATGATCAGCTCGGCATAGCAGACCCAGATCACTTCGACGACGCCGAACACCAGATTCAGACCGACCGAAAGCAGGGCCAGCAGCCCGCCGAGCAGGACACCGTTCAACACGGCCTCGAGGAAGAAGACGTCGAAGATCTTGGACATGGCGGCTTTCGTGTCGGCTGTCTCTGGCTCGATCAGCTGACGCCCAGGTAGACCTGGCGAATGTCGTCGCTTTCCAGCAGTTCGGCCGCGGTGCCGCTGCGGCGCAGCTGGCCGGCGTCCAGCAGGTAGGCGCGGTCCACCACCTTCAGCACCTGGCGGATGTTCTGTTCGACGATCAGCACCGTGTAGCCGGCCTGGCGGATCTGCCGCACCCGTTCGAACATGGTCTGCACCATCACCGGCGCCAGACCGGCCGAAGGTTCGTCGAGCAGCAGCAACTTCGGCCCTGCCATCAGCGCCCGGCCGATGGCGCACATCTGCTGCTCGCCACCCGACAGCGTGCCGGCCAGCTGCTGTGAACGTTCCTGCAAGCGCGGGAACAGGCGGTGCACCTCTTGCAGCCGCTGTCCGGAGTGCGCCCGGGCAGCGCTGGGATAGGCGCCCATGCGCAGGTTGTCGGCGACGGTCAGGCGCGGGAACAGGCGCCGCCCCTCGGGCACATGAGAGATGCCCAGCGAAACGACCTGGTGCGCCGGCATGCGCGTGAAGTCCTGGCCTTCAAATCTCAGCTCGCCTTGGGTCACCTCGATCTGCTTGGAGATGGCGCGCAGCAGCGTCGTCTTGCCGGCGCCGTTGGGTCCGATGACCGCCACCGCCTCGCCCGGGCGAACCTCGAAGCTGATGTTGAACAGCGTCTGGAACGACCCGTAGCCGGCGCAAAGACCGCGGACTTCCAACAGGGGTGGGGTGGCGCTCAGGGTGCCCTCACTTTGCAGTCACGCCGCGCTCACGATGGGCTGTGCAGCGCGGCACCGCCAGCGCGCGCCTGCGTGTCACGCTGCAGGTCTTGGGCGTCGGTGCCGAGGTAGACCTCCACCACCCGCGGATCGTGGGCGATCTGCGCCGGCGTCCCTTGTGCAATCAGTTCGCCATGGTCCAGCACGAGGCAGCGGTCGACCACCTTCATCAGCACGCCCATGATGTGCTCGACCCACAGGATGGTGATGCCCCGCTCGTCGCGGATGCGCCGGAGCATGGCGGCGGCCTGGTTCATCTCGGTTTCGTCCAGGCCGCCCAGGCTTTCGTCGGCCAGCAGCAGACGCGGCCGGGTGGCCAGCGCACGCGCCATCTCCAGGCGCTTCAGGCCCGCGGCGCCCAGCCGTTCGACCGAGGCCTGCGGATCGGTGGGCAGGCCCACCAGTTCCAGCGCTTCGTGTGCATGGCGCACCGCTTCTGCTTGCGTCACGCTCGTCGAGCTGCCGTAGTAGGCGGCCAGCCGCGCGTTGTCGAAGATCGACATCTTTCGAAACGGCCTCGGGATCTGGAACGTGCGGCCGATACCGCGCCGGCAGATCAGGTGCGGCGGCAAGCCGCTGATGCGCTGGCCATCGAACAGCACGTCGCCGGCCGTCGGCTTGTGCAGACCGGCGATGAGGTTGAAGGTGGTGCTTTTGCCTGAACCATTGGGCCCGATCAGCCCCAGGATCTCGCCCTGTGCAATCTCGAAGCTGATCTCGTTGACGGCGGCAAAGCCACCAAAGCGCTTGGTCAGGCCACGAACCGCCAGCAGGGGTCGACCGGCCCGACTCTCAGGGCGCTGCGGCGTAGCCATGGCCGCTTGGCAAGGGCATCACCGGGTCCCGCGTGCGTGAGGCCGCCGGAAAGACGATGTTCGGCTTCTTGTCGATGTATTGCATCACCGGCATGGTGGCGCGTGAGTTCTGGCCAGCCATCGCGTCGCCGGGCGGCAAGAACTTGACGCCGAAGCCCTGGATCGTGCCGCCTTCGGGGATGTCGGTCTCCAGCGCTGCCTTGCGCAACGCTTCGGCATTGGCACCACCGTATTTGCGGATGGCGCGCGGCAGCACGTCGTTCAGAAACACCCAGGTGCCGTTGAAGCCCATTGAGACGAATGGCGGCACGGTGTCGGCCTTGGTCTCTTCCTTGTAGCGCCGGGTGATCTCGGTGATGAGGTCACCCAGCCCGGGCGCCAGCTTGGCTCTGTTGACCAGGTCGGCACCCACCGGCTCGGTGTCGAAGATGTACTCGGCGTCGGCTTGCGCCGCAGCGTACAGCCGGTCGGGCAGGCCGTAGCCGGCACCGTGGCCGATCAGCGCCTGCCACTTCAGGCCCTGCTCCTTGGCCTGGCGCAGGAAAAGGGTGATGTCCTGGCCCTGGCCGGTGTGCAAGATGACATCGGCGCGGGCACGCTTGAGTTTTGTGACCAGCGACGAGAGGTCCGGCGTGGCCGCGGAGTAGCCCTCTTTCAGCACGATCTGCATGCCGCGTTCCTTGCATGCACTTTCATTGCCCGTGGAAACGCCCACGCCATACGGGCTGTCCTCGTAGATGATGGCAACCTTCAGGTCTTTGGTGTCCTTGCCAAGCTTGGACTTCGAGAACTCGCGCAGGAACTCGCACGAGGTCGGGCCGAACTGGTCGGAATCGACTTGCGGGCGGAACACGTACCTCAGGTTCTTGTTCTTGAACACCGCCGCCGAGACGCAGATGTTGGCCCACATGAAGATCTTGGCCTGATCGGCCTTTTGCGCCAGCGGCACGCATTGCGACGAGGTGAAGACGCCGAGCAGGATGTCGATCTTCTCCTGGTTGATGAGGCGTTCTGTTTCGTTGATTGCTGTCTCGACCTTGCTCTGCGCATCCACGTAAACCGGCTTGATCGTGTAGCCGTCGACGCCGCCGCGCGCATTGAACATCTCGATTGCGTACTTGGTGCCCAGGTAGCTGGGGAAGGAGCCCGACGAGGCCATCGGCCCGGTCAAGTCGTACAGCACGCCGACGCGCACTTCCTTGCTGGCCTGAGCGGCTGCCAGACCCGCAGACCCAACCAGGGCGAGCGCGAGCAGATGTCGGAATAGACGTCGCATGGGTTTGTCTCCTGGGTCGAGCAAAGAGGGAATCGTGGTTCCCGGGTTGTGGGCGCAATGTAGGCAGTGAGCTGCGGCGCAGCGTGAAGGGGCGGTGAAGCGGCCCTGAAGCGCCCCTGAAGCGGATCTGAAGCAGAGTGCAGCCGTTCGAAGGTGGCGCTTCAGCGGGCAAGAAAGGCGCTGACGAGCTCGCGCGTGGCTGTACTTTCAAAGCAGTCACGAACCACCTCGGTCTCCCGTGCAAAGCCGTCCACGCCGGCTTGGGCGGCGGCAAAGATGGCCGATTTGGCGCCTGCCGTGGCGTGGCGCGGATGGGCGGCCACGCGCGCTGCGATGCGTGCGGCTTCGTCGGCAATCTGCGCCGGATCGACGCACCACTGCACGACGCCGAGGCGGTGCGCTTCGTCGGCGCTGATGATCTCGCCGGTCAGGATCAGGCGGCTGGCAACGGCCCGGCCGCACAGCCAGCTGAGCCGCTGCGTGCCGCCCGCGCCGGGAATCAGGCCGAGCGTGACCTCGGGGAAACCCAACTTGGCGCGCGACGAGGCAATGCGCAGGTCGCAGGCCAGCGCCAGCTCGAGACCACCGCCCAGCGTCGTGCCGCCCAGTTCGGCCAGCGTCACCGCGTCGAGCCCCTGGATGCGTTGGAACAGCCGCTGGTAGCTGCGGCCCAGTTCCAGCTGGGCCTCCATGTCGCTGCCGAAGTTGTCATGCACCTGCTTCAGGTCGGCGCCGGCGCAGAAGATCTTCTGCGCGCTGCGCAGGTGCAGCACGCGCCAGTCGCTGCGCGGCTGCAACCCGTCCAGCAGTTCATGAAATCGCGCCACCCACTGCGGACTCATCGCGTTGACGGGCGGCCGGCACAGCGTGAGGACGGCAACACCCCCAGTCACCACGAGATCGAGCATGACCGATGCTCGTCTACCTGGCCATCCTGGCGCGGAAGTTCGGCTTGCGCTTTTCCAGGAAGGCCCGGGTACCCTCTTTGGATTCGTCTGACTGGTAGTACAGCGCCAGCGCCTGCAGGCCCATGTTGCCGATGCCGCGGATGTTGTCGCTGTCGGCGTTGAACGACCGTTTGGCCAGCGACAGCGCGGTCGGGCTGCGCTCCAGCAGCTCGGCGCACCAGGCCTCGACCGTGGCGTCGAGCTGGTCGTGGGGGACGACCGCATTGACCAGGCCCATCTGCAGCGCCTCCTGCGCCGTGTAGCGCCGGCACATGTACCAGATCTCGCGCGCTTTCTTCTCGCCGACGATGCGCGACAGGTAGGCCGTGCCCCAGCCCGGATCGACCGAGCCGACCTTGGGGCCGACCTGGCCGAAGATGGCCTTTTCGGAAGCGATGGTCATGTCGCACAGCGTGGCCAGCACGTTGCCGCCGCCGATGGCGTAACCCTGCACGCGGGCAATCACCGGCACGCGCGCTTCGCGGATGGCGGTGTGCAATTCTTCGATCGGAATGCCCGTAACGCCGCGGCCGACGTATTTGCCTTTGTGCGTCGACTGGTCGCCGCCGGTGCAGAAGGCTCGGTCGCCAGCGCCGGCCAGCACGATGGCACCCACTTCGGGGTCGGTGTCGGCCAGGCGGAAGGCCTGCGTCATTTCTTCGACGGTGTCGGCGCGGAAGGCGTTCATCACCTTCTCGCGGTTGATGGTGATCCAGGCCGCGCCTTTGCGCACGGCGTAGGTGATGTCGTTGAATTCCATGTCGGCTCCTTGGGGTGAAAGGGGGTGCGAGACGCTCGGCCTCAGCTGCAGATGTCACCGGGTTGCTTTGCTCAACCCCCATCGGGAGGCAGCGGCAACGCAGCCTGGGGGCGCTCTCAGGCCGGGTCCCAGCAGAAGTAGTCCTCTGATGTTTCAAGTGGCGTGAAATGCCGCTGCAAAGCCGGCAGGGCGTGCGAGGCCAGCGCCTGGGCGGTCCAGCCTTCGGCGCGGTGCAGCAACTGCTGTGGACGCGGCTGCGAAAACACGAACACTTCGTTGGCGCGGATGCCCAGGATCTGTCCGGTCACGCCCGCCGCTGCGTCACTGGCCAGGAAAACCGCCAGCGGTGCAACCTTGGCTGCGTCGACAGAGCGCATGCGCTGCACCGTGAGCTGGTTTTCCGGCGTCGTGGTCGGGATGGCGTCGATCATGCGCGTATAGGCCCAGGGCACGATGCAATTCGAACGCACACCCTGGCGCGCCATGTCGAACGCAATCGACCGCGAGAGGCCGACGATACCCATCTTGGCCGCCGCGTAGTTGGCCTGGCCCACGCTGCCCACCAGCCCCGAGGACGAGCTCATGTGCACGAAGGCGCCGGCGCGCGCAGCGCGGAAGTGATCGGCCGCGGCTCGCGAGACCAGGAAGCTGCCGTTCAGGTGCACGTCGATGACGGCGTGCCAGTCGTCGGGCGACAGCTTGAAGAAGAGCCGGTCGCGCAGGATGCCGGCGTTGTTGACGACCGCGTCCAGGCGGCCCCAGGTGTCGACGGCCAGTGCCACCAGGCGCGCCGCGCCTTGCGGGCTGGCGACGCTTTCGGTGTGCGCCAGCGCGGTACCGCCAGCGGCGCGGATCTCGTCGACGACAGTGGCCGCACAGCCCTCGTCGCCCGGGCTGCCGTCGATGGCCGCACCGACATCATTGACCACCACGCACGCACCCTCGGCGGCCATTGCGAGCGCAATGCCGCGGCCAATGCCGCGGCCGGCGCCGGTGACGACGACTGCCTTGCCATTGAGCAGGGTCCGCGAAGGAAGCATCGCCGGATACTGGGACCGGGGCCTTGCGCGCGGGTGAACCGGCGGTGAAAGCGGCGTGGACAAGAGCGTTTCCACTTCCCCGCCCCGGAAGGCCGGACCTGTTCGGGCGTACCCAACCCGTGCTGCCATATGCGCATTGACGCCGTGTTGCCGGGCGCTATGCTGCGGCTTCAAAGCCAGCGCATGGGTGGCCTGTCACAAAGATTTCGCCATGAAGAGAATCGTCGGGCTGTTGAGCCCCGGTCTCGTCACCAGGATCGTGGTCAGCAGCTTGACCGGTGCAACCGCGGTGAACTCCTCGGACCGGTACTTGGTAAGTTCGGGCTGCAAGTGCGGGGCGATCGAAATCGCATCGGAAGCGCCGAGCAACAGCGTGTAGGCGTCGGGCTCGGCGCGATAGACCGCGTCGGCGCCCAGGATTCCGCCGGTGCCGGGCCGGTTCTCGACCACGACCGTCTGGCCGAGCTTCGGGCTCATGCGTTCGCTGATCATCCGTGCCGCCAGGTCCGACCCGCCGCCAGGCGGGTACGGCACCACGATCCTGATCGGCCGCGCCGGGTTCCATTGGGCCAGGGCCGGCAGCGCCACGACTCCGAACAGCACCCCCATTACGGCGTCAAGAACCTCGGTGAACTGCTCGCCCTGGCCAAGAACTCGAAACTCTCCTACTCGTCCTGGGGCAATGGCAGCTGCGGGCATGTCGCGGGGGAATCATTCAGGTCGACCGCCAGGATCGACTTGCTCAACGTTCCCTGTCAGGGCGCCGCGCCAGCCGCTCAGGCGGTGCT
>JANMVM010000390.1:0-3487 GCA_031392695.1 Rubrivivax sp.
CACCGGCGCGGTGATCGAGCGCACACGCTACGAACCGTATGGGGCGACGGTGGCCGGGAGCACCAACCCGAAGGGGATCGGGTTCACGGGGCATGTGAACGACCTGGAAACGGGGTTGGTTTACATGCAGCAGCGGTATTAGGATCCGATCGCAGCGAGGTTCCTCAGCGTTGATCCTGTGACGACGGATGCGAAAATCGGGGACCACTTCAACCGATACGACTATGTCGGCAACAACCCCTACAAGTACGTTGATCCGCACGGCCAAATTCGTGTTGAAGCAGCGGTCGGTTCTGGTGCGGGTGGGAGCAGCCTTGGAAGCGCTGGCGGAGGTTCGGGCAGCGGGAGTGGTATTGGCCGTGGGGCTGCGCCATCTTCGTCGGCAGTAGCTGGCAGCGCGGTTGGCAGTGGCATTGGCGTTGCAGCCCGAGGTCCGAGCACTGGCCTCAACGCGCCAACACCATCGGGGAATGGCGGGAGTGGATCGTCTGCAACGGGGAATGGGCCGAATTTCATAGTCACCCCCGGCGGAACAGCATTCCCAGTACCCACAGGTGCGACGGGCCCAACGCCAGTAGTGAACCCCGCCGGAAACCAAACAGGGTCTGCATTTACCGGTGGGTCCGGTGGGCAAAACGGGCAGGTGACGACGATGCGCATAATGAATGCGAACCCAAGCAATCCGTCTGGCTACATCAAGTACGAAAACAACGCGCAACCAAAGGCGCAGGGGGTTGACCCGTACTCTGGAAGAACGGCTTCACCCGACCAGGCGCACAAGCCCATCGATAGATGAAAACGACTCAAAGCGCACCGGCACCCAGAACGTTCAGAGACGATGTAGCTGGCTCACTTGTCTTGGCGGCACATGTGGGCACCGATGGTCTTGGTTTGGTGCTTTCAGGTGGATGGAGCGTTAGCATTTGGTGCCACTGGTCGATCACTTTTGATGGCGTCGAGGCGCCCGCCACCGATGCGGTCAAGCTGGTCGGGAAAGCCTTGAAGTCATTCGAGGAGAGAGGTGGATTAGAGCGGTTGCAGTTTTCGAGCCAATGCGAGGTCGTTGCCAATCCGGTCAAGCGAAATAGGCCGTCCTCCGAAGCGATGGCTCTTCGCGGACCGGATGCGCGAATCGTCGTTTGGAACGACTAGCGGGAAGCGGAGCGCGTCAAGGTAGTTGTCTCCCGGTTCCAGGGTCACGGTTCCATGGTCAGCCTTGCCAGTTGCCTGCGCCCCGCTCCAGACGCCGCGCGCCAGCCCTGCGTCCTACTTGCGCGACGCAGCACACTCGATCCAGGGCCTTCGCAAGTCCTTCCTGGCCGGATCCCCCCGGCCGCCGCACCCGTCCTTCGTCCAGGGGATACCAAGGTGTCATTCGCAAAGCGCAGCCAGGGCCGCCCAATGCAGCCATCGGACACAGGCTCCGCCCAGCGACCCAGACACCGGAGGATCACCATGCAAAACTTCCACACCCCAGCCGCCGCCCCCAGCCGCGCGCAACGCCTGGCTGCCCTCGGCCACACGCTGATGGAGCGCCTGGAAACGCCGCTCTTCGTGACCGACTCCCAGGGCGCGGTGCTCGAGGCCAACCCGGCCGCGACGCGCCGCATCGAGCGCCGCGAAGGCCTGTGGCTGGATGCCGGCGGCCGCCTCGCGCTGCGCCAGGCCGGGCGCTGGGTGCCGCTGTCGGCCTGGCAGTCGGCGCTGGCCGCGGGCCAGGAGCTGACGCTGCCGCTCGAAGTGGAAGGCGGCGCGCCGCTGCAGATCACTCTGCGCGGCATGAGCCAGGGCGACGGCATCCCGGGCAGCTTCGGCTGGGTGCTGGCGACCATCGAGCGCGTCGCGCTCACGCGCACCGACGCCATGCGCCGTCGTTTTCGCTTCACGACGACCCAGGCGCGATTGGCCGAGATGCTCTGCGAAGGCATGCGCCCGACGCACGCCGCCGCGATGCTGGGCGTGAAGATCTCCACCGTGCGCACGCACGTGGGCCAGATGTACGAAAAGACCGGCACCCACAGCCAGGCGCAACTGGTGGCGCTGCTGCACCAGGCCTGACCCAAGCGGCCTGCACAGTCGAGCCCGCTGCGGCGGGCCCGATCGCTCAAGGCGTGAAGCCGTCGCTCAGCGTGCGCAGGAAGGCCACCAGGTCCTGCACGTCCTGCGCTGACAGGCGCGGCGCGGCGCCGGGGCGCAAGCCGAATGGCGCCCGCTGCGTGACGTTGCCACGGTAGGCGGCTGGCAGGTCGTTGAACTTGATCACGACACCGTTGTCCGCCGGGTACCAGCGTGCCGGGTCGATGTCGCGCGTGGCGTAGAAGCTCACCACGTCTTCCAGCGTCGGGACCGCGCCGTTGTGAAAGTAGGGTGCGGTGAGCGCCACGTTGCGCAGCGTGGGCACCTTGAACAGGCTGCACGGATCGGTGCGGTTGGCGAGGTCGCTGCGGCTCGGGCCGCACAGGCCCAGGTCGAAGAAGTTCGCGTCGGCCGTGGATGCGCTGCGGTTGCGCGGCACGCCGAGCGCGAAGTAGCCGAAGTGGGTGAACAGCGCCTGCGTCTGACCCGGGGCCGGCGTGCTGCTGTGGCACGAGGCGCAGTTGCCCTGTTGCGGGTCGTTGAACAGCGCCAGGCCACGCGACTGCGGCGCGGTGAAGGTGGCCCGGCCGGCCTGCACCGCGTCGAACTTGCTTGTGTAGGGCTGGTAGTCGGGGTCGCCCGCCTGGTAGTCGGCCAGGGCCTGCTGCAGCGCCAGCATCAGTTGGGCGTCGCTGGCTGTCGCGGGCAGGGCGTAGCGGTGCTGCGCCACTACCTGCGCGCCAACGGCTTTGCGCCGCGCGTCGCCAGCACCGGGCCGCAGGCGCTGGCGATGTTCGCCACCGAGGCGCCGGCGGTGGTGCTGCTGGACCTCAACCTGCCGGGGCTGGACGGCACCGAAGTCTGCCGCGCGCTGCGCCGCGACTCGGCAGTGCCGATCCTCATGCTCACCGCGCGCGCCGACGAGATCGACCGCATCATCGGCCCGGAGATCGGCGGCGACGACTACCTGTGCAAGCCCTACAGCCCGCGCGAGGTGGTGGCCCGCGTGCGCGCCTTGCTGCGTCGCGCCGAAGGCCGGCTCACCGGCGCGGCACCGCAGCCGCGCCTGCGCGTGGGCGGCTTCAGTGTCGACGACGCCGGCCAGCGCGCCTGGTGGCACGACGCGGCCCTGCCGCTGACGCCCATCGAGTGGCGGCTGCTGCGCACGCTGCTGCTGCTGCTGCTGCAGCAGCAGCCCGGGCGCGTGTTGGCGCGCACCCAACTGCTCGACGTCATCCACCTCGACTTTCGCGACGTCAGTGACCGCGCCGTCGACAGCCACGTCAAGAACCTGCGCCGCAAGCTGCGGGCGGTGGTGGCCGGCGCCGACTGCATCGCCACCGTGTACGGCGTGGGCTACCGCCTGGACCTGCCGCCGGCGGACAGCGCCGGCCGCCCGTAGCGCCGGTCA
>JANMVM010000446.1:0-8000 GCA_031392695.1 Rubrivivax sp.
CCGGGTGCTTCCCCCCTGCGCGGGCGGGGGGTGCCCCCGCGGGGGCCCCCACTCCCCCGCCGCGCGGCCCCCGCGGCTGGAGCTCGAGGTGCAGGGCGAGCCGCTGCGCTACGAGATGACGATCGAGCCCAGCCAGCTGCCGCTGCTGCCGCTGCTGGAGATGACGCCCGACCGCCCCGACGCCGCGCCGCGCATCGAAGGCTGGCTGCTCACCCACCGCGCCGATGGCCAGTGGCAGGCCGACCGCCCGCTCATCGAGCGCCAGCGCGTGCAGGCCGCCGCCTGGCTCAGCCACCGCCACGGGCCGCGCCAGGACGTGATCGGCCTGCGCGACCTCGTCGACCTGCCGCCCAACGCCAACCCGCGCACGCTGCAGTGGGCGGCGCAACTGCGCGCCCAGCCCGCGCTGGCCGGCGCCGATGCCAGCCGCCTGGCGCAGGCCGTGCTGGGCCACATCCGCAACGGCGACTACACCTACACGCTGGAGCCCGGCCCCTACCCGGGCGCCAGCGGCGGCCAGGCCATCGACGAGTTCTGGCTCGACCGCAAGCTCGGCTTCTGCGAACACTTCGCGAGTGCCTTCGTCGTCGTCATGCGCGCCATGGACGTGCCGGCGCGCATCGTCACCGGCTACCAGGGCGCCGACCCGCTGCTGCAGGACGGCTTCATGGTCGTGCGCCAGCGCAACGCCCACGCCTGGGCCGAGATCTGGCAGGCCGGCGTGGGCTGGCTGCGCGTCGACCCCACCGCCGCCGTGGCGCCCGACCGCGTGCAGCGCGGACGCAGCCTGAGGCCCGCGCCGGGCCTCGTGGCCGGCGCCATCAACACCCTCAACCCGGCCTGGGCGGCGCGCTGGCGCAGCGGCTGGGAGACGGTCAACAACCGCTGGAACCAGTGGGTGCTGAACTACTCGCGCGGCCAGCAGTTCGACTTGCTGCGCCAACTCGGCTTCGCGTCGCCAGACTGGCAGGACCTGGCGATGACGCTGATCCTGCTGCTGTGCACGGGCGCGCTCGCCGGCGCGGGCTGGGCCTGGTGGGACCGCCGGCGCCAGGACCCCTGGCAGCGCTTGCAGTGGCGGGTCACGAAGCGACTGCAGGCACTGGGCGTGGCGGTGCAGCCCCACCAGGCACCGCGCGAACGCGCCGCACGCGTGCGCGCCGCGCTGGGCGCCAGCGGCGAAGCCGTGGCGCTGCAACTTGAGCAGCTGGACCGCTTGCGCTACGCCAGCCTGGCCCCGGCGGGCCTCGTCCACGCGGCCTGGTGGCGCGGCTTCGTGGCCAGCGTCAAGGCCACGGCACCCGGCCGCTGAAGGCCGGCGCGCGCGTCGGCGGGTCCGCAGCCCGCCACCACGCCGCCACCACGCCGCCCTCAAGTCGCCCTCAAGTCGCCGCACGTTGTGCCGACATGGTGACATCCAGGCCTGCAGCCTGCGCAGCGAGCCGTCACCCGCCATGAAACCAGCCACCCGCGTTGCCCTGATCGGATTCACCCGCTTCGAGCGCGAGCACCTGCAAGCCGGGCTGCGCAGCCGCGACGACGCAGGCCAGGCGGTGCTCGTGCCGTCGCGCGAGCTGGCTGCCAGCAGCCTGGCGGTCGTGAATGCCGACGACGCCGCCGCCGTGGCCGAGATCCTGAGCCAGGGCCGCCTGGCCAGCACGGTGATGCTGGGCACCACGCCACGGCCCGGTGCCGCGGCGCAGTTGTCGCGCCCGATCAGCCTGGGCGCCCTGCTGCGCGCGTTGGACGAGATCCTGCGCACCGCGCCGCCGATGTCGGCGGCCGTGCAACGCGTGCGCGACGACTGGGCGCGCCTGAACGCGAGCCTGGGCCGCGCGGCCAGCCTCGATGCACCCGCGCCGCCGCCGGCAGCAACACCACCACCGCCGCCGTCGCCGGCCGCACCGGCCCCGGCCGCCAAAGAGCACATCCTGGTCGTCGACGACAACGACGTCGCGCTCAGCTTCATGGCCAGGCACTTGCAAACCCTGGGCTTCGAGGTTCACCTGGTGCGCAGCGGCGCCGAGGCTTTGCAGCGCGTCTCGCGCCAGCACTTCAGCCATGTCTTCCTGGCCACCGGCCTGGACGGCCTGGACGGCTTTCACGTCTGCAAGACGCTCAAGCGAATCCCCTACCCCGAGCGGCGCTCGCCCCCGGCCGTGGTGCTGCTGCTGGGCCACGACGCAGCGGTCCACAAGCTGCGCGCCGAGATGGCCGGCGCAGACGCCGTGCTGAGCAAGCCCCTGGGCGTGCAAGCCCTGCGCGAGCTGATGGCCGAGCGCCGCTCGCGCCAGCCCGCCGAGGCCGCGACACCGCGAGCCGCCTGCAGCCTGTGGATCTAGATCCGGGCTGCGGGACCGGCATCGGCAGCGACTCGGGTTGAGGCTGGCCGCGGTCTTGATAATCGAGGCATGAGCCTCGCCTGCGTCCCCACCCCACACCCGATCGCGCCCACGCGCCGCGCCGCGCTGGCCCTGCTGCTGTGCGCGCCCACCTGGACGCTGGCCGCCAAGCCCAAGGCCAGCGTGGTCACCTACGCCCACCACCCGGCCGTGGCCCGCTTCGCCGCCGAGGTGGCCGAACGCCAGCGCCTGCCACTGCCGTGGCTCGAGAGCCAGCTCGCCCAGGCGCAGCGCCTGGACGCGGTGCGCAAGCTCGTCATGCCGCCGCCCGCGGGCACGGCCAAGAACTGGGCCGCCTACCGCGCGCGCTTCATCGAGCCGCAACGCATCAAGGCCGGCGTCGCCTTCTGGCGCGACAACGAAACCTGGCTGCAGGAAGCGCAAGACCGCTGGGGCGTGGCGTCCGAGATCGTCGTCGGCATCATCGGCGTCGAGACCTTCTACGGCCGCATCACCGGCAACTTCCGCCTCATCGACACGCTGGCCACGCTGGCCTTCGACTTCCCTGCCGGGCGCAAGGACCGCAGCGCGTTCTTCCGCGGCGAGCTCGAAGAGTATCTGGTGATGTGCGCGCGCGAAGGCGCCGACCCGCAAGCCATCAAAGGTTCCTACGCCGGCGCCATGGGGCTGCCGCAGTTCATGCCCAGCAGCGTCAACCGCTACGCCGTGGACATGGATGGCGACGGCCACATCAATCTGCAGCGCAACGCCGCCGACGTCATCGGCAGCGTCGCACACTACCTGGCCAGTTTCGGCTGGGAGCGCGACCTGGCCACGCACTTCGAGGTGGCGGTCCCGGTGGACAGCGCCGACCGCGCCCTGCTGCTGGGCCCCGACATCGTGCCCAGCTTCAGCGCGGCGCAATTCGCCGAGCACGGCGCCCTGCTCGGCAAAGCCGGGCGCGCCCACGAGGGCCTGCTGGCGCTGGTAGAAGTTCAAAACGGCGACGCCGCGCCGAGCTACATCGCCGGCACGCAGAACTTCTATGTCGTGACGCGCTACAACTGGAGCAGCTACTACGCGCTGGCCGTCATCGAGCTGGCAGCGGCTGTAAAACATGCGCGTTAGCTCACCAGGAGGCGACCGCCCTGCCCTGGTCCCGTGGTCCCGTGGTCGGAGCAGGCGGAGTTGAAGCAAGCACCTGCCGGCGCACCTGCAGCGCATGGTGCTCTTCGCGCTCAACTGCGGCGCACGCGACGACAACCTGTGCCGGCTGCAGTGGGCATGGGAGCGCAAGCTGCCGGAGCTGGGGCGCAGCGTCTTCGTCATCCCCGCTGTGGAATTCAAAGGCCAGCGACCCCACGTGCTGATCCTGAACGACGTTGCGACCAGGACCGTCGAAGAGTGCAACGGGGCCCTGACGAGTTCGGGTTCGTCTGGCTTCGGGAGCGCGTGAAGAACATCGAGGCCGAACCGGTGATGCGGTAGCGGCCGGTCCACCCGATGAACAACACCGCGTTCCTGCAACGCCAGGCAGGCCGCCAAGCTCGAACGGGCCCGCGCAGACGACCTGCGCCACAGCTTCGGCCAAAGGCTGCGGGAGGCCGGCTGAACGTCACCAGTTCGGCAAGCAGACCGCGCCTTGTTGCCGGGGCATGCCCTGACCGCCAGGCCGCAGCACGACGCCACCGCCACTTGTCGTGCGTCTGGCGGAGGCGGCCAACAAGGTGCGCGAGACGCGCGACCGAACCGCGCGGCTGCGCGTGGTCAACGGATGAGGTCAGGAAAAGTCGCTCAGAAAGTCGCGCAGAAAGAAAAACGGGCTAGACGCCGAAGCATCCAACCCGCTGTTCTAGAACCCAATGTTCTGGTGCGGCTGGCAGGAGTCGAAGCCACAACCCCTTGGTTCGTAGTTTCCGCACCGCACCTAACGTGTTGATGGATAGGGGGCTGTTGCCGTCCGCTCCAACCAATTTTGCGCTGTCTTGGACTGTTGTGAACACCTGAGTCCCCCAAAAGTCCCCCACGACATTTGAGAACGAATCTTGTTTGTCAGTAGGGTTGCCTCGGTGACCGAGTCAATCGTCGGCGACGAACAGGTCGACCGCGGCGGCTCCAACGCGGTACCCCATGGCGCGATAGCCGATCTGGCGCTTTGCCCACATCTGCATCAGCGCCGGATGTCCGGCATCGACAAAGTCCACGATCTGCACATGCGTCTTGCCAGCGTGCTCGCGGTGCAGGCGTCCGGCGTATTGCTGCAGGGTGCCCTTCCACGAAATCGGCATCGCCAGCACCAGCGTGTCGAGCGGCGGATGGTCGAATCCCTCGCCCACCAACTTGCCGGTGGACAGCAGGACACGCGGCGCGCCAGGTGCCAGCGCTTCCAGCCTGGCCAAGGCGGCCACACGCTGCTTCTTCGAAGACCGGCCCTGCAGCGTGACCAGGTTTTGAACCTGCCTGCCCAAGGCTGCCTCGATCGCCGTCAGATGCTCAGTGCGCTCGGTGCGTTCGGTGCGCTCGGTCAGGACCAGAATCATCCTGCCCTGCTGGTAGGCGTCGACGATCTCCTCGGCAATCCTGGCCGTGCGGGCGTCATCGACCGCCAGCGTCCGAAAGACCTCCTGGATGCCGGCATCGGGCGACACGACGACGGCCGCGGACAGGAAGCGCGGCCGGGTCACGAAAACTCGCTCCAGCGTCTGCGGCGCACCGGCTGGCTTCGCTGCTGTATGCCGAGTCGGCCCGCACTGCATGAAGATGATGGGCTGCTGGCCATCGCGCCGTATGGGGGTGGCTGTCAGGCCAAGCACGTACTTGGCCTTGGCTCGCTTCAGGATCGCATCGAACGAGAAGGCCGACAGGTGATGGCACTCGTCGACGACGATGTGTCCGTAGTTTTCGACCAAGGCCGAATATGACGAGACAGCCTCGCCCGGCCGCTGACCCCTCCCGGCAACGGACTGCATCACCGCCACGTCGATCCTGCCGGTCGGCCTGGCCTTGCCGCCGCCGATGGTGCCCACCACGTCAGAGCCACCGCCGAGAAAGGACTGCAGCCGTTCCTGCCTGAGCAACTCGGTCCGGTGGACCAGGACCAGGGTGTTCACGCCACGGCTGGTGATCAGTGCGGCAGCGGTGACTGTCTTGGCCATTCGCCGTCGGCGCGCACAGCACGCCCGTGTCATGCTTCAGCATCGCCTTGGCGGCGGCGTGTTGGTCGGGTCGCAGGCTGCCCTCAAAGTCGACCGCAAGCGGTTCGCCCACCGAACGTTCGTCCCGCAGGTCGCAGCGAATGCCGTGGTCCCGCAGCAGTTGTTGCACAGCCTCCAGGCACCCACGAGGCAGGCCGATGTGCTGGGGAAAGTTCTCGGCGCACCCGATGACGCGCGGCTTGTCCCACACCGGCATGCGCATGGCTTGCGCACGGTAGAACTCCGGGTTTTGGAAGGCGGCCAGACGCACCAGGCGGTTCGCCAGTGACTGCGGCAGCGGTCCTTTCGCGACAGACACCAGGTTGGCCTGGGTCACCGACACGGACTCCGGCATCGGGCCGGTCAATCGTTGATTGGCCGACGGGCGTGGCTTCCACGGTTCGAGCGAGTCTTCGTCGGCCACAAAGGTCACATCGAGTGGATGCGAGCCGCCGGTGGCGCGAAGGATCGCGGGCTCGATGTCGTGCGGCTCCATCGGCGTGATGGACATCAGGAAGGCCCATTGATCCGGAACCGGTTGAAGCGCCTCGTCGACGAACACACTGCGGCCCAACTCGGGGGCAGCTTGCAGCAACGGCAAGGCAATCAGGTTGCCGAACTCGCCGACGTGGGGACCGGAAGGGGCCCCACCCTTCTGGGTCGGCAGCGTGTCCTGGCTGGGAAAGAGGCGGACGTACGACGTGAGCTTCAACTGCCGGGTCCGGGCACAGGTGAAGCTGGTCAGGGCCGTGCCGAGGCGACGGGCGTCACGCGCGGCAACGCTTGCCGAGAAGAAGACCCAGGCGTGGGCGCCCTCGCCCGAGCGCGAGACCTCCAGGGCCGCTGGCACGCCCAGTTCGCTGCAAGACTTCGCGAAGCCCTTGGCGTCTTCGCGCCACTGTCGCATCGACGAAGTCCACCGCCAGACAGCGAAGCTGCGGCGCAGCCAAAGTTGCAGGTGTCGTTGGTGAGCAGCGGGTAGACGCCGGTGGTGTGTCGTCCGGCGAGGTGATCGAAGATCGTCCGGTCGGTCAGCGCAATCAAACTGCGCTGGCCACAGTCGGCGCACTTGATCCTGGGCTTCTCGCTGATTCCAAAGTTCGACCGACGCGCCGCTCGTTGGCGCAGGCCGGTGCGTAGCCCGTCTTGCCGGCTTTGCTTTCCCAGCGCACCGGGTAGACATCGGTGCGGCCGAGGAACAGCCGGTGAAACAGCGCGACTTTCTGATCGGTGCTCAACGCCGACGCTGCCGGCTGCACGTCGACTTCGGCGGGCTTGCGCCACTCGATGCCATGAGAGACCCGCAGTGCGACCAGGCGCGCGTTCTCAGCACGCAGATCCGCGCCATTGCCGCTACCTCCGTCACCGGTCATGGCAGGTGTTGCCTGGCCTGCTGCAGGGCTGGCCAAGGAACTGCGCGGATGACCGCTACCACTTCCATCAAAGGCCGGTGGACGATGGCATTCTTCTTCAAGAGCGCATGTCACAGCGCCATGCGCACGCGTGGCGTCGTTCGCGAACTCGTCGCTCAAACCCACCGGCACTGCAGCCGGCAGCCCGGTGCCGCGCCGCTGAAACGTCGCGGCGATGGCCAGCGCCAGCGTCGCCGCATCGAGGGCCTCGCGCTCCAACATCACCACCAGATCGAGATAGTCCTTCAGGCGGCTGTTCACCATGCCAAGCACCACAACGGCATGCAACTTTTCGGCGATCACGGTGTAGACCGGATAAGTGCGCAGATGCGGCGCCGGCAGATCGTCCAACAGCACGGGGTAGGCCGCGTCGCTCGGTCCTGGCGTCACGGCATCCCCGAATCCGACGTCCACCTGGGCCACGCAGCGCGCATTGGCAAGCTGGCTATTCAGCGTCACGCGCACGCCGCCGTAGCCTGCATCCTTGCGGATCACCTCGACCCGGACCGAAGCGGGGTCGAAGACGATGGCGTCGTCTCCGGCATCACTTCCGGCCATGGCTGCGATGTCTGTGAACACTCCAGCCATCGACGCCGTATCGCTTGGACCGAATCCCAGCAGGTCGGCACTCCGAGTCGCCCGGTGCGGCAGGTCGTACCAAAGCGTGAAGAGCAGCGCACCCTTCAGAACAAAGCGGTCAGCATGGGCCGAGGTGGACAGGCGATACAACAACCGCTCCAAGGCGAAACGGACAAGCACCAGGTTGAAGTCCGTGCCGGTGGCTTCGGCGACGTTCAGCAGACGTGCCCGCACCGAGGCCGCGCGATCCCTGCTCATGCCACCGCTTCCATGTAGGGCCGCATCACGTTAGCGACGCGGCAGACCTTGCCACTGCTGCTGTGCGATCGGAACCGGCGCGCCGACCAGGAGCGGACGGCACGTTGGCGGGATCCTTGATCCGCCAGACCGGCGCGACGACGTGGCCGGACGGCACGCGCCTGCCTGTGGCCAACCGCCACATCGAAGCCATGGTGGCGCGCTGGCTGGAGCGT
>JANMVM010000052.1:0-2862 GCA_031392695.1 Rubrivivax sp.
GCTGTCGGTGCCGGGCGTGTTGAAGTCGCCGCGCGTGGCGCGCATCTCGTCGGCGCTCTGCTCGTCGACATAGGCCAGCCCGGCGCCGATCAGCGCCACGGCAGCGCGGTGCATGAAGTCGAAGTAGTCGCTGGCGTAGTAGAGGTGGCTGGTGCCGCCGACCGTCCAGTCGAAGCCCAGCCAGTGCACGGCCTCGATGATGGCGTCGACGTACTCCTGCTCTTCCTTCTCGGGGTTGGTGTCGTCGAAGCGCAGGTGGCAGACGCCGCCGTAGGCCTGGGCGAGGCCGAAGTTCAGGCAGATGCTCTTGGCGTGGCCGACATGCAGGTAGCCGTTGGGCTCGGGCGGGAAGCGCGTGCGGATGCGCGCCGGGTCGATGGCGCCGGCCTGGTGGTGGGCGCCGTCGCCCGGCGTGCCGCCGAAGCGGCGCTGGCTCCAGGTGCCGGACTCCAGGTCACGCTCGATGATGCCGCGCAGGAAGTTGCTGGCGACCGGGTGGTTGGTGGAGTGATCGTGGGCCATGCGCGCGCCGCTGCAAGAGGAGCGCGGATTCTATCGAGCGCCCCTGCGCAGGTTCCTAGGTCGGCGGCGCGAGGGCCGGAAACCAGCGCATCGAGGGCCAGGCGAAGAGCAGCGCCAGCGCGCTGCCGGCGGCGGCGTCGATGGCCACGTGCTGCTTGATGGCCAGCGTCGAGTAGACGATCAGCAGCACCCAGGCCGCATTGAGTGCGCGCGGCCAGTGCGGCGCGCCCAGCCGGCGCAGCAGATGGTCGATCCACAGCGCGCTGAACACGGCGGTGGCCACGTGCAGTGAAGGGCAGGCGTTGCCCGCCGCGTCGACGCCCTGCAGCAGCGCAAAGCCGGGATGCAGCGCCACGTCCACCGGCAGCTGCGGCAGCGGCACCGCGGTCGGAAAGACGTAGAAGAAGGCCAGCCCCGCCAGGCACAAGGAGCCCACCCACAGGCCATAGACGAAGAGGTGGCGCAGGCTGGGCATGAGCCCGGCCGGTATCCCCACGTAGAGCCACAGCGACACATACGCGGCCAACGCGCCAGGCTGGAAGTTGACCCAGTGGTCGAGCGCCGTGAGCGGCATTTCAGTGACCGGGCGCAGCGGGTTGCGCAGCAGGTGGAAGTAGGCCGCGAAGAACAGCCACATGAAGCCCGAGACGCCGACGAACTTGAGCCCGAAGCGGTGCCGCACCAGGCTCAGCAGGGTCGTCGTCCAGGGGGCTGCCGCGGCGTGGCTCGGGGGCTGCAGTTCAGGGGTCCGGCTCAAGGGCACAGCGTCGGCGCCGGGGGCGCGGGGCTTCAACGGGCTGAGATTACCATCGTGATTCGTCATTGCTGCGGCGCCGCTGCGCTGCGCTGCAGTCGCCGGCGCGGTGGCCGACGGCCCGCACCCCCCCCAACCCACGAGACCTGCTCCGATGAAACGATTGCTGTTTGTCCTGGTTGCCGGACTGGCCCTGAGTGCCCATGCCGACCAGCCCCTGTGGGAGCTCGGCCTGGGCGTTGGCGGGCTGCGCCTGCCGCACTACCGCGGCAGCGACCAGTCGCACGATCTGATCCTGCCGGTGCCCTACGCCATCTACCGCGGCAAGATCTTTCGCGCCACGCGTGAAGGCGCGCGCGCGGTGCTGCTCGACGGCGAGCGCTTCGACTTCGACCTCAGCCTGGCCGCCAGTCCGCCCACCCGCAGTGTCGACAACGTCGCCCGCGCCGGCATGCCCAACCTGGCGGCATCGGTCGAGCTCGGCCCCAACCTCAACGTCAAGCTGGCGCAGGGGCCGGGGTGGAAGGTCGACCTGCGCCTGCCGGTGCGCGCCGTGGTCTCGGTGCAATCGCGGCCGCAGCAGCTGGGGTCGACGGCGCGGCCGGTGATCAACCTCGACGCCGACTGGCAGGGCTGGGACATCGGCGCCCAGGCCGGGCCGCTGTGGGCCTCGCGCGCCAACAACGCCTACTTCTACAGCGTCGACCCGGCCTACGCCACCGCGGCGCGGCCGGCCTACCAGGCGCGCGCCGGCAGCGGCGGCTGGCGCTGGACCACGGGCGCGTCGCGCCGCTTCGGCGCGCTCTGGGTCGGCGCCTTCGTGCGCTGGGACAGCGTGGCCGGCGCGGTCTTCGAAGCCAGCCCACTGGTCCGCCAGCGCAGCCAGTTCACCTACGGGCTGGCCATGAGCTGGGTCTTTGCGGTGTCCGATGAGCGCGTTGCCTTCGACGACTGAGCCGCCCGCCGCGCGCCCGCCCTGGTGGCCGCTGGCCTGGCTGGCGCTGCAGGCCCAGCTGCTGCTGCTGGGCCTGATGTCGGTGGCCTGGAACGCCGCGGCGCTGCTGCTGTATCCGCTGCTGCCGCGCGCCGTGGGGCGGCGCCTGGGCCGCGCCATGATCGCCTACGGCTACCGCATCTTCTGGCGCATTGCCGCGGCCGTCGGCATGCTGCGGCTGGACGCCGAGGTGCTGGACACGCTGCGCGATGAAGCCGGCCTGATCGTGGTCGCCAACCACCCGAGCATGCTCGACGCGCTGATGCTGGTGGCGCGGCTGCCGCGCAGCGCCTGCATCATGAAGGCCAGCCTGATGCGCAACCCCTTGCTCGGCCCGGGCGCCCGGCTGGCGCGCTACATCCGCAACGACTCGGCCTACGGCATGATCCAGGTCGCCGTGCAGGACTTGCAGGACGGCGGCCAGCTCGTGCTGTTCCCCGAGGGCACGCGCACCACGCAGGCCCCCGTCAACCCCTTCCATGCCAGCTTCGCACTCATCGCCAAGCGGGCCCGGGTGCCGGTGCAGGCGGTGTTCATCGACACCAACTCGCCCTACCTGGGCAAGGGCTGGCCGCTGTGGCGCCTGCCGCCG
>JANMVM010000056.1:0-3601 GCA_031392695.1 Rubrivivax sp.
TGCTATCTTCGCGCCCATGAATCCACCGCACCCGACCCGCCGCAGCCTGCTCGGTGCTGCACTGCTGCCCTGGCTGGGCGCCTGCGGCACGCCGCTGCCGCTGCTGCCGGCGCCGACGGCGGCCGATGCCGGCGCGGCGCGGCTGCTGGACAGCGCGCAGGCGCACGGGCTGGCGGCCTACCGCCAGCTCGCCGACATCAACGTCGGTTTCGCCGGCCTGTGGCGGCCGCTGATCGGCAGCATCCAGCCCGAGGTGGTGGACAGCGGCTACCGCGGCCCGTCGCAGGAGCGCCTGCTGCCCGCCGCCGGCGTGGTGGCCCAGGCCTACAGCGGCCCGCGCGGCCGCAAGCAGGTGTTCTGGCGCCGCGGCGACGGCAGCGCGGCGCGGCCCGGCGAGGTCGCGGTCTGGTACGACGGCGTGGCCAGCGCGAGCGAGCCGCTGCGCACCGCGGCAGCGGTGGTGGCCGAGTGCTGCGGGCTCTTCCTGCTCGGGCCGCTGTGGCTGGCAGGGCGCGAACTGCCGGCGCGGCTGGCTGGCACCGAGCGCGTCAACGGCCGCCTGTGCGACGTCGTCGAGGTCTGGCTGCGGCCCGGCCTGGGCCTGGTGGCCGGCGATCGCGTGGCCCTGTGCATCGACCGCGCGGACAGCATCACGCGCCGCGTGCGCTTCACGCTCGAGGGCTTTGCCGGCACGCGCGGCGCGGTCGCCGAAGTCGACACCTTCGAGCACCGGCGCCTGTTCGGCGTGCTGTGGCCGATGCGGTCTTACGAAGAGGTGGTGCACCCGCTGCGCCTGCCGGCCCACGACTGGTTCGTGACCGGCCTGGACGTGAATCGCGGCTACGGCAGCGAGGCGCTCGCCGGCCCTGCGCTGGCGGGCCTGGCGGCGGCAGCGGCAACGCCGGTCTAGTACAGCCCGCCGTTGATCGAGATCACCTGTCCGGTGATGTAGGCGGCCTCGGGGCCGGCCAGAAAACCGGCCAGCGCGGCCACCTCGTCGGGCGTGCCGGCGCGTTGCACCGGCACCAGGCGCTTGATGGTGTCGGCGTCGAAAGCCGCAGCCGCCATTGGCGAGGCGATGATGCCCGGCGCGATGGCGTTGACCGTCACGCCGCGGCTGGCCACCTCGAGCGCCAGCGCCTTGGTGGCGCTGTTCAGGCCGCCCTTGGCCGCCGCGTAGTTGACCTGGCCGCGGTTGCCCGCCAGCGCCGTCACGGACGACACGTTGATGATGCGGCCCCAGCGCGTGCGCAGCATCGGCAGCAGCAGCGGCTGGGTGACGCGGAAGAAGCCGTGCAGCGAGACGTCGATGACGCCGTACCACTGCTCTGGCTTCATGCCCGGGAACACCGCGTCGTCGTGGATGCCGGCGTTGTTGACGATGATCTGCACCGCGCCTGCGCCGAGCATTTGCGCCACGGCGGCGGCGGTGGCCACGTCATCGCTCAAGTCGAAGAGGCAGGCCTGGCCCTGGCCGCCGGCGGCGACGATCTCGTCGGCCAGCGCCTGCACCGCGTCGGGCCGGCTGTGGCCGTGCAGCAGCAGGCTGGCGCCCTGGGCCGCGAGGCGGCGCGCGATGGCGCTGCCCAGCGCGCCACTGGCGCCGGTGACGAGGGCGCGTTTGCCTTGCAAGGGGAGGGTCGTCATGGCGGGCTCAAGGCAGGGCGTTCAAGATCACGGTGGCGCGGCCGTCGACCAGCAGCTCGCCGCTGGCGCTGTGCAGCGCAAAGGCGTAGAGCGCCTGGTTGGTGTCGCCGGCCAGCCGCGTCGCCACCACGGTGAGTTCACCGTCGATGTCGTCCAGCCGCGCCACGCACAGGCGCACACCGCGCACGCTGGCCAGGAAGCCGGGCTTGGGCGCGCTGCCCGGCGCTGCGCATAGGCTGCCGTGAAGCGCCATCGCCTGCGACGCGTACTCGATCGCGTTGGGGGCCAGCAGCAGGCCCGCGGTGCGCAGCGGGTTGGCCGGGTCGCGGTGGCTCAGCGCGCCGCACTCGATGCGCTCGGCGGTCCAGCTGCGCAGCGTGTGCAGCAGGCACATGCTGGCGCTGTGCGGCAAGCGCGCCGCGATGCCGGCGTGGTCCAGGGTCTGCGCATTCATCGCGCCGCCACCGCCACGCGCAGTGCCTGGCCTAGCAGGCCTTCGATCACCACTTCGGTCGCGGCCTCGGCGGCCAGCGCCAGCAGCAGCGGCAGCGCGCGCGCTGCCGGGATGCCCTGGCGCACGCGCTCCAGGCCCGCGTGTTCGCAGCGGCTGGGCGCGGCCGCGGCCGCGATCTGCACCGTCAGGCGGCGACCGGGCGCGCCGCTGTCGGCCGGTGCCAGCACCAACGCCAGCGCAAACACGTCGGCCACCGGCCGCAGCGCGTGCAGTGGCTCGGGGTAGGGCCCGTCGCAGGCCACCAGCAGCACCGGTGCCCGGGTGGCGGCGCACTGCACCGCGGCTTCGAGCAGCCCGGCGGCGAAGCTGGCGTCGCAGGCCGCCAGGCTGGTGGACGGCGCGCGCGAAGCCGCTGCGATGTGCCAGTAGCCGGCCGGCGCGTTGTGCACGGAGTTGGTGAAGCGGGTCGGCGACACCGCTCGCTCGGGCGTGGCCAGCGTTTCGCACAGCAGGTGGCAGTTGAGCGTGTCGCCGCTGGAGCTGGTGAAGACCGTGGCCGGCGTGGCGGCGTCCAGGCCGCTGGCCGCCAGCGCCTGGTCGGCCACGCCGATCGAGGCCTTGACCGCGGTGCCGGCGCGGCGGCGCTCGGTGGCCGGCAGTCGTTGCGGTGCCGGCACCTGCGTCGCCGCCGGCTGCCAGGTCGAGGGCTCGCGCAAGACGGCTTGGCCAGCGGCCCAATCAGCCAGGCCGGGGCCGAGCAGGCCGATGCCCAGGACGCGCAGTTCGATCGTCACCGCGCGACCCCGAAGATCAGGCTCGCATTGCTGCCGCCGAAGCCGAAAGAGTTGCTGGCCACCACGCGCAGCGCCTGCTCGCGCGGCTGGCGCAGGTACAGCGTGCGCAGCGCAGGGTCGGGCTGCTGGACGTTGAGGCCGGCGGGCATGAAGCCGTGCTGCAGCGCCAGCATCGCGACCGCGGCCTCGACGCCGCCGGCCGCGCCCAGCGTGTGGCCGGTGTAGCCCTTGGTGCTGCTGCACGGCAGCGCACTGCCGAAGACGGCGCTCACGGCCTTGTCTTCGGCGGCGTCGTTGCCGGGCGTGCCGGTGCCGTGCAGGTTGAGGTAGTCGACCTCATCGGCGCGCAGCCCGGCCTGGGCCAGCGCGCCGCGCATCGCGGCGGCGGCGCCGGCGCCTTCGGGGTGGGGGCTGCTCATGTGGTGGCCGTCGCTGCTCTCGCCGGCGCCCAGCAGCCAGGCGGCGGGGGCTTCGGCTTCGCGTTCGACAAGCGCGAAGGCGGCGGCTTCACCCAGCGACAGCCCGCAGCGCTGCGCGTCCCAGGGCCGGCAGATGTCGTCCGACACCAGCTCCAGGCTCTTGAAGCCGTACAGCGTGGTCAGGCACAGGCTGTCGACGCCGCCGCCCCCGGCGGCGTCGACGAGGCCGAGTTAGATAAATCGTTTCGCGGCAGCAAAGACCGTTGCGCTCGACCAGCAGGCGGGGG
>JANMVM010000066.1:0-31057 GCA_031392695.1 Rubrivivax sp.
GGCGTCGTCCTGCTCCAGCACGCGGATCGACAGCACCACCTCGCCCTGGGCCGTGAACTTGATGGCGTTGCCGGTCAGGTTGATCAGCACCTGCTGCAGGCGCATCGCATCGCCCACCAGCTGGCGCGGCAGGCCGGCGTCGATGTCGAACAGCACCTCCACCGGCTTGGCGCCGACGTTGGCCGAGACGATCACCGACAGGTCGCGCAGCAGCTGGTCGATGCGGAAGGGGTGACCATCGAGCGTCATCTTGCCGGCCTCGACCTTGGAGAAGTCCAGGATGTCGTTGAGCAGCCCCAGCAGCGAGCGCGCGGCGCCCTCGGTCTTGACGGCGTAGTCGGCCTGGCGCGCGCTCAGCTCGGTCTTGCGCAGCAGGGCCAGCATGCCCAGGATGGCGTTCATCGGCGTGCGGATCTCGTGGCTCATGTTGGCCAGGAACTGGCTCTTCGCCACCGAGGCCTGCTGTGCTGCCTCGGTGGCGCGCATCATTTCGGTGATGTCGACGCGAAAGCCCACGGTGTGGCCGTCGGGCATCTTGCGCTCGACGATGCGCAGCGTGCGGCCGCTGCTGAGCTTCTGCACCAGCGTCCGGTTGCCGGCGCGGTGCGCGGCCAGCCGTTCGACCATCCATTCATCGACACGACCGACGGCTTCGGCGTAGTCGCCGTTTTCAGCGCCGGGGCGCACGATGTCTTCGAACGAGGTGCCGGGTTCCATCAGGTGCGCCATGCCGGGATAGATCTGGCGGTACTTGTCGTTGCAGAAGACCAGGCGGTCGTCCGGATCGAAGAGCACGAAGGCCTCGTCGATGGCACTCAGCGCGCCGCGCAGCAGTTGCGCGCTGCGCTCGACCTCGGCCTCGGCGCGCTTGCGCGCGCTGACATCGGTGTAGGTGGTGACGAAGCCGCCGCCGGGCATCGGGCCGCCGCGGATCTCTAGCGGCGTGCCGTTCGGACGCACGCGCTCGAACTGATGTGCCACCGACGGCGAGCGCGCGCGCTCGACGATGGCCTGCACGGTGGCTTCGACGTTCTCGCTGCCGTACTCGCCGCGCGCCGCGTTGAAGCGGATGATGTCCTCGAAGCGCGTCGGCTCGGCCGCGAACAGCGCGTCCGGAAAGTCCAGCAGGCGGCGGAACTCACCGTTCGCCGCCACCAGGTTCAGATCGGCGTCGAACACGCTCAGGCCGCAGGGCAGGTTCTCGATCACGCTGCTCACGAGTTCGGCATTGCGGCGCAGCGCCAGCTCCATGGCGCGGCGCGCCGAGACGTCCTGGAAGGCGCCCATCAGCCGCAATGCGCGACCGTCCACCCATTCGACTTCGCCCACCGAGCGGACCCAGATGGCACGGCCCGTGGCGGTGATGAAGGGCAACTCGAGGTCGTAGCCCTGGCCGCTGGCGATGGCGTTCTGCATGGCCTGGGCGATGACCGGCTGCGCTTCGGGGGCGTAGTAGCCGATCGCCTCTTCCACGGTAGGTTGGTGGCCGGGCGCGAGGTCGTGGATGCGGCAGGTCTGATCGCTCCACTGAACGGCCTGCGCTGCGACATCGAACTCCCAGCCGCCGACGCCGCCGATGCGCCCGGTGCGATCCAGAAAGCCCTGGCTGGCGCGCAGCGCGGCCTCGGCCTGCTTGCGCTGGCTGATGTCCATGTGGGTGCCGGCCATCCAGCGCGGCCGGCCGTCTGCGGCGCGGCTGAAGACCTTGCCGCGGGTCAGCACCCAGACCCAGTGGCCGTCGCGGTGACGCACCCGGTTCTCGCACTCCAGCGCCGCCAGTTCACCGCGGAAGTGCTGCTTGAGCAAGGCTGCGGTGCGCTCACCGTCCTGCGGGTGCGAGCGTTCGCGCCAGGTGGCCATCGTCGTCGGGCCCAGCTCGGCCAGCGTGTTGCCGATGATCTGCGCCCAGCGTTCGTTGAAGAGCAGCGCATCGGTCGCCAGGTCCCATTCCCAGGTGCCGACGTTGGTGCCTTCGATGATGTTGGCCAGCGCAAGCCGTTCGCGCGCCAGGTCGCGTGCGGCGGTTTTGCTGGCGGTGATGTCGGTGCGGATCGAGATGTACTTCTCGATGTGGCCATCGGCGCCGACGAAGGGCGCGATGAAGGTGTCGACCCAGTACAGCGAGCCGTCCTTGGCGCGGTTGCAGACCTCGCCGCGCCAGGGCGTGCCGGCGGCGATGGTGCGCCACATCTCGGCCCAGAAGCCGGGCGGCTGCACGCCGGAATTGATGAGGCGGTGGTTCTGCCCGAGCAGTTCGTCAAGGCGGTAGCCGTTGATGCGGCAGAAGGCGTCGTTGGCCTGCGTGATGCGCCCGCCGCGATCGGCCACCGAGACGATGGTGTGCAGGTCGATCGTGCGCAGCAGCGCCTCGTTGTCGCGCAACGCGGCCTCGAGCCGGGCCTGGGCGACGTGCCGTTCGGTGACGTCGCTGCCGATTTCCATGAAGCCCGTGAGCAGGCCCTGGCGGTCGTGCAGCGGCTGGATCTCGGTGTCGAACCAGAACTCGCGGCCGTCACTGGCGCGGTTGAGGATCTCGACGTGGCAGGCGGTACCTGCGGCGGCAGCGTCAGCCAGGATCTGCAGCAGCGCCGGGTCGGCTTTGCCGCTGCCCAACAGCTTGCCCGGCGTCTGGCCCAGCGCCTCGTTGGGCGCATGGCCGGTGATGCGCGTGAAGCCTTCGTTGACCCAGACGATGCGCAGCTCACGGTCGGTGATGGAGACGGCGTTCGAGGTGTGCCGGGCGACCTGGGCCAGACGGTCGAGGTCGGCAGTCATGTCGCGCGCCAGCGCTTCGGCGCGCAGCCGACCCGAGCCTTGCTGGCGCAACAGGGCCGCCAGCAGGGCACTCACCAGCACACCGCTGCTGGCCAACAGCCAGGGCGGCCAGAAGGCCAGCGCAGCGTCGAACTGCGGCGTGCTGCGCGCCTGCAGCCTGAGCGTGCGCCCCGGCAGCGCCACCGTGCGCGTGGTCGCGAAGCGCCCTGCGGCGGGGCTTGCTGCCGCCGCGCTCGCGGCCAGCGCTGGGGCGGCATTGGCGCTGGAGCTGAAGATGAGGCCTTGGGTGGACGGGCCCGCGGTGTCGTCGGTGAGATCGAACTCCAGATCGCCGGCCGCGACCTCGTGGATGTTGCCGAGCAGTTCGGCAGCCACGATCGGCGCGTACAGCAGCCCGACCAGCGCACGGCGGCGCTGTTGTGGCGTGGCCGGGTCGGCGCCGCGGCGGTACACCGGCAGGTAGAGCAGGAAGCCGGGGCTGCGCTTTTGGTCCTGCACCAGGGTGATGGCTGCGCTCAGCGTCGGCTCACCGCTGAGCGCGGCGCGCTCGGCGGCTTCGCGGCGGATGCGCTCCGAGCCGACGTCCAGGCCGACGGCGCTGAAGTTGGGCACCATCGGCTCGATGAATTTGACGACATACAGGTCGTCGTGGCCCTGGTCGGCCAACTGGCGCAGCGCAAAGTGCGGCGCCTCGTCCTGGCGCTCAGCGGCGATGAAGCGCTCAAGGTCGCTGCGCTGGACGCGCTGGATGAAGCCGAAGCCGCGCACGCCCGGAAACTCGTGCGGCAGGTCGCGCGATTCGACATGGGCGCGAAATTCAGCTCGCCCGACGCGCGGGCTGGCGGCGTACATCCCGCCGACGCCTCGCAGACCGTAGATCGGTTGGCGTATGCGGCGCGCGACATCGTCGGCCACGCGGTCCACGCTGAGCTCAAAGGCTGCTGTGGCCAGCGTCTGCGTGTCATGGCTTCGCCAGACACCGCCGAGCACGGACAGGCAGGACCCCAGTGCAAACACCGCTACCGGCACGGCACGCTCCAGGCGCCACCCGCGTTTGAGCCACAACCACATGATCAGGCCCCTGTTCAGGGCGCGAGGCGGGCCAGGGCGTGACCCGCCCCGCGTTCAAGCTCACGCTGCAAAGATTTTGAGTCGCCCGCCACCGGGCCGATGCATGAAGAAGGCACGGGAATCGCCGACTGTTCGCCTTGCGATGGCAGGCCAAGGGGCATCCAGCAGTGCCGAATCGCACGAAGCCAGCAGCGCCATCTTCAAGAGAAGACCCGGCACCTTTGCAGGGTCCGGGTCCGGCGTATGGGCTCGAGAGGCCTGCGCTTTACTTCGTGGCGCCCGATGCGGCAGAAGCCGCCATCTCGGGCGCGCCGGCCACCGGCATCGCCGGGGCCACGGCCACCGCTGCCGGTGCCGGTGCCGGTGCCGGTGCCGTCATCGCTGCCGGGGCGGCGTGGCTGTCGGCGGCTTTGGTCGACGCGCTCATCGGCAGCAGCGGCACGATGAGCAGGGCCACGATGTTGATGATTTTGATCAGCGGGTTGACGGCCGGGCCGGCGGTGTCCTTGTACGGGTCGCCCACGGTGTCGCCGGTGACGGCGGCCTTGTGCGCCTCGGAGCCCTTGCCACCGTGGTGGCCGTCTTCGATGTACTTCTTGGCGTTGTCCCAGGCACCACCGCCGGTGCACATCGAGATCGCGACGAAGAGGCCGGTGACGATGGTGCCCATCAGCAGGCCGCCCAGTGCGGCCGGCCCGAGCAGCAGGCCCACGACCACCGGCACGACCACGGGCAAGAGGCTCGGGACGACCATTTCCTTGATCGCCGCGGTGGTCAGCATGTCGACCGCCGCGCTGTAGTCGGGCTTGCGCTTGCCGGCCATGATGGCGCCGTCCTGGAACTGGCGGCGCACTTCCACCACCACCGAGCCGGCGGCGCGGCCCACGGCCTCCATCGCCATGGCTCCGAACAGGTAAGGGATCAGGCCGCCGATGAAGAGGCCGACGATGACCTTGGGGTCGCTCAGATCGAAGGCGACGCTCATGCCGCGGCCTTCGAGCGAGTGCGTGTAGTCGGCAAACAGCACCAGCGCGGCAAGGCCGGCAGAGCCGATGGCGTAGCCCTTGGTGACGGCCTTGGTGGTGTTGCCCACCGCGTCCAGTGGGTCGGTGACGTCGCGCACGCTCTTGGGCAGCTCGGCCATCTCAGCGATGCCACCGGCGTTGTCGGTGATGGGGCCGTAGGCGTCAAGAGCAACGACGATGCCGGCCATGCTCAGCATCGAGGTCGCGGCCACGGCGATGCCGTAAAGACCGCCGAGCTGGTAGGCGGCGAGGATCGCCATGCAGACGAACAGCACCGGCCAGGCGGTGGAGCGCATCGACACGCCGAGGCCGGCAATGATGTTGGTGCCGTGGCCGGTGGTCGAGGCCTGGGCGATGTGCTGCACCGGGCTGTACTGGGTGCCGGTGTAGAACTCGGTGATCCACACCATGGCCGCGGTCAGCACCAGGCCCACGGCGCAGGCGCCGAACAGCGCCATCGCCGAGACCGTGCCACCGCTGATGAGCGTCAGCGGCGTCGGGAACATCTGCGTGGTGACGAAGTAAAAGGCGATCAGCGACAGCACGCCAGCCACCGCCAGGCCCTTGTAGAGCGCCGGCATGACGTTCTTCATGCCCGGCGAGGCCTTGACGAAGTAGCAGCCGATGATCGACGCGATGATCGACACGCCACCCAGCAGCAGCGGGTAGACGACGGCGTTGATGGTGGCGCCGCTGACCATCAGCGAAGCCAGCGCCATGGTGGCAATGAGTGTGACGGCGTAGGTCTCGAACAGGTCGGCGGCCATGCCGGCGCAGTCGCCGACGTTGTCGCCGACGTTGTCGGCGATCACCGCCGGGTTGCGCGGATCGTCTTCGGGGATGCCGGCTTCGACCTTGCCCACGAGATCGGCGCCGACGTCGGCGCCCTTGGTGAAGATGCCGCCGCCCAGGCGCGCGAAGATCGAGATCAGCGACGAGCCGAAGGCGAAGCCGAGCAGCGGCTTGAGCGTCTCGCTGTCGACCTTGCTGCCGCCGCTGAGCACCATGAAGAAGATGCCCACGCCGAGCAGGCCCAGGCCGACCACCAGCATGCCGGTGATGGCGCCGCCCTTGAAGGCGACGTCCAGGGCCGGCCCGATGCCCTTGGTGGCGGCCTGCGCCGTGCGCACGTTGGCGCGCACCGAGACGTTCATGCCGATGAAGCCACAGGCGCCCGAGAGCACGGCGCCGAGCACGAAGCCGCCGGCCGTGACCTTGCCGATGAAGAAGAAGATCAGCACCGCCAGCACCAGGCCGACGAAGGCGATGGTCTTGTACTGCCGCGCCAGGTAGGCCGCGGCGCCCTGCTGGATCGCGCCCGCGATCTCCTGCATGCGGGCGTTGCCGGCGTCCTGGCTCAGGATCCAGCTTCGCTGCACGAAACCGTAGATGACAGCGGCCAAACCGCAAGCCAGCGCTGCGTACAGCGCCATGGTGGTGGACATGAAAAGGGCTCCTTCCTCGGGGTTCTTTTGACGGGTGGCAGGCTTGACGCGCCAGGGGGCGGCCGGTCTGCTCGATGCGCGGGCGATGCTACCCGATGGCCGCCGGCCGGCCGGCCGGGGTTTGCGATCGGTGCTGCCACCGCGTCAGGGCCTGGCAAGCTGGCCACCTAGAATCAGGGTTGCCCCCAATGCCAGACGTAGAGCGAGACACCGCATGAGCCTGCACAACGTGACCCCGGGCGCCAAGGCGCCGGAAGAGTTCAACGTCATCATCGAGATCCCGATGAACGCCGACCCGATCAAGTACGAGGTCGACCATGAGACCGGGGCGCTGTTCGTCGACCGCTTCATGAGCACGGCCATGCACTACCCGTGCAACTACGGCTACATCCCCAACACGCTGTCGGACGACGGCGACCCGGTCGACGTGCTCGTCATCACGCCGGTGCCGCTGATCCCCGGTGTCGTCGTGACCTGCCGCGCGCTGGGCATGCTGCGCATGGAAGACGAGGCCGGGGGCGACAACAAGGTGCTGGCGGTGCCGATCGACAAGATCCTGTCGATCTACACCCAGTGGCAGAAGCCGGAAGACCTGAACCCGCTGCGCCTGAAGACGATCCAGCATTTCTTCGAGCACTACAAGGACCTGGAAGAAGGCAAATGGGTCAAGGTCATCGGCTGGGAAGGCGTGCAGGAAGCGCGCGCCGAAGTGGTGGCCGGGATCGCCAACTTCGACGGCCATCACAAGGCCTGATCAAGGGGCCTTGAACGGGTTGCGCTCGCGCAGCTCGTCGACATAGTCGTTGATGCCCTGGCCCTCGGAGGCCAGGAAGTCGGCCACCGCAGCGGCGAAGCGGCCGTCGCGCAACCAGTGCGCCGACCAGGTCTTGACCGGCAGCAAGCCGCGCGCCATCTTGTGCTCGCCCTGCGCGCCGCCTTCGAAGCGCACGAAGCCCTGCTGCAGGCACCAAGCCAGGGGCTGGTAGTAGCAGGCTTCGAAGTGCAGGCAGGGCAGAGGCTCGACGCAGCCCCAGTAGCGGCCCCACGCGGCGCCACGCGGGCGGTCGATGGCCACCAGCGACACCGCCAGCGGCTGGCCCGCGCGGCGCGCCACGAACATCACCCAGTGCTCTGACATCGTCTGCGCCATGCGGCTGAAGAAGTCGCGCGTCAGGTAGGGCGTGCTGCGGTGAGCCTCGTAGGTCAGCGTGTAGCAGTGGTAGAAAAAGTCCCACAGCGGCTCGTCGATGGCCGCGCCTTCGTGGACCGTGAAGTCCACGCCCTGCTCGCGCACGCGGCGGCGCTCCTGCTGGATCTTTTTGCGCTTGTCGCGCTGCAGGCGTGCCAGCAGCGCGGCAAAGTCGGCGACGGGTTGCTCGCGGTCCTGGGTCCAGTGGAACTGCACGCCCTCGCGGATCATGAAGCCGGCTTGCTCGAGCGCGGCGCGGTCGCCCTCGTCGATGAAGAGCACGTGGGCTGAGGACAGCTGGGCCTGGTCGGTCAGCGCCAGCAGCTCGCGAGCGAGGCGACGCCGCGCCGCGTCGTCTTTGGCCATGAGACGCGTGCCGGGAATCGGCGTGAAGGGCACCGCCGCCAGCAGCTTCGGGTAGTAGCGCAGGCCGTGCCGGCGGTAGGCGTCGGCCCAGGCCCAGTCGAAGACGTATTCGCCGTAGGAATGGCTCTTGAGGTAGCTGGCGCAGGCTGCCTTCAGCACGCCGTCGGCGTGCAGCGTGATCAACTGCGGCGCCCAGCCTGTCTGCGGTGTCGCGCTGCCCGAGGCGTGCAGCGCGCTGAGGTACTCGTGGCGCAGGAAAGGCGTCGGGTTGGCCTGGCTGTCCAGCAAGGCGTTCCAGGCCCCGGGGTCGAGCGCGCCGGGGTCCTGGTGGACGCGCGTGACATAAACTGCGGCAGTGGCATCTTCGCTGTGCGTCATTCAGGATCCGGGTTCATGAAAGTGGCGCTCGCGCAGATCAATGCGACCGTGGGTGACCTGGCCGGCAACAGGCGCCTGATCGCCCAAGCGGCCCGCCAAGCCCATGCGCAGGGCGCGCAACTGGTGCTGGCGCCAGAACTGGCGCTCACCGGCTATCCGCCAGAAGACCTGCTGCTGCGCCCGGCCTTCATGGTCGCCTGCGCCGAGGCCCTGGGCGATCTGGCGCTGGACGTGGCGGATTGCCCGGGCTTGCATGTGGTGGTGGGGCATCCGCAACAGTTTGACGACCGGCGCGATGTTAGGACCAAGTCGATGGCCGTGCAGCGGCGCTTCAATGCCGCTTCGGTGCTCAGCGGCGGGCGCATCCTGGGCACCTACTGCAAGCGCGAGCTGCCGAACTACCAAGTCTTCGACGAGCGGCGCTACTTTGCCTCGGGCCGTGACGCCGGGCTGGGCCCGCTGGTGTTCGAGGCCGGCGGCCTGCGCTTTGGTGTGCTGATCTGCGAAGACGCCTGGTTCGACGAGCCCGCGCAGGCCGCCGTGGTTGCCGGGGCGCAGGTGTTGTGCGTCATCAATGCCTCGCCATTCCACCTCGACAAGGCCGACGAGCGCGAGTTGCGCATGGCCGAGCGTGCTCGCGCCGCGCAGCGGCCTCTGCTCTATGCGCATCTGGTGGGCGGGCAGGACGAAGTCGTCTTCGACGGCGCGTCGTTTGCGCTCGACGCCCAGGGGGTGCTGTGCGCAAGGGCGGCGATCTTCGAGCCGGCGCTGCTGATGGTGGAGGTGGGCGAAGGCGGCACAGTCAGCGGGCCGATTGCCGAGTCCCCCAGCCTCGAGGCGCAGGCCTGGGCGGCGCTGGTCACCGGCGTGCGCGACTACCTGGGCAAGAACGGATTCCCCGGCGCCCTCATCGGCTTGTCCGGGGGCATCGATTCGGCGCTGGTGCTGGCGCTGGCAGTGGATGCGCTGGGCGCCGACAAGGTGCGCGCGGTGATGATGCCTTCGCCCTACACCGCAGACATTTCGTGGATCGACGCGCGCGACATGGCCTTGCGGCTGGGCGTGCGCTACGACGAGATCGCCATCGCGCCGATGTTCGACGCCTTTCGCGCGTCGCTGGCGGTGCAGTTCGCCGGCCGGCCCGAGGACACGACCGAAGAGAACCTGCAGGCGCGCATCCGCGGCACGCTGCTGATGGCACTGTCCAACAAGATGGGCGACATCGTGCTGACCACCGGCAACAAGAGCGAGATGGCCACCGGCTACTGCACGCTGTATGGCGACATGGCGGGCGGCTTTGCAGTCATCAAGGACGTCGCCAAGACCCTCGTCTACCGACTTGCCGAGTGGAAGAACCGCCAGCCCACGCGGCGTGCCGACGGCAGCGTGGGGCCGGTGATCCCCGAGCGCATCATCACGCGGCCGCCCTCGGCCGAGTTGCGACCCGACCAGACCGACCAGGACAGCCTGCCGCCCTACGAAGTGCTCGACGCGATCCTGTCACGCTACATGGAAGAGGACCAGGGTGTCGATGAGATCGTGGCGGCGGGCTTCGCGCGCACCGACGTGGAGCGCGTGACGCGGCTGATCAAGATCAACGAGTACAAGCGGCGCCAAGCCCCGGTGGGCATCCGCATCACCCACCGCGCCTTCGGCCGCGACTGGCGCTACCCCATCACGTCCAAGTTCCGTGCTTAAATCACTGCAGTCGCCATCGTTGCTCCGGAGCCCGCCATGAAGCAGATCACCGCCGTCATCAAGCCTTTCAAGCTCGAGGAAGTGCGCGAAGCGCTGGGTGATGTGGGTGTCTCGGGACTCACGGTCACCGAGGTCAAGGGCTTCGGCCGCCAGAAGGGCCACACCGAGCTCTACCGGGGCGCGGAGTACGTGGTCGACTTTCTGCCCAAGGTAAAGGTCGAGGTGGTGGTCAAGGACGCCGATGTCGATCGCTGCATCGAGGCCATCGTCAAGGCGGCCAAGACGGGCAAGATCGGCGACGGCAAGATCTTCGTCACCTCGGTCGAGCAGGTGGTGCGCATCCGCACCGGCGAGACCGACGAAGCGGCGGTCTGAATCGCGGCGCCCCGGGCTGGGGCGCGCTGCAGGCCGTTAGACCTTGGAGAAGTCGTCGCCCTGGGCGGACAGTCGTACCGCGGCTGCCAGTTCGGCGAGCAGCGCCTCGGCGTCGGTGCCGACGTGAAGCGCGTCGCGTTGAGCCGAGGATAGGAAGCCTTCGGCCACGGTGCGGTCCATGAAGCGCAAGAGCTCGTCGTAGTAGCCGTCCACGTTGAGCAGCCCAATGGGCTGGTCGTGGTAACCGAGCTGCCGCCAGGTCCAGACTTCGTACAGCTCTTCGAGCGTGCCGATGCCGCCTGGCAGCGCGATGAAGGCCTGTGCGCGCTCAGCCATCATCTGCTTGCGCAGGTGCATCGTCGGCACGACGTGCAACTCGTGCAGCCCCAGATGGCCAACCTCCAGCCGCTGCAGGCTTTCGGGGATCACGCCCACCACGCGGCCGCCGGCGGCCAGGGTGGCGTCAGCGACTTCACCCATCAAACCGACCTTGCCGCCGCCGTAGACCAGTTGCCAGGCGCGGCTGCCGATGGCGGTACCCAGTGCACGGGCCGCCGCCGTATAGCTGGGGCGGCTGCCGTGGCGCGAGCCGCAGTAGACGCAGATGCTCAGTTCAGGCGGGTTCATGGTGGCGGCGCCGGTTGTGGTGCGGGTGGTCGCCAGGTGACGAGGCGGGTCCGGCACAAGGCATCGTGCCAGTATTGCCGATCCGGGTGCAGCCGGGTCAGGCCCGCGTAGGCCAGCACGCCGGCGCTGAGCACGCCCACGGCAGGCCAACCGCCCTTGAGACCGGCCAGGTGCAAGGCCGCCAATGCCGGCAGGAACCACAACCAGCTCAGCAGATACCGACACAGCGCACGCAAGGGCGACACCGGCTCGCCCTGGGGCGTGACGAGCCGGATGTGCCAGGTCAGCATGGCCAGCGTCTGGCCGCTGCGCGACCAGAAGAAGACGAAGTAGGCCGCCAGCAGCAGCACCAGAAACACCCGCAGCCCGGTCGAACCCACCAGGGCATGGCGCTGCTGGGTGGCGATGCCGTAGACCAGGCCTGCGGCCATCAGCACGCCGAAGAGCAGCACGCCTTCGTAGACAAAGCAGGCCAAGCGACGGGCGAGGCCTGGAGTGGCCAGGCGGGGCAGTGGCGCCGCCGGCGGCGTCACGGCTGCGCGACGGGCTGGCTCGATGCGGCGGCCGAGCGCACCGCGGCGCCTTGCGGCCCGCGCTGGGGCAGCAGCGTGGAAGGATCGACGAAGCCCTTGGTGGCCGCGATCTTGGGCATGCCGGGCTGGTTGTGGGCGGGCGGCGTGGCCCGCGTTGTCATGGTCGTGGTCGTCGCCCCGGGTCGGGCCTGCTGCGCGGTGGGCGTCACGGCGCGTGCACGAGGGGCGGTGGTGGTCTGCACCAGATTGCTCTTTCCCGGCGGCATGGTTGCCAGGGTTGCGGAGCCGTTGGCCGCGCCCGAGGCCTGCTTGGCGGCTGGCTTGGCGCGCTGGCTCAGGGCCTTGCGCTGGTCTTCTGACAGCGCCTGGTAGGCCTGCCACTGCGCCTGACGCTCATCGAGCGGCAGTTGACGGGTTTCCTGAAACTGCAGCCGGGCGCGGCTGCGTTCCAAGGGCGTCATGCGCGCCCAATCGGCCATCCGCGTCTGTAGCCGCGTACGTTCATCGGTCGACAGGGAAGGAAAGCGCGTCGCCACTTCGAGCCACTTGGCGCGGTGCGGGGCATCGATCGATGCCCATTCGCGTTCGAGTGGCGCCAGGACCTGCTTCTGGACAGCCGACAACTGTGTCCAGGCTGAAGCCGGCTCGGCCGCCGCAGCCCAGCCCACGCCAGCAAGGCTCACGAAAAGGCACAGCAGCAGGGCGTGGAGCCGGTGCGACAACATCACTGCGAAGGCGGTGCGCGCAGGAACTCGCCAAAGCCCGGGTCGGAGTAGGCGGCCGGGGGCAGCACGTCGGAGAGCAACTGAGCATCGATCTCGGCCGCGGCCAGGACCTGCTCCTTCACCGCCCAGCGTTCGATCATCACGAGCCCGGAGACCAGCACCAGCAAGGGCAGCAGTGAAGCCGCACGCTGCCACCAGGGGGTCAGGCCGCCAAGAATGGCCGTGCCCTGCGAGGACACGCCGGCGAGCGTGGTGCCGCCGCCGGTCTGCAGCCGCGCCTGGCGCGCCCGCGACATGGCTTGTTCGCGAGCGAAGCGCAGGCGTTCGGTGACGTCGTGCGGCAAGGACTGCGAGCGGTCGCTCAGCGCGCCTGCCAGGCGCGCCGCAAAACGCGCTTCCAACGAGGGCAGGGCGGCGATCTGGCGCGTGCTGTTCATAGTGTGATTCCCTTGGATCTGAGCGCCTTTGCCAGCGCATGGACGGCACGCGAGCAGTGTGTCTTGACACTGCCTTGCGAGCAACCCATGACAGCCGCGGTCTCGGCGACGTCGAACTCTTCCCAGTAACGCAGTAGAAACGCTTCCCGTTGACGTGTCGGGAGTTCGGCCACTTCAGCATCGATCCTTTGCAGGATCTGTGCCCTTGAAACCGCGTCCGCGGCACTCTCGGTGCCCATCGTGTCTTCCAGCGCGTGCAGAGTCTCCAGCAGGTCGAAGTCGCCGTCGTCCCCCGCAGTCTCGAAGTCCGACAGGTTGGTCATGACCGCGTTGCGTACTTTTTCGCGCCGGAACCAGTCCATCGTGGCGTTGGACAGGATGCGCTGGAACACCAGCGGCAACTCCGCCGGGGGGCGGTCGGCGTACTTTTCGGCCAGGCGGATCATCGCGTCCTGCACGATGTCGAGTGCGGCATCGTCGCTGCGCACTGCGTACACCGCGCGCTTGAAGGCGCGTTTCTCGACGCTCTTGAGAAAGTCGGAGAGTTCTTTGTCGGTGGCCAACGCGAGGGGATTCGACTACGCCCGGTTTGAGCGCGCGGAATTATGTCATTGCACCTTGCGGGGGCTCTCCGAGCCCCGGAACCGGGCTCGGCCCATGCATAATCTGCTGCTTCGCACAACGTTATTTTCTGGTCCTGACCCGGCCGTCCGACCTGGACGGTGGCGCTCAAGGCCGCGCAGGTACCGAATCCGCCTCACGAGGGCGAGCAGGAGGTGCACCGATGGATTTTCGTTAGAGAAAACCTCAGAGGTTCGAATGGATATGTCTGCCGCCGAAGTCAAGCGTGCCGCGACCGTCGATGGTCGGGCGCCTTCTGGTGCTTCCTCCCCAAGCACCACCGAGCCCAACGGCTCCGAGATTCTCGTTCGCTGCCTCCAGGCCGAAGGAGTCAAGTACCTCTGGGGCTACCCCGGCGGCGCCGTGCTCTACATCTACGACGCCCTGTACATGCAGGACAGCATCCAGCACGTGCTGGTGCGCCACGAACAGGCCGCGGTCCATGCCGCCGACGGCTATGCCCGCGCCACCGGCGAAGTAGGCGTGGCGCTGGTGACCTCGGGCCCCGGGGTGACGAATGCCGTCACCGGCATGGCCACGGCGTACATGGACTCGATCCCGATGGTGATCATCACCGGGCAGGTCCCGACGCCGGCGATCGGCCTCGATGCCTTCCAGGAATGCGACACGGTGGGCATCACGCGGCCGATCGTCAAGCACAACTTCCTCGTCAAGGATGTGCGTGACCTGGCGCTGACATTGAAGAAGGCCTTCCACATCGCACGCACTGGCCGGCCGGGCCCGGTGGTGGTGGATGTGCCCAAGGACGTCTCGCTCAAGACGGCGCCATTCCACTACCCGGACACGGTGGAAATGCGCTCCTACAACCCGGTCAAGAAGGGCCATGGCGGCCAGATCCGCAAGGCGGTGCAACTGCTGCTGCAGGCCCGGCGCCCCTACATCTACACCGGTGGCGGCGTGATCCTGGGTAACGCATCAGCCGAGTTGCGGCAGCTCGCGGACCTGGTCGGGTTCCCCTGCACCAATACGCTCATGGGCCTGGGTGCGATCGCCAGCAGCGACCCCAAGTTCCTGGGCATGTTGGGCATGCACGGCACCTACGAAGCAAACATGACGATGCAGCACTGCGACGTGTTGCTGGCCGTGGGCGCGCGCTTCGACGACCGCGTCATCGGCAACCCCAAGCACTTTGCCTCGGTCGAGCGCAAGATCATCCACGTCGATATCGATCCTTCGTCGATTTCCAAGCGCGTGAAGGTCGACATCCCGATCGTCGGCGACGTCAAGGAAGTGCTGCTGGAGCTGATCGTGCAGATCAAGGAAGCCCAGTCGCGCCCGGACGCCGCGGCGCTGAGCGCCTGGTGGGGCCAGATCAACGAGTGGCGCAAGCGTGATTGCCTGGTCTACAAGGACAGTTCCGACGTCATCAAGCCGCAGCGGGTGGTCGAAAAGCTGTGGGAGCTGACGCGCGGGCGCGACACCTACATCACGTCGGACGTCGGCCAGCACCAGATGTGGGCGGCGCAGTACTACGGTTTCGAGGAGCCGCGTCGCTGGATCAATTCCGGTGGCCTGGGCACCATGGGCGTCGGCTTGCCCTACGCCATGGGCATCAAGCTGGCCAGGCCGGATTCGGATGTCTTCTGCATCACGGGCGAGGGCTCGATCCAGATGTGCATCCAAGAGCTGTCCACATGCCTGCAGTACAAGACCCCGGTGAAGATCGTGTCGCTCAACAACCGCTACCTGGGCATGGTGCGGCAGTGGCAGCAGATCGACTATGGTGGCCGCTACTCGCACAGCTACATGGATGCGCTGCCGGATTTCGTCAAGCTGGCCGAGGCCTACGGCCACGTCGGCATCCTGGTCGAGAAACCGGCCGACGTGGAGCCGGCGCTGCGCGAAGCGATGCGCCTGAAGGACCGCACGGTTTTTCTGGACGTGCGCACCGATCCGACCGAAAACGTCTGGCCCATGGTGCAGGCGGGCAAAGGCATTTCGGAAATGCTGCTGGGTTCCGAGGACCTGTGAGCGTGTAAGGCCTGGCAGGGTGGCGGTGTTACCGCGCCGCCGCGCTGCCAGGTCGCCGCGAGCAACGAGGTCAGGAACAACTTCTTCCCTTCATCGAACGGCGTGGCCAAGGGACCGGGGTTACCGCCCAGTGCCTGAAGAGCGCGCCAAGGACGATTGACATGAAACACATCATTGCCGTGCTGCTCGAGAACGAGCCCGGCGCGCTCTCACGCGTGGTGGCCCTGTTTTCCGCCCGCGGCTACAACATCGAGAGCCTGACCGTCGCGCCCACCGAGGACGCTTCGCTGTCGCGCATGACCATCGTCACCACGGGCAGCGAGGACGTCATCGAGCAGATCACCAAGCACCTCAACCGTCTGATCGAGGTGGTGAAGGTGGTGGACCTGACCGAAGGCAGTTTCACCGAGCGCGAGCTCATGCTCATCAAGGTGCGCGCGGTGGGCAAGGAGCGCGAGGAGATGAAGCGCATGGCCGATATCTTCCGCGGCCGCATCATCGACGTCACCGAGAAGAGCTACACGATCGAACTCACGGGTGACACCACCAAGCTCGACGCGTTTCTGGTCGCCAACGACCGCACCGCAATCCTCGAGACCGTGCGCACAGGCGCCAGCGGCATCGGCCGCGGTGAGCGCATCCTGAGAGTCTGACCCACCCCGAAGCGCCCGCGGCGGCCGCTTGATCTGCAACCCACCACTTTTTTCTGGAGAGAACACATGAAGGTCTATTACGACAAGGACGCCGACCTGAGCCTGATCAAGGGCAAGAACGTCGCCATCATCGGCTACGGTTCTCAGGGCCATGCCCATGCACAGAACCTCAACGACAGTGGCGTCAAAGTCACCGTCGGCCTGCGCAAGGGCGGCGCCAGTTGGTCCAAGGTCGAGAAGGCCGGCCTCAAGGTGGCCGAGGTGGCTGATGCGGTCAAGATGGCCGACGTGGTCATGATCCTGCTGCCCGACGAGCAGATCGGCGCCGTCTACAAGAACGACGTCGAGCCGCACATCCGCAAGGGTGCGTCACTGGCCTTCGCGCACGGCTTCAACGTCCACTACGGTCAGGTCGTGCCGCGTGAAGACCTGGACGTGTGGATGGTCGCGCCCAAGGCCCCCGGTCACACCGTGCGCAACACCTACGCGCAAGGCGGCGGCGTGCCGCACCTGATCGCCGTGCATGCCGACAAGAGCGGCAAGGCGCGCGACATGGCGCTGAGCTACGCCGCGGCCAACGGCGGCGGCAAGGCCGGCATCATCGAGACCAACTTCCGCGAAGAGACCGAGACCGACCTCTTCGGCGAGCAGGCCGTGCTGTGCGGTGGCACGGTGGAGCTCATCAAGGCTGGCTACGAGACGTTGGTGGAGGCCGGCTACGCCCCCGAGATGGCCTACTTCGAGTGCCTGCACGAGCTCAAGCTGATCGTCGACCTGATCTACGAAGGCGGCATCGCCAACATGAACTACTCGATCAGCAACAACGCCGAGTACGGCGAGTACGTCACCGGCCCGAAGATCGTCACCGACGAAACCAAGAAGGCGATGAAGCAGGTGTTGGCCGACATCCAGAACGGCGAATACGCCAAGAGCTTCATCCTCGAGAATCGCGCCGGTGCACCGACGCTGCTGAGCCGTCGCCGCCAGACCAGCGAGCATTCGATCGAGGTCGTGGGCGAAAAGCTGCGCGCGATGATGCCGTGGATCAAGGCCAACAAGCTGGTCGACCGCAGCCGCAACTGAGTGCGGCTGGCGCGCCTCGCGGCGCGCTATCCTCTGCCAGATGATCGAAGACCCGAAGTACGCTGAGGACGAAGCTGGCGCGCCCATCGCGGAGCCGCGGCGGCGCAGAGGCATCTACGTGTTGCCCAACGCCATCACGCTGGCGGCGCTGTTTTCAGGCTTTTACGGCATCGTGATGGCGATGAACGGCCGCTTCGAGGTGGCCTGCATTGCGATCTTCGTCGCCGCCATCCTCGACAGCCTGGACGGCCGTGTCGCGCGCATGACCAATTCGCAAAGCGCCTTCGGCGAGCAGATGGACAGTCTGTGCGACATGGTCAGCTTCGGCGCCGCGCCGGCGCTGATCGTCTACATCTGGGGCCTGAAGGACCTCGGAAAGGCGGGCTGGATCCCGGCCTTCGTCTACATTGCCGGCGCAGCGCTGCGGCTGGCGCGCTTCAACGTCAACATCGGCGTTGTCGACAAGCGGTTCTTCCAGGGCCTGCCCAGCCCCGCCGCGGCGGCGATGGTGATGGGGCTGATCTGGGTCATGGACGATTCGGGCTTCCGCGGCGTGACCCGCATCGACTGGCTGGCCTGGTCAGCCTTCGGCGTGACGCTGTTTGCCGGCCTGTCGATGGTCACCAACGCGCCGTTCTACAGCTTCAAGGTCGTGGGTGGGCGCAGCACTGTGCCCTTCATCGTGATCGTGGCCATCGCGCTGGGCATCGCCCTCGTTGCGCTGGACCCGCCGCGGGTGCTGTTCGGCATCTTCTGCCTCTACGGTCTGTCCGGCTATGTCGTCTATGCCTGGCGCAAGTTCAAGGGAACACCGACGAGCGTGATCGCGATCTCGACCGACGAGCCTGACGAGAAGGGCCTGCATCCGTGAGTGCCCCAGCGTGCTATATTGAAGGTATGACTTCGACCACGCGCGCCCTGGCGCTAGAACTAGCTCCCTTACCGCGGGTGCGCTGATCGATTTCGTCTACCTCTAGTCCTGATCAACGGCCCGCCAGCGCACAGCAGCGGGCCGTTTTTAATTTCTCACGCTGCTGGCGACCCCACCCCAAGCACCGAAAGTACGACCATGACCGACAAGCTCATCATCTTCGACACCACCTTGCGCGACGGCGAGCAATCTCCCGGCGCATCGATGACGCGCGACGAGAAGCTGCGCATCGCACGCCAACTGGAGCGTCTGCGCGTGGACGTGATCGAGGCCGGCTTTGCGGCATCGAGCAACGGCGACTTCGAAGCCGTCAAGGCCATCGCCGCGGCGATCCGCGAATCCACCATCTGCTCGCTGGCGCGCGCCAACGACCGCGACATTTCGCGTGCCGGCGAGGCGCTCAAAGGGGCAGCACGCGCTCGCATTCACACCTTCATCGCCACCAGCGAACTGCACATGGAGAAAAAGCTGCGCATGACGCGCGAGCAGGTCTTCGAGCAGGCCCGACTGGCGGTGCGCTTCGCGCGCAACCTGTGTGACGATGTCGAGTTCTCGCCCGAGGATGGCTACCGGTCGGACCCCGACTTCCTGTGCCGCGTGCTCGAGTCGGTGATTGCCGAGGGCGCCACCACCATCAACATCCCCGACACCGTGGGCTACGCCATCCCCGAGCTGTACGGCGAGTTCATCCGCAGCCTGCGCCAGCGCATCCCCAACGCCGACAAGGTGGTGTGGAGTGTGCACTGCCACAACGACCTGGGCATGGCGGTAGCGAACTCGCTGGCTGGCGTCAAGATCGGTGGCGCGAGGCAGGTGGAGTGCACCATCAACGGCCTCGGCGAACGGGCCGGCAACTGCTCGCTCGAAGAAGTGGTGATGGCGGTGCGCACGCGCAAGGACTATTTCGACCTCGACATGGCCATCGACACGACGCAGATCGTGCCCGCCTCTCGCATGGTGAGCCAGACCACGGGCTTCCTGGTCCAGCCCAACAAGGCGGTGGTCGGCGCCAATGCCTTTGCCCATGCCAGCGGCATCCACCAGGACGGGGTGCTCAAGGCGCGCGACACCTACGAGATCATGCGTGCGGAGGACGTGGGCTGGGCCGCCAACAAGATCGTGCTGGGCAAGCTCAGCGGTCGCAATGCCTTCAAGCAGCGCTTGCAGGAGCTGGGCATCCAGATGGAGTCCGAGGCCGAGATCAACGCGGCGTTTGCCCGCTTCAAGGATCTGGCTGACCGCAAGAGCGATATTTTCGACGAGGACATCATCGCCCTCGTCGGCGACGAGAGCGTCACGGCCGAGACGGAGCACTACCGGCTGCTGGCGTTGACCCAGCACTCCGCGATGGGCGAGCGCCCGCATGCGGCCGTGGCCTTTGCGGCCGGCGCAGTGGAGCACCACGCCGAGAGCGACGGCAACGGGCCGGTCGATGCCAGCCTCAAGGCGATCGAGAGCAAGGTCAAGAGTGGGGCTGAGATGATGCTCTATTCGGTCAATGCGATCACCTCCGGCAGCACAGAGTCCCAGGGTGAGGTCACGGTGCGGCTGCAACTCGGTGGCCGTGTCGTCAACGGCGTGGGTGCGGACCCCGACATCGTGGTGGCATCCGCGAAGGCGTATCTATCGGCTCTGAACAAGCTGCACAGCACCGCGGAGCGGGTGGCGGCACAAGGCTAGGCCAGACTTGGGCGGGATTAGGTTCGCAGCTGGAACTTGACGGAGTGGCGTCGCCGATTCGTCAATGAATGCCTCGATTACCCAGGCTACTTGAGAAAAGGGGCGCAACCAATTGATATTGCGCGCGTTTTTAGGTAACCTATCCGCTTGTATTGGGCGCAGAGTCCGGGGATCGCGGTGTTCAACATCAAAAGACTGTCACTGCACGGAATCGCCGCCACCGCTCTGTCGCTGATGCTGGCCTCGCTGCAGGTCGCTGCACAGGCCGCGGTGGCGACGCCGGCCGATGCCAAAGCCGTCAACGAAGCCCACGCGGCCAAGCCGGCCCGGGCCAGCAAGGCGCCCAAAGCCGTCAAGCCCCAGCGTGTGGTCAAGCGTGCGCCGCGCAAGGTGGTGCTGGTGCCGGCAATGCAGTCTTTCGGCCAACTCCATGGCTTGCACAGTGGCGGTGATGAACTGGCGCTCAAGTCCAGCGTCGCATTGGTGGTGGACCAGGACACGAACGAGGTGCTGTTCAGCAAGAACCCCGGTGCAGTGTTGCCCATCGCGTCGATCACCAAGCTAATGACGGCCCTGGTGGTGACCGAAGCTTCGCTGCCTCTCGATGAAGTGCTCGTGGTGTCCAAGGACGACGTCGATGCCACCGCGGGCAGCCGATCGCGGCTGGCTTTGGGCACCCACCTCACGCGCGGCGAAATGCTGCATCTGTCGCTGATGGCATCAGAGAATCGCGCCGCCCACGTGCTGGGCCGCACCTACCCTGGCGGCTTGCAGTCCTTCATCGCGGCCATGAACGGCAAGGCTGTGGCGCTCGGCATGCTCGACAGCCACTATGTGGAGCCGACCGGCTTGTCCAGCAGCAACCAGTCCAGCGCGCAAGACCTGACGCGGCTGGTGCGTGCCGCGTTCGAGCACCCGATCATCCGCAGCCTGTCGACCTCGCACGAAGCGGCGATGCCGGTGGGTCATCGGACGGTGCAGTTCCGCAATACGAATGGCCTGGTGCGCAACCCGGAATGGGACATCGGCCTGCAGAAGACCGGCTACATCGCTGCGGCCGGCCGCTGCCTGGTCATGCAGACCCAACTCGCCGGGCGCAAGCTGATCATGGTGTTGCTCGACTCGGCGGGCAAGTACTCCCGCCTGGGTGACGCCGAACGCATCCGCAAGTGGATGTCCGAGATGCCCCTGGCGGCCAAACTGCCGGGTCTGCCGGGTCTGCCGGGTCTGCCGGGCCTGCCGGTGCTGCCGGGCCTGCCGGTGCTGCCGGGCCTGCCGGTGCTGCAAAGCCTGCAGGTCTTGACGCCTCAGCCGCGGTAGCCCAGCGCGCTCGAGATCTGCTGCGCCGTGCTGCGCACAAGCGCGAGCCAGCCCTCCTCAAGCCGATCCGCCGGTGCCGAGATCGACAGCCCGGCTAGCAGCTTGCCTTGGTCATCGAATATGCCGGCGGCCACGCACCGCACACCGAGTTCCAGTTCTTCGTCGTCGCGCGCGGTGCCGCTGCTGCGCACCTGGGCGAGTTCGCGCTCCAGACGCTGGATGTCGGTGATGCTGTTGCGGGTGTGCCCGGTCAGGCCCGTGCGACTGGCGTAGGCGCGCACCCGGGCTGGCTCGTCGTGGGCCAAGAAGAGCTTGCCCACCGAGGTCAGGTGCAGCGGCGCGCGGCCGCCCACCGTGCGCACCACCTGCATGCCAGAGCGCTCGCTGTAGCTGCGTTCGACATAGATGATCTCGTCGCCCTGGCGCATCGACAGGTTCACGGCCTGCAGGGTGAGCTTGTGCAGTTCGCGCATCGGCCCGAGTGCGGCTTCGCGCACGTCCAGCCGCTCCTTCACCAGGTTGCCCAGTTCAAGCAGCCGCATTCCCAGGCGGTAGATGCCGGCGCCTGGCCGGTCGACAAAGCGGCCGAGCGTGAGGTCGTTGAGGATGCGATGGGCCGTCGACGGGTGCAGCCCGGTGCGTTCGCTGATCTCCTTGAGCGACACCGGTTCCTGCTGCGAGGCCAGCATGTCCAGCAACGCAAACGTGCGCTCCAGAACCTGGATCGCCGGGGTGTGGCTGGGTTTGGTGCTCATGGGGGGGTGGGGTCAGGTCGAAGCGTCAGCCTATTTTGCATGGCGGAATCAGCGATTGCATACCGATATTTCGATGGAGTCGTCCAGCCTGCGGCCGCACGCGGGCGCCGGACGCGCAAACGCTTTCAGAGTCCGATGAGCGCCGCTGCGGCCTCGCCGCTGCGCACCGCGCCTTCGAGCGTGGCGGGGTAGGGGCCATCGATGTAGTCGCCAGCCGCCGCCAGGCTGGACGCCACCGCTGCCCGGGGTCGCAGCAAGTCGGGGGTGCAGCGAAAGGTGGCGCGCTTTTCCGCCAGCACGCGCAGCACCGTGGGCGGCGATGGCCACGTGCCTGGGGCGAAGGCGCGCCGGGCTTGGCGCAGCACCGCGGCCCCGGTGGCGTCGAGTCCGCGGTCGACCCAAGCCCGAGCGCCGCTGACCACGAAGGCAAACACCCCCGGTGCGCCGCCCAGCGCGCCGTGATCAAACGCAAACTGCGCCGGCGCATCCGCGGCTTCAACGAGCGCCGTCATGGGGCACGGCAGGCGGGCCTGGCGGCACTGCAAGTAGACCGTCACGATCGGCTCGTAGCTCATCGCCCGTGCCTGCGCAGACCATGTCGGCGCGTGGTCCAGCGTCAGGCGGGCCGCTTCCGGCGCCGGGCAGGCCAGCACCACGCCGTCGAAGTCCTCACCGTCGACCTGCCAGCCTGGCCCGCTGCGGGTCAGCCGCGCCACGCGCTGACCCGACGCAAGACGTGCGCCATGCGACTGCAGCCACCGCACCGCGGGCACGGGCAGCAGGGCACCCAGCGGCCGGCGGGGCAAGAGCAGGTCGGCCGAGCCCGCGCCGCTGAAGAGCGCGTCGTGCAGCACGCGCAGGAAGACGGCGCCGCTGGCGTGCTGCGCCGGCGTGTTCAGCGCTGCTACGCACAGCGGGTCGATCAGCAGCTGCCGCACGCTCGGGGGTAGCGGCTGGCACAGATCATCCACTGTCATGCCGGGCGAGCAGGCAAACCCCCGCATGGCCCAGCCCGCAGCCGTGCGCAGCAGAGCCAGACGGTCCGACCAGGTCCAGCCGACGCAGCGCGCCACGGCGGCGCCAAAGACCAGCCAGGCAGGGCCGGCCGGCATGCGCAGCCCGCGCCCGTCGGGGTAGCGCAGTTCCAGTGGCTGGCGGTGCAGGCATGCCGAGGCATCGGCACCCACGGTGGCCATGAGGGCCAGCGTGCGCGCGTAGGCGCCGATCAGGATGTGCTGCCCGTTGTCGAGGGCCAGGCCGTCGACGTCGACACTTCGGGCGCGGCCGCCCCAGTGGTGGGCCATCTCGAACAGCGTCACCCGATGGCCGGCTTCGGTGGCGCGCACAGCGGCGGCCAGCCCGGCCCAGCCGCCGCCGATGACCGCCAGGCGCCGGGCGCTCACAGCCAACGTGTTCCCAGCAACCTCAGCGGCCACGGATGTGGGTCTTGGTGGCGATCCACAGCTTGCGCAGCGGCGTCAGCGAGGTGCGCTGGTGCAGCACCTGGAACTGCTGCGACTCGATCTCGCGCAGCAGCGTGCGGTAGATATTGGCCATCATCAGCCCGGGCTTCTGGGCGCTGCGGTCGGCGTCGGGCAGCAGGCGCAGCGCGGCGTCGAAGGTGGCGTGGGCGCGTTCGGCCTGGAAGCGCATGAGCGACTGAAAGCGCTCGCTGTAGCCCCAGGGTGCCGCGCGCTGCAGCAGTTCGTGGGCCTTGACGTCGAAGCGCTGCAGCTCGGACACGGGCAGGTAGATGCGGCCGCGACGCGCGTCGTCGCCGACGTCGCGGATGATGTTGGTGAGTTGCATCGCCAGGCCCAAGCCGTGGGCGTACTGCACCGTGGCGGCTTCGGTGCGCCCGAAGATATTGGCCGCCACCTCGCCCACGATGCCGGCCACCAGATGGCAGTAGCGTTGCAGCGCCGGGTAGTCCAGGAAGCGGGTCTGCTCCAGATCGGTCTGGCAGCCTTCGATCACGGCCTGCAAGTGCGCCTGCTCGATGCCGAAGGCTGGCGCGCTGGGCATCAGCGCCCGCATGACGGGGTGGCTTGGCGAGCCTGCATAGGCCTGTGCCACCTCCTTGCGCCACCACTGCAGCTTGGTCGCGGCCACGCTCGGGTCACTGGTTTCATCGACCACGTCGTCCACCTCGCGGCAGAAGGCATAGAACGCGGTGATGGCAGTCCGGCGCGGCGGCGGCAGGAAGAGAAACGCGTAGTAGAACGACGAGCCACTGCTGGCGGCCTTGTCCTGCACGTACTGCTCGGGGGTCATCGCTGAGCCCTGCGCATGCGCAGCGCGCGCCACAGCAAACAGGGCGCGTCCAGCGCGGTGATGCGCGGGCGCTGGCTCAGCACGGCATGGTCCATGTCGCGGATTTTCTCAAGAACGCGCAGCCCGCCTTGCACCACCAGGCGAAGCTCCCAGCCCGCGCGGCCTGGGATGCGCAGCGCCAACGGCGCGCCTTCAAGCATCAGGCCCTGAGCCCACGCGGCCAGCGATCGCACCAGGGCGCGGGTGCGCGCACTGTCGACGTTGCAGTTCAAGTCCTGCAGCGCAATCCCATGCGCCTGCTGGTCGGCCATGGCGACGTAGTGGCGGGCCCGCGGCCCGTCCACGCCGAGGTCCTGCCAGAAGTTGATGAGTTGCAGTGCGCTGCAGATGGCGTCGGACTGGCGCAGCGAGAGTTCGTCGTTGACGCCGTACAGGTGCAGCAGCAGGCGTCCGATCGGGTTGGCCGAGCGCCGGCAGTAGTCCAGCAGTGCAGCGCGATCGGCGTAGCTCGGATTGCGCACGTCCTGCTCGAAGGCGTCGAGAAGATCGTGCAGCAAGGCCGCGGGCAGATGGTGCCGGGTCATCTGCGTCGCCAGGGCCGCGAACAGCTCTTCCCAACGTGGGCCCGGCGCCGCGCCGCGGCTGACTGCCAGCAGGTCCTGGCGCATGGCGGCCAGGTCGGCCAGTCGGGTCGGCAGTGGGGTGTTCCCTTCGTCCGCCAGGTCATCGGCCGCACGGGCAAAGCGATAAATGGCGGTCACGGCAGGTCGCAGCGCCGGCGGGCACAGGACCGAAGCCACGGGGAAGTTTTCATAGTGCTCGACGCTCACGGGACCGCATTCTGACCATTCCTTGGGTGGGGCTGGCTCGGATCGTGCCGACTCAAGAGCAATTGACAGAGCGAGATGTCCTCAATATATTACTGACCGGTCAGTCAGTAGTCGGACCAGGCTCTGTCGACCCGGCTGACGCGCCCGATTCGCCCGCCCACACCCAGGTAGACCCTATGAAGCTCGACCTTCGATCCGCATCATTGCTCGGCCTGATCGCCTTGTTGGCCGCCTGCTCCCGACCCGACACCGCACCGGAACCCATCCGCGCCGTGCGCACCATGACCGTGACACCCGAAGCAGCTGGCGGCAGTCACGAGTTCGCCGCCGAGGTGCGGGCGCGCACCGAATCGCGCCTGGGCTTCCGCGTCGCCGGCAAGATGATCAGCAGGCCGGCCGAAGTCGGCCAGCGTGTCAAGGGCGGGCAGGTGCTGGCGCAGCTCGACGCGGCCGATCTGAAGCTGTCGCAGGATGCCGCCCAGGCCGCGCTTCGCAACGCGCAGACGGCGCACGAACTGGCCCAGACCGAGTTCAAACGCTACAAGGATCTGCGTGACCAGGGCTTCATCAGCGCACTGGAGCTGCAGCGCCGTGAATCCACCGTCCAATCGCAACAGGCCCAGCTCGACCAGGCGGCGGCCAACGCCAGTGCCCAGGGCAACCAGGCCGGCTACGCGACGCTCAGGGCCACGGCGGCGGGCGTGATCACGGCGGTGGACGCCGAAGTCGGCGCTGTGCTCTCGGTCGGTGCGCCGGTGCTCAGGCTGGCCCACGACGGACCCCGCGATGCGGTGTTCGCCGTGCCCGAAGACGGCGCTGCGGGCCTGCGCCTGCTGCTGGGCAAGCCCGGTGCGTTCCGGGTCCGGTCGTGGGGCAGCGCCGACGCTTGGCCGGCTACCGTGCGCGAGGTCGCCGCTGCGGCCGATCCCGCCACCCGCACCTTCCTGGTCAAGGCCGACGTGGGCGCTGCGCCAGTTCAACTGGGCCAGACGCTGACGGCCATGCTCGAGTTGCCACGGCGCGATGCCGCCGCCAGGCTGCCCTTGACCGCGGTGCTGCGGCAGCAGGGTCAGACCGCGGTCTGGCTACTCGATCGCGGCACGATGACGGTGAAGGTCCAGCCCGTGGTGGTGGCGGATGCCGATGGCAACACGGTGGTGGTGGCCAGCGGGCTGAGTCCGGGGCAGACGGTGGTCACCGCCGGCGTGCACACGCTCACCCCGGGTCAGAAAGTGAAGTGGTATGCAGCGCCGGCCACGGCCGCGCTGCCCGCCGCTGCGACTGCAGCGGCCAGCCGCTGAGACGCGGGCCGGCCATGACCAAGCCCACTGCTGCCGATGACCGCTCGCGCCTGAACATCTCGCGCTGGGCGCTGGAGCACCCGGCGCTGACGCGTTATCTGATGGTGGTGCTGATGGTGCTCGGCTTTGCCGCCTACTTCCAGCTCGGCCAGGACGAAGACCCGCCCTTTACCTTCCGCGTCATGGTGGTGCAGGCGTTCTGGCCCGGCGCCAGTGCACAGCAGATGGCCGATCAAGTCACCGACAAGATCGAGAAGGCGCTGCAGGACGTGCCCTACGCCGACAAGATCCGCTCCTACACCAAGCCTGGCGAGTCGCTGACGATCTTTCAACTCAAGGACTCGGCGCCGCCGAAGGAAGTCAGCGGCAGCTGGTATCAGGCGCGCAAGCGCGTCGGCGACATGCGCAACACGCTGCCGCAGGGCGTCGTCGGGCCGGTCTTCAATGACGACTTCGGCGATGTCTACGGCTCGATCTACGCCCTGGCCGCAGACGGCTTCAGCCGCGAGGAGCTGCGCGTCCAGGCCGAGCGCGTGCGCCAGCGGCTGCTGCAGGTGCCGGATGTGGCCAAGGTCGAGATCTTCGGCGCTCAAGCCGAGAAGGTCTTCATCGAAATTTCGCAAAAGCGCCTGGCCCAGCTGGGCCTGGACATGAACCAGATCGTGGCCCAGATCGGCGCGCAAAACGCCGTCGAAGGCGCCGGCGTGCTGAATGCCGGCAGCGAGAACCTGCAGGTGCGCGTGGCCGGGCAGTTCAATTCCGTCGATGAACTCAATCGCTTCCCGATCCGGGGCGTGAACTCGAGCACGGGCGTGGCCAGCCAGCTCAAGCTCGAGGACATCGCCAGCGTGCGCCGCGACTACGTCGATCCGCCGTCGGTGAAGGTGCGCCACCAGGGGCAGGACGTGATCGCCCTGGGGGTGTCGATGGCCAAGGGCGGCGACATCATCGCGCTCGGCACTGAGCTCAAGCTGGCGATGGCGCAGCTGCAGGCCGAGCTGCCGGTGGGCATCTCGGTGAGCCGCGTGCAGGACCAGCCAGCGGCAGTGAGCCGCTCGGTGGGCGAGTTCGTGCGCGTGCTGATCGAGGCCGTGCTGATCGTGCTGGCGGTCAGTTTCATCAGCCTGGGCCTGCATACCAAGCCCGGGTTTCTCAAGTTCAGAGTCGACATTTGGCCGGGCTTGGTGGTGGGCATCACGATCCCGCTCGTGCTGGCGATCACCTTCGTGATCATGTTCTATTGGGGCGTGGGGCTGCACAAGATATCCCTGGGCAGCCTGATCATCGCGCTGGGTCTGCTCGTGGACGACGCCATCATTGCGGTGGAGATGATGGTGCGCAAGCTCGAAGAAGGCTACGACAAGATGCGCGCCGCCACCTACGCCTATGAGGTGACGGCGATGCCCATGCTCACCGGCACCCTGATCACCGCGGCCGGCTTCCTGCCGATCGGCCTGGCCAAGTCGGTGACGGGTGAGTACACCTTCGCGATCTTTGCGGTGACCTCGGCCGCCTTGGTGATCTCGTGGCTGGTGTCGGTGTACTTCGTGCCCTACCTGGGCGCCTGGCTGCTGCACACGCACAGCCGGGCTGCAGGCACCACGCTTGCCGGGAGCGCCAGCGACGAGCCTCACGAACTCTTCGACACACCGTTCTACAGCCGCTTCCGCAAAGCCGTGAACTGGTGCGTGCAGCACCGCTGGATCACTATCGGGCTGACCCTGTTGAGCTTTGCCCTCGGCATCGCGGGCCTGGGCCAGGTGCAAAAGCAATTCTTCCCGGATTCGAGCCGGCCTGAGATCCTGGTCGACCTCTGGCTGCCCGAGGGCTCCACGGTGCAGCAAAGCGAAGCCATCGCGCGCCGATTCGAAGCCCGCTTGATGCAGGAGCCGGGCGTGGCCAGCGTCACCACCTGGATCGGCAGCGGCGTGCCGCGCTTCTATCTGCCGCTGGACCAGATCTTCCCGCAGGGCAACGTCAGCCAGGCCATCGTGTTGCCCAAGGACCTGCTGGTGCGTGAGTCGCTGCGCTTGCGCCTGCCGGCGTTGCTGGCCACCGAGTTCCCTGAGGTGCGGGGCCGCGTCAAGTTGCTGCCCAACGGGCCCCCGGTGCCGTACCCGGTGCAGTTCCGCGTCATGGGCGCCGAAGCCGAGCAGGTGCGACATTGGGCCGACCGGGCCAAGGAGACGCTGCGCGCCAATGCCGGCATGCGCGGCGTCAACGACAACTGGAACGAGCAGATCAAGGTGCTGCGCCTGGAGATCGACCAGGACAAGGCGCGCGCCTTGGGCGTCACCAGCCAGGCCATTGCGCAGGCCTCGCGCACGATCCTGAGCGGCACCACCATCGGCCAGTACCGCGAAGGCGACAAGCTGATCGACATCGTGCTGCGCCAGCCGCTGCAAGAGCGCCAGGCCATCACCGACCTGGGCAACGCCTACCTGCCCACCGCCAGCGGCCGCAGCGTGCCGCTGACGCAGATCGCCAAGGTCGGTTTCGCCTGGGAGCCCGGCGTGCTGTGGCGCGAGGGCCGCAACTTCGCCGTCACGGTGCAGGGCGACGTCGTCGAGGGCGTGCAGGGCCCGACCGTGACGGCCCAGGTCTGGCCGCAGCTGCAAGTTCTGGCCGCCACCATGCCCGCGGGCTACACCATCCAGGTCGCCGGTGCGGTTGAGGAGAGCAGCAAGGGACAGGGCTCGATCCTGGCCGGCGTGCCGATTGCCCTGTTCATCATGTTCACGCTGCTGATGCTGCAGTTGCAAAGCTTCAGCCGGTCGGTGCTGGCCTTCCTCACCGGCTTCATGGGCATCGCGGGCGCCGCGGCGGCGCTGCTGATCCTGAACCGGCCCTTCGGCTTCGTGGCGTCGCTGGGCGTGATCGCGCTGTTCGGCATGATCGTGCGCAACGCGGTGATCCTGATCGACCAGATCGAGCAGGATCGCTCACGCGGCGTTGCCAGCTGGGACGCCATCGTCGAATCGGCCGTGCGGCGCTTCCGGCCGATCGTGCTCACGGCAGCGGCGGCGGTGCTGGCGATGATCCCGCTGTCGCGCAGCGTGTTCTGGGGCCCGATGGCGGTGGCCATCATGGGTGGCCTGGTCGTGGCCACCGTGCTCACGCTGCTGGCCTTGCCAGCGATGTACGCGGCCGCGTTCCGGGTGCGGCGCGAAAAAGCTGCTTCCGCCTGACGCTGCGGGTGTGCTTTTGGATGCGGCAAGAAGCACCCGCCGCGGCAGGCTAAAATACGTGGTTTGCCGCTTCTGCGGCGCCACACCCGCGCGGGTGGCGAAATTGGTAGACGCACCAGGTTTAGGTCCTGACGCCTTCACGGGCGTGCCGGTTCGAGTCCGGCCCCGCGCACCAGCTGCACGACTTCTTCTGCATCCCCTGCTCAAAGAGACACCATGGCCGTCCAAGTTGAAACCCTAGACAAGCTCGAGCGCCGCATCACCCTGACGCTGGCTTCGGAAATCATCAACGGCGAGGTGGAGACCCGACTCAAGCGCCTGTCGCGCACGGTCAAGGCCGATGGCTTTCGCCCCGGCAAGGTGCCGATGAGCGTGGTCGCCCAGCGCTACGGCAATTCGGTGCAGTACGAGGTCGTCAACGACCGCGTCGGACAGGCCTTCAGCGAAGCCGCCACCGAAGCCAAGCTGCGCGTCGCCGGTGTGCCCCGCATCACGCAAAAGGACGCTTCGTCCGAAGGGCAGATGGCCTTTGTGGCGACCTTCGAGATTTATCCCGAAGTCAAGCTCGGTGATCTCAGCGGCGCCGAAGTCGAGCGCGTGGCCACCGAAGTGACCGAAGCGGCGATCGACCGCACCGTGGACATCCTGCGCAAGCAGCGCCGTACTTTCGGCTTCCGCCCGGCGGCCGAAGGCGCCGTCGAGGCCGACCGCGTGACGATCGACTTCGAAGGCAAGATCGACGGCGAGCCCTTCGCCGGTGGCGCCGCCGAGGCCTTCCAGTTCGTGATCGGCGAAGGCCAGATGCTCGAGCAGTTCGACCAGGCCGTGCGCGGCATGAAGGTCGGCGAGAGCAAGACCTTCCCGCTGCAGTTCCCGGCCGACTATCAAGGCGCCGAGGTGGCCGGCAAGGAAGCCGACTTCCTGGTCACGGTCAAGAAGATCGAGGCCGCGAACCTGCCCGTGGTGGATGAGGCCTTCGCCAAGGCACTGGGCATCAAGGAAGGCACCGTCGAGGGCCTGCGCGCCGACGTCAAGAAGAACCTTGAGCGCGAGGTCAAGTTCCGCGTGCTGGCCCGCAACAAGGGCGCCGTGATGGAGGCCCTGTCGCAGGCTGCCGAGCTCGACCTGCCCAACGCGCTGGTGGCTTCCGAGACCGACCGCCTGATCGCGAACGCGCGCGCTGACCTCAAGCAGCGCGGCGTCAAGGACGCCGAGTCCGCTCCGATTCCTGCCGAGATCTTCAAGCCCCAGGCCGAGCGCCGCGTGCGCCTGGGCCTGGTGGTGGCCGAACTCGTGCGCACCAAGAACCTGCAAGCCAAGCCCGAGCAGTTGCAGAAGCACATCGAAGAGCTGAGCCAGAGCTATGAAAAGCCAAGCGAGGTGATGCGCTGGTACCTGGGCGACCGCCAGCGCATGGCCGAAGTGGAGGCGGTGGTCATCGAGAACAACGTGACCGAGTTCGTGCTGGCCAGCGCCAAGGTTGTGGACAAGGTGCTACCGTTCGATGAATTGATGACCGCAGCTTGAGCCAGGAGACCTTGATGAGCGTGCAGGAGACCGTAGGCCTGGGCATGGTGCCCATCGTCATCGAGCAGTCAGGGCGTGGCGAACGCGCCTACGACATCTACAGTCGGTTGCTGCGCGAGCGCATCATCTTTCTGGTGGGCCCGGTCAGCGACGGCACGGCCAACCTGGTCGTGGCGCAGATGCTCTTCCTGGAAAGCGAGAACCCGGACAAGGACATCTTCCTGTACATCAACTCGCCGGGTGGCAGCGTCAGCGCCG
>JANMVM010000068.1:0-13536 GCA_031392695.1 Rubrivivax sp.
GCTCCTGCTTGCGCAGGCGGGCGACGTTCTCGATCTCCAGCGCCTCGCCCATCGTGATGAGTTCGGCGATCGGCTGGGCTTTGAGTTCGGACAGATGCATGAGGCACCCTCAGGCAGATGCTGCGGCAGCTCTCACGCCAAAGGAGGCGCAGGCCGAGGAGCACAAAGGACGGTTGGATTGGCGCCGAACCCACGCGCCTGGCCTTCTGGCAACCGGCGGGCTGCAAGGCCTGCCGGCGGGGGCGGTGCGTGGTGGCGGATCAGGCGGAACCCGCTCTTGGCAGACCCCGTTAATCGAGATTATAGATGACCGTCGATGAACGCGGTCAGTTGCGCCTTGGTCAGGGCGCCGACTTTCGTGGCGGCCAGTTCACCGCCCTTGAAAAGCATCAGTGTCGGAATGCCGCGGATGCCAAACTTCGCCGGCACGTCGCGGTTCTCGTCGACGTTCATCTTGGCGATCTGCAGGCGGCCGTCGTAGGCCTTGGACACCTCGTCCAGGATCGGCGCGATCTGCTTGCAAGGGCCGCACCACTCGGCCCAGTAGTCCACCAGGACCGGCTTGTCGGACTGCAGCACGTCAGTGCCAAACGAATCATCGGTGACGTGTTTGATCAGTTCACTGCTCATGGGTTTTCTCCGCGTGCGGGGGTGTTCGGGGATGAACGCAGTGCCGGCACAGCGATCACGGGGATGCACAATCATTCTGACACAACGGCACCTCGGGGCAGACCGGCCCACACCGCAATCCAGCTATGCCAGCGATAGAGCAAACCTGCCTTCCCCCGGCTTGGCGGGTTTCCGAGTTATGGCCCTGGGTAGCGCGCACGACGTTGCAATGGCTCGATGGGTCCGGGGTGGCGGCGCGCGACGCGATCGTGCTCGTGCCTTTCGCGGCGTTGCTGCCGCCGGCGCGCGCCGCCTTTGCCCAGGTGGGGGGCTGGCAACCCCGCATTGAAACCGCGCTCACGCTGGCGGCCACGCTGGGGCCAGCCGTGGCTGGCGAGCCCGGACAGTGCAGCGGCCAGACCGTGCTGGATCGGCTGGCCGCCGGCGCGCTCTTGCACAAGCAGGGCTGGGCGCGCGAGTGGTCGCGCAGCGATGCGGCGGGCTTCGAACGCATCGTGGCCTCGGTGGTCGACGCTGCACAGGCGCTGCGCCAGGCGGCACAAGAGCGCGCACCGGCTCAGCGCGCCGCCTTCTGGGAGCAGGCGCGCAGCAGCCTGGCAGCGCCAGTGGGGCCGGCGGCTGCCGAGTGGCTGCTGCTGCAACTGGCGCTGGAGTGGGCGGCCCAGGCGGCGCCGGCGGCGACCGAGTCGCTGTTCACGCTGCACCCTGCAGCCTGGGTGATGGTGCAGATCGGTGGGCCAGACGCGGTGGCTGAAGCGCTGGCCGGACAGGGTCGGGTGCCGGCATTGCGGCTGCTGGCCGACGCGCCGCCCGACGATCCCTTTGGCGCGGTGTGCGAACTGGGCGCGGTGCAACGTGTGCTGTGTGAGGATTTCGAGGACGAAGCGCAAGCCGCCGCCGCCGAAGTCGTCGCCGCCCTCAACGCCGGCCGCGCGCCGGTGGCGCTGGTGGCGCTCGACCGCGCCCTGGTGCGCCGCGTGCGCGCGTTGCTGGGGCGCGAGCAGATCCCGCTCGTCGACGAGACGGGCTGGGTGCTGGCCACCACGCGCGCCGCGGCGGCGGTGGTCAAGCTGCTCCAGGCGGCCCAGCCGGCGGCGGTGCAGGACACTCTGCTCGACTGGCTCAAGGACTGGCCCGGCGCCGACGCGCGTGCGCTGGATTCGCTCGAAGCGCAGTGGCGCGAGCGCCGCCACGTGCCCGACCGCGACGCTGCCGCGCGGCTGTGGCAGCGCGCCCAGGGCCACCTGCTGGCGCTGGCCGAGGCGGGCCCGCGCACGCTCGACCGCTGGCTGCAGCGGCTGCGCGACACGCTGACTGCCGACGGCACGCTGGAGCGCTGGCAGGACGACGCCGCCGGCGCCCAGGTGCTGGCCGCACTGCGCCTGACCGGCGACAGCGGTGGCGCCTGGCAGCAGGCCGCGGCCCAGACGCGCCTGAGCCTGGGCGGCTTCCTGGCCTGGGTGCAGGCCACGCTGGAGCAGTCGCCCTACCTGCCGCCACCCGATGCCCAGGCCGTGGTCGTGCTCACGCCGCTGGCGCGGGCCTTTGGCCGCCCCTTCGGCCACATCGTGATGCCGGGTGCCGATCACCGCCACCTGGGCAGCAGCGAGAGTCCGCCGGCGCTGATCGGTGACGCCTGGGGTGCAGCGCTCGGCCTCGACCACGCCGAGGCGCGGCGCCAGCGTCAGCAGGCGGCCCTGGCGCACTTGCTGCGAGCCGAGCACCTGACGCTGCTGCGGCGCCGCCGCGACGCCGACGAGCCGCTGGCCGAGAGCCCGGCCGTCGAGTGGCTGCTGCTCAGCCGCCAGCGTTCGGGTGCGCCGGCCTGGCCCCTGCAGCCCTGGCAGCCCGTGCGCAGCGCGCGCGCCAGCGCGCCCGTGGCGCGGCCCCTGCCGGCGGCTGCCGGGGCATTGCCGGCACTGCTCAGCGCCACCCAGCTCGAGGCCCTGCGGGCCTGTCCGTACCGCTTCTACGCCCGCGCCGTGCTGCGGCTGGACGAGGCCGAGGAGCTCGACACCGGTCTGGCCAAGCGCGACTACGGCAACTGGCTGCACGCGGTGCTGCACGAGTTTCACAGCACCCGCGACTACGGCGCGCCGCCTGCCCCGCAGCTGCAAGGCGCCGCCGACCAAGTCAGCCGATCCATGAACCTGGACGCCGGCGAGATGCTGCCATGGCGGGCCAGCTTCGAGGCCTTTGCCCCGGCCTACCTGGCCTGGTGCGGCACGCGCGAGTCGCAGGGCTGGTTCTGGGCCGACGGCGAGTCGGACCACCGCGTCGCACCGCCCGAACTCGGCGGCCTGGCGCTGCGCGGCCGCATCGACCGCATCGACCACGGCCCCGCCGGCGAGCGCCAGTTGCTCGACTACAAGACCGGTAGCGCCGAAGGCCTGAAGAAGAAGGTCAGGCAGCCGCTTGAGGACACCCAGCTCGCGTTCTACGCGGCGCTGCTGCAGGCCGACGAAGATTTCGCGGCGGCCTACGTGGCGCTGGACACACCGGCGGCACCGCAAGAGATCGCCCACGAACAAGTTCACCTGAGCGCGGCGACGCTGCTGCACGGTCTGGGCGACGAGTGGCAGCGCCTGCGCGAAGGTGCCGCCCTGCCGGCGCTTGGCGAGGGCCCGGTGTGCGAGACCTGCGAAGCGCGCGGCCTGTGCCGGCGCGACCACTGGGCCGCGCCATGACGCCGGCCCCCGAGCCCGTGCAGCGGGTGAAACCGGCCTACCGCGTCGGTCAGCACGCGGCCAGCGCCGAGGCTTTCTACGCCGCCGCCTGCGACCCGGCACGCAGCGTCGTCGTCGAGGCCTGTGCCGGTGCCGGCAAGACCTGGATGCTGGTCTCGCGCATCCTGCGCGCCTTGCTCGCCGGGGTCGAGCCGCAACAGGTGCTGGCCATCACCTTCACGCGCAAGGCGGCGGGCGAGATGCGTTCGCGCCTCGACGAGTGGCTGGCCGGCCATGCCAGTGGCAGCAGCACAGCGGCAGCGCGCGTGCTGGCCTTGCAGCAGCGTGGCATGACGCTGGCGCAGGCCGAATCCGCGGCCGATGCGCTGGGCGGCCTTCACGAGCGGCTGCTGCGCCAGGGCCGCCGTGTCGAGGTGCGCACTTTCCACGCCTGGTTCGGGCAATTGCTGGCCCATGCACCGCTGTCGCTGCTGCAACGCCTGGACCTGCCGGTGGCCTATGAAACGATCGAAGACACCGCGGTGCTGCGCGACGAACTCTTCCGCCGCTTTCACCGTGCCGTGCAGGCCGATGCGGCGCTGCGCGCGATCTACGTCGCGTTGGTGCAGCGGCACCGCCGCAGCACCTTGCTGAACTGGCTCGAGGCGGCCTGGTTCCGCGCTCCCGAGCTGGCACGTGCCGACGCCGCCGGCACCGCCGACGGTGCCGTGCCTGCGGCCGCCGCGGTGTGGCCGGCCTGCGCCGGCCTGGCCGACCCGGCCGAGCTGCTGCTGCAGGCCGCGCTGGCGCAGGACATCGCGGCGCTGGCGCGCCAGCTCGGCGCTGCCGCCAAGGCGACGCCGCAGAAGGCAGGCGCCGGCCTGTTGCTGGCGTTGGCGCAAAGCGACGCCGGCGAGGTCTTTGCGCTGGCCTGGAAGGCGCTCTTCACCGACAAGGGCACGCTGCGCCTGCACCTGGGCGCGCCGCCACTGCTGGCATCCGTGGTGGCGGCGCTGGAGTCCGTCGAGCCGATGCGCCGCCAGCAGGCGGCGCACGTTGACCACCAGCAGATGCTGGCGCTGTCGCGCGTGCTGCTGGCCAGCTACGCTGAACTCAAGCGCCAGCGCGGCCTTGTCGACATGGCCGATCTGGAGCGTGCCGCCGAAGCCCTGCTGGGTGACACCGAGATGGCCGGTTGGGTGCAGGAGCGGCTGGACCTGCGCGTGCGCCAGCTGCTCATCGACGAGTTCCAGGACACCAGCCCGCTGCAGTGGCAGGCGCTGCACGGCTGGCTGTCGTCGTATGCCGGCGCTGGCGGCGGCGCCAGTGGCCAGAGGCCGCCGGCGGTGTTCATCGTCGGCGACCCGAAGCAGAGCATCTATCGCTTCCGCGGCGCCGAGCCCAAGGTCTTCGAGGCGGCGCGCGACTTCATCGTCCAGGGTCTGGACGGCATGCTGCTGGAGTGCGACCACACGCGGCGCAACGCGCCGCTCGTGATGGCGGCCGTCAATGCGGTCTTCGCCGACGCGGCGCAAGTCGACGGCTGGCTGCCGTTTCGCGCCCACACCACGGACTCCGTGGCGCCAGGCGCGGTGCTCGCGCTGGCCGGTGCACCGCGCGCCGCCAAGGCCGCGGCAGGGGCGCTCGAGGTCTGGCGCGACTCGCTCACCGAGCCGCGCACCGAGCCCGAGGTGCGCCAGCAGGCCGAAGAGGCGGCCCAGGTGGCGGCCGCCGTGTCGGCGCTGATCCGCGATCACGGCCTGCTGCCCGGCGAGGTGATGGTGCTGGCGCGCAAACGCAGCGTGCTGGCGTACGTCGCGCAAGCCCTGGCGCGGGCGGGGGTGCCGCACGTCGTCGCCGAGCCACTGGCGCTGGACGATTCGCCCGAGGCCCAGGACCTCGTGGCGCTGCTGGACGCGCTCTGTTCGGCCGGCCACGACCTGGCGTTGGCGCGCGCGCTGCGCAGCCCCGTGTTCAGCGCCAGCGACGACGACCTGCTGTGGCTGGCGCAGGCCGCCAACGTGGGCCACGTGCCATGGCGCCAGGCCCTGCTCTCGGCGCCCAGGCTGCCCTCGGCCGCGCTGGTGCGGGCGCGCGACCTGCTCGCGGTGTGGCTGCCGCAGACGGCCCGGCTGCCGCCGCACGACCTGCTCGACCGCATCGTCCACGAAGGTGATGTCCTGGCCCGTTTGGCGGCCGCCGTGCCGCCGGCCCGGCGCGGCCTGGCGCAGCACGCGGTGCACGCCCTGCTGGCGGCAGCGCTGGACCAGGACGGCGGTCGCTTCAGCACCGTCTACGGCTTCGTGCGCGAGGTGCGCGCCGGCCGCGTGCGCGCCCCCGGCGCGGCGCCCGCCGATGCGGTGCAGTTGCTCACGGTGCACGGTGCCAAAGGCCTCGAAGCACGCGCGGTGATCGTGGCCGACACCGATCCCAACGCACGCCCGGCCGCGCGCGGCCAGTTGCTGGTGGACTGGCCGGTGGGGCACACCGCGCCGCGTCGCGTGGCCTTCGTGCGCTCGGGCGCCGACGTCGCGCCCACCCTGGCCGAGGCCTGGGCCGCCCAGGGCGCGGCTGAGGCGCGCGAAGAGATCAACGGCCTGTACGTGGCCATGACGCGGGCCCGTGAATGGCTGCTGTGCAACCGCACCGAGCCGCGCAATGCGGTGGCGCGATCCTGGTGGTCGCGGCTGCAAGGCTGTGCCCAGCCTGGGGCAGCCGCAGCCGCAGCCGCCGCGGCGCCAGCCGTGTCAGTGCCAACGCGGTCAGCGCCAGCCGTGGCGATGATCGTGGTGCCGCTGCACTGGCAGGGCGCCGGCGCAGCAGCCGTGCCGAAGGCGCCGCCGGGCGACGCGCGCGCGGCCCGCCTGGGCCAGGCCGTGCACCGCGTGCTCGAGTGGGCCGGCGCCGCGGCGGGCAGCGGCGAAGCCATCGACGTGGCAGCGCTGAGCCTGGCCGCCGCCGCTGTCCTCGGCTTGGCCGCCAGCCAGGCCGGCGCGGTGCTGCAGATCGCCGCGGCGGTGCTCGGCAGCCCGCACTGCGCGCCTTTCTTCGGCGGCCCGACGCTGCGCTGGGCGGGCAACGAGGTGCCGGTGTCCTGGCAGGGCCAGCCTTTGCGCATCGACCGCCTGGTGGCACTGCAAGAAGGCGGCATCACCACCTGGTGGGTGCTCGACTACAAGCTGCAATCGGCCCCCGAAGCCGTGGCCGCCTATCGCGAGCAGATGCAGGCCTACGTTGCCGCCGTGCAAGCCCTGCAGCCCGGCGACGTGGTGCGCGGCGCCTTCATCACCGGGCAGGGCGCGCGCATCGACTGCTGAGCGGCGCCCGAAGTGGCGGCCGTTTGCGCCCCTGTTCGCCGCATCGGCGGCGAGCGCCCTGGAGTGCAATCGGTCGACCATGCCCGCCACCCCTGCCGAGACCCCCGTGCGCGCCAACGCCGTGCGCCGCTTCGGTCGCCTGCAGTTGCTGCGGCTGCTAGGCAAGAGCGAGCTGACGATGGCGTGGCGCGTGGTCGACCCGCGCAGCGGCCATGAATTGATGCTCGTGCTGCCGCGCGTGCAGCCGCCCGATGGTGCGGCGCTGGAGCAGTGGCAGCAGTCGATGCGACAGGCTTCGCGCGTCAACCATCCCAACCTGGCGGCGGTGGTGGAGGTGGGGGTCCAGGACGGCTGGCCCTACGTCGCCTACGACCCGCGCGACAGCGCCACGCTCGGCGAACGCGGCTCCAGCAAGGGCCTGCCGGGGGCCGAGGCCGCCGCGCTGGCGATGCAGGCCCTGCAAGGCCTGGCCTTTGCGCACGAGGCGGGGGTGGCCCATCACGATCTGCAGCCCTACCTGCTGCTGATTTCAGACAGCGGTCAATTGCGCATGGCTGGCGTGGCCGTGGCAGCGCAGACCGCGCACGCCCAGGCGGGCGGGGCACGGTCGAGCGAGACGCTGACCCTGCGCAGCCACCGCGAGGCGGCCGAACGCGACGTGCTGGCTGTCGGCGTGCTGCTGCACGGCCTGCTCGTGGGCACGGCGGCGATCGAGGAGCCCGACGTCGGCCGCCTGTGCCGCAGCCTGCCCCCCGGCGGGCGCGAGATCGTGCGCCTGCCGTGGTCCACCGCGCATCCGATCGCCGAGCCGCTGCGCGCCATCGTCAACCGCGCCACCGACCGCCAGGAGCGCCAGCGCTACCGCAACGCCCGCACGCTGCTGCGCGCCGTCGAAGGCTGGCTGCAGACCGACAACGGCGCCGGAGCCGGGCCGCTGGCCCTGCTTGCCGACAAGCTGCGTGTCGCCGGCGTCCTGCCCTCGTCGCCCGGCGCCTCCGCGCGCGCCGCTCGGCTGGCGCTGATGGATCGCGAGCGCACCAATGAGCTGGCCGAGGTGGTGCTCGAGGATCTGGCGCTGTCCTTCGAACTGCTGCGCCTGGTCAACACCGCGCAGGCGCGCAGCGCCCAGGCGGTGGGCAGCGGGCCGGTGCTGGCGGTGCGCCGGGCCATCGCGCTGCTCGGCCTGGACGGCGTGCGTCGCGCGGCATTGGCGCTGCGCGAATGGCCCGGCCCCTTGCAGGACGCCGATGCGCAAGCGCTGCAGGCGCTGGTCGAGCGCTGCAAGCGCGCTGGCCGCGTCGCGCTGGCCTTGCGTCCGGCCGGCTACGACGGCGAGGTGGTCTATCTCATCACTTTGCTGCAGAACCTGGGCCGCCTGGTGGTGCACTACCACTTTGCCGACGAGGCACAGCAGATCCGCCGCCTCATGCTGCCGGCGCCGTCGCCGCGGCCTGGTGAACCCGAGGATCCCGGTATGCCCGAAGAAGCGGCCGCCTTTGCCGTGCTCGGTGCCGACATCGAAGCCATCGGCGCTGCCGTGGCGCGCCACTGGGGCCTGGACGAGAGCGTGCTGGCGATGGTGCGCCGCATCCCGCCGGCCACCACCGTGCACGCCGCGGAGGGCGACGACGAACTGCTGCGCACCGTGGCCAGCTGCGCCAACGAAGCGGTCGACGCGGTGTCGTTGCCGGCGCCGCGCGTGGTCGCCGCCCTGCAACGCGTGCTGCAGCGCTACGGCCGGGTGCTCAACCTCTCGCTGCGCGACGTGCAGCTCGCGCTGCAGGGGCAGACCGCTGTGGCGAGCGTGCCGGGCGCCGGCGCCGCCAGTGCCGCGGCGCCGGCCGAGACGCCTGCGGCTGCGCCGCCGTCTGACGCAGCGCCGCCGTCTCACGCAGCGCCGCCGGCGCGGCCGCGCAGCCTGCGTGAAGCGGCGGCCGATCGCGCCGGTGCTGCGCCTTGAGCACTGAGGCCGCGCCGCGGCGCGCGCTGGCGCGCTTCGAGCTGATGCGCGAGCTCGGGCGTGGCGCGCAGGCCGTGGTCTGGCTGGCGCACGACCCGCGCCTGCAACGCGAGGTGGCGGTCAAACTGCTGTCGGCCGAGGCCGACGAGTCGACGCGCCACGAGTGGCTCAACGAGGCCCGCGCCGTCAGCCGCCTGACGCACCCCAACATCGTGCCAGTGTTCGAGGCCGACGAGCACCAGGGGCAGTCCTACCTGGTGTTCGAGTACGTCGAAGGGCCGACGCTACAGGAGCTGCGGCGCAAGCGTCCGGCCCTGCCTGCACGCGAGGCGGTGACGCTGATGCTCGGCGTGCTGGACGCGCTGGCCGCGGCGCACGACGAGGGCATCGTGCATCGCGACCTGAAGCCGTCGAACATCCTGCTCGGCACCGACGGGCGACCGCGGGTGATGGACTTCGGCATCGCAGCGCGCGTGGTGCCGGCTGGCGGGCGCCGCATCACGCGCGCGGCCCAGCGCCATCCCACGCCCGCCCACGACGCCGCCGATGGTCGCATCGTGGGCACGCCAGGCTATATGTCGCCCGAGGCGGCGCGCGGCGAGGCGCCCTTGCCGGCGATGGACGTTTTTGCGGCCGGCGTGATGCTGGGCGAGTTGTTGTCCGGTGCGCCCTTGATGCGCGAGAGCGATCCCTATCGCGCCATCGCCCGCGTGCAGACTGAAGACCTGCTGCTACCCGCCAGCGTCCAGGTCGACGACACTTTGCGTTGCATCGTGCAACGCGCCCTGGCGCGCTCGCTGGCCGAGCGCTACGACAGCGCCCGCACGCTGCACGGCGCCTTGGCGGCCTGGCTCACGCCCGAGCTCACGGCCGTCGATTCCAGCCACGCGACGCTGGAGTTCCTGCTGCGCCGCATGCGCCACAAGACCGATTTCCCGGCGCTGTCGTCTTCGGTCGTGCGCATCCAGCGCCTGGCGCAGTCCGAGTCCGAAAGCCTGGCCAGCCTGTCCGAGGAAATCCTCAAGGACGTCTCGCTGACCAACAAGCTGCTGCGCATGGTCAACACGGCGCAGTTCACGTCGGTGGCCGGCGGCGGCATCAGCACGGTGTCGCGCGCCGTGGCGCTGGTGGGCTTTGCCGGCATCCGCAACATGGCACTGTCGGTGATCCTGCTCGAGCACATGGGCGACAAGGGGCATGCCGCGACGCTCAAGGAAGAATTCCTGCGCGCGCTGATGGCCGGCACGCTGGCCAGCGACCTCACGCTGCAGGCGCGCGAGAGCGAGGATGCCTTCCTGGCCGCGATGTTCCAGAACCTCGGGCGCCTGCTCACCGAGTACTACTTCCCCGAAGAAGCGCTGCAGATCCGCCAGGCGCTGGCCGCCGGGCCGGCCACGCCGCAGGCGCGCGAAGCCGCGGCGCGCCAGGCGCTGGGCCTGGGCTTCGACGAATTGGGCGCCGGCATTGCCAAGGCCTGGGGCCTGCCGCACAACCTGCAGCGCTCGTTGCAGATGCCCGCGGGTGAAGCACCCGGGCGCGCCATCGACCGCCAGGCCGACCTCGGCGTCGAGCGCCTGCGTTGGCTGGCGCGCGGCGCAAATGCGCTCACCGATGCCATGCTGGCTGCCGATGGCGACGCGCAAACCGCCGCGCTGGCGGCGGTGGCCGAAACCTACGCGCCGGCGCTGGGCCTGCAGGCCAAGGACATCCTGGCCTGCGCCCAGGGTGCGCGAGCGCGGTTGTCGCACTTGGCGCAGGCGATGGGCCTGCAAGTGGCCGCCGGTGCCGCGGCACGGCGTCTGCTGCAGCCGACTGCCGCCGAGGCAAGCGCGATGGAGCGCACCGTGGTCTCGCCCGAGGCCGTTGCCGGCGCGGTGCAAGCGCGGCTGACGCGCGGACTGCAGTCGGTGCGCGAGGCGGTGGCCCAGAAGTCGATGCGCCTCAACGAGATCCTCAACCTGGTGCTCGAGATCATGCACGGCGCGCTCGACCTGCGCTGCGTCGTGTTCTGCCTGCGCGACCCGCGCACGGGCCACCTCGTGGGTCGGGTGGCCCTGGGCGCGGGCTCGGCCGACATCAGTGCGGCCTTTCGTGTCGCGCCGCAAGGGGCGCCGCCTGGGGCGGCCGCGGCGGACCTGTTCTCGGCCGTCTGCGCACGCGGCGCCGATCTGCTGATCGCCGACACCGCGGTGGTGGCCGCACGGCTGCCGGCGTGGTACCGGCAACGCGTCAACGCGCCGACCTTCCTGCTGCTGCCGCTGCACGTCAAGGGCAAACCGATCGGGCTGATCTATGCCGACAAGGCTGCAGCGGGGGCGATCGCGCTGGGCGACGCCGACCTGGCACTGCTGCGCAGCCTGCGCGACGAGACGGTGGCCGCCTTCGGCCTGGGGCCGGGCTGATCGACAAGGGTGACGAGCCTTACCCCCGGCACTGGTTGCAACGCTAAGGGCTGCTTGGTTCCCCACCTGACCCGGTTGGGCGCGCTTCCATGCGGGGAGGCCCGTCACTGCTGATTGTAGGGCAGGGCGTGGCGGCGAGACAGGCGCCAAGACAGGCGGCGAACAGGCGGCGAGCAGGCGGCGAGCCTGGCTCAGCGCAGTTGCAGATCCTGGCCGCCGAAGGTGACGCCCAGAGGCTCGATCAGCAGTTGCTTGGCGCCCGCTTGCCCCGCCCGCCCCGCTTCCACGTGCCCTGCCACCCAGGCTCCGACGCCGCAGGCGCGCGCCACTGCCACCGCGCGATCGGCGTCCTCGGCGTGCACGTACAGCGCAAAGCCGGCGCCCATGTTCAGCGTGCCGTAGGCCTGGGCATCGTCCTGCCCGGCTTGTTGCTGGATGAAGCGCAGCACCGGCGGCACCGGCGGCACGGTGTGGATGCGGTAGCCCAGCGCCTTGGGGTGACGCAGCAGCTTGCGCCAGCCGTGGCCGGTGATGTTGGCGGCGTAGTGGACGCGCACCCCGGCGGCCCACAAGGCTTCGGTCACCGGCGAGTACAGCGTCGTCGGTGCCAGCAGCGCCTGGCCATAGTTCAGGCCCGGCTCGATTTCGGTCAGGTAACCCTGCGGCAGCCGCTCGGCCAGCTTGCGCGCCAGGCTCAGCCCGTTGGCATGGATGCCGCTGCTGGCCAGCAGCACGATGGCGTCGCCCGGGCCGAGCTTGTCGCCCAACGTCAGCCGCGGCTTGGGATTGACGAGCCCGGTGCACGAGGCCGCGAGATCGATGCGGCCGGCTTCGACGATGCCCGCCAGCGCCGGCGTCTCGCCGCCGCCCCAGGCCACGCGGCAGGCGTCGCAGGCGGCCTTCCAGCCCGCCACCAGGGCGCCGGCGCGGTCGGTGTCGGCGAACCAGTCGCTGCCACCGGCAGCCCAGTAGGCCTGCACGACGAGCGGCGTGGCACCGACCGTGATGAGGTCGTTGACGGCCATCGCGATCGTGTCCTGGGCGATGCCGGCGAAAGGGCTGTGCCCCGTCAGGCGCTGCATCTCATCGGCCACCAGCGTCTTGGTGCCCAGGCACTCGACGATGCTGGCCAGGTAGAAGGGCCCGACGTCGACGACGTAGGCCGATTCGCCGCGCGAGGCCTCGACCTCGGCGAAACCATGCCCGGCCAGGTGGCTGGCGGTGGCCGCGGCGGCGCGCTGGGCCGCCACCTTGAGCGGGTCGATGAGCTCGTACTGGACGCCCGCTTGCTCGTAGCTCAGCGGGGTTTGGGCAGGGGTCGTCATGGGCCGTCATTATCCCCGGCCCCCGTAGAATGATCCGGATGTCGTATGTCGTCCTGGCCCGCAAGTACAGACCGCGCACCTTCGCGCAGATGGTCGGCCAGGAACACGTCGTCCAGGCGCTGAGCAACGCGCTGACGCAGGGCCGCCTGCACCACGCGTACCTGTTCACCGGCACGCGCGGCATCGGCAAGACCACGGTCAGCCGCATCCTGGCCAAGAGCCTGAACTGCACCGGGCCCGACGGCACCGGCGGCATCACCGCCGAGCCCTGCGGCGTGTGCCAGGCCTGCACCGAGATCGACGCCGACCGCTACCTCGACTACATCGAGATGGACGCCGCCAGCAACGGCGGCAAGGACGAGATCAAGGACCTCATCGAGCGCGCCGCCTACAAGCCCGGTCTGGGCCGCTTCAAGGTCTTCATGATCGACGAGGCGCATCAGCTCTCCAAGGACGCCTTCAACGCGCTGCTCAAGACGCTGGAAGAGCCACCCGAGTACCTGAAATTCGTGCTCGCCACCACCGACCCCGACAAGGTGCTGCCCACGGTGCTCAGCCGCTGCCTGCAGTTCAACCTGCGGCCGATGGCGCCGGTGACGGTGCGTGAGCATCTGCAGCGCGTGCTGGAAGCCGAAGGCGTGGCCAGCGACGAAGGCGCGCTGCGGCTGCTGTCGCGTGCGGCACGCGGCTCGATGCGCGACGGCCTGTCGCTCACCGACCAGGCCATCGCCTACGGTGGCGGGCAGTTGTCCGAAGCCGGGGTGCGCGCCATGCTGGGCAGCGTCGACCGCGGCCACGCACGCGCCATCGTCGATGCGCTGGCGCGGCGCGACGGCCCCGCCGTGCTCAGCGCGGTGGATGGTCTGCGCACGCTCGGGCTGTCGGCCGCGGCCACGCTCGAAGAAATGGCGCAGCTGCTGCAGCAGATGGCGGTCGAGCAGGCCGTGCCCGGCGCCCTCGACACCCAGGAGCCCGACACCGAAGACGCGCGCGCGCTGGCCGGCACGCTGGCCGCCGACGAGACCCAGTTGCTCTACAGCATGGTGCTGCACGGCCGCGCGGAACTCAGCCTGATGAGCGACGAATACGGCGCGCTGACCATGGTGCTGCTGCGCTTCCTGGCCTTCCCGGCACAAGGTGCGGCCGCGGCGCCCCCCCGCGCCGCGCCGCTGCGCACACCGGCGCCGCCGGCCATCAGCGTGCCCCGGCTGACGCCGGCAGCGGCGGCACCGCGCG
>JANMVM010000146.1:0-3828 GCA_031392695.1 Rubrivivax sp.
ACCACCCGCTGTGCGACGGCATCGCGCTCGAAGGCCTGCGCATCGGCGCGCGCGCGCTGGCCGCGGCGGTGGCCGAGCCGGGCAATCTGAGCGCCCGCGCCGACATGATGATGAGCAGCATGATGGGCGCCATCGCCTTCCAGAAGGACCTGGGCGGTGTGCACGCCTGCGCGCACGCGCTGGGCGCGGTGTGCGACCTGCACCACGGCCTGGCCAACGCGCTCATGATCGACACCGTGCTGGCCTGGAACTTCGAAGCCGTGCCGATGAGGTTCGACGAGCTAGCGCACGCGGCAGGTGTCGCCGGCGGCGGCGCGGCTTTCGTGCCCTGGCTCAAGCAGCTCAAGCAGCGCATCGGCATCAGCGGCGGCCTGGCGGCGCGGGGCGTAACGCGCGCACAACTGCCGCGCCTGAAGCAGCTGGCGGCTATCGACTTCACCAGCCAGACCAACCCGCGCCCGGCCACCGAAGCCGACTACGAGCGCCTGTTCCTGCAGGCGATGTGAGGCACCATGCCGACCCTGGACATCCACAATCCCGCCACCGGCGAGCGCATCGCGGCGCTGGCCGCCGACGACGCTGCCAGTGTCGCCGCCAAGGCCGCCGCCGCGCGCGCCGCGCAGCCGGCCTGGGCGGCGCTGCCGATCGAGCAGCGGCTGGCCTGCATCCAGCGCTTCCGCGCCGCGCTGGTCGCCGAAGTCGAGACCCTGGCCAAGACGCTGACGCAGGAGGTGGGCAAGCCGATCGCGCAGTCGCGCAACGAGATCAACGGTCTGCTCGGCCGCATCGATTTCTTCCTCGAGCAGACCGAGCACGCCGTCGCCGACGAGCATGTCTTCGACGGCGGCGGCATGCACGAGCAGATCAGCCACCTGCCGCTGGGCGTCGTGGCCAACATCTCGGCCTGGAACTACCCCTACTTCGTCGGCTGCAACGTCATCGTGCCGGCGCTGCTGACCGGCAACGCGGTGCTCTACAAGCCGAGCGAATTCGCCACGCTCAGCGGCTTGCACATCACGCGACTGCTGCACGCCGCGGGCGTGCCGGCGGCGGTGATGCAGTGCCTGGTGGGCGCCGGTGCGGTGGGCGCGGCGCTGCTGGAGCAGCGCATCGACGGCCTCTTCTTCACCGGCAGCCACGCCACCGGCCAGCGCATCGCGGTGGCGCTGGCGCCGCGCCTGGTCAAGCTGCAGCTGGAGCTTGGCGGCAAGGACCCGAGCTATGTGCGCGCCGACGCCGACCCCAGGACGGCCGCCGAGAGCCTGGCCGACGGCGCCATGTACAACACCGGCCAGAGCTGCTGCTCGGTCGAGCGCATCTATGTGCACGAGAGCATCCACGACGCCTTCGTACAGCACTTCGTCGCCACGGTGGCCGCCCTCAAGCTGGGTGACCCGATGGCCGCCGACACCACCATCGGCGCCATCACGCGCGCGCCGCAGCTGGCTTTGCTGGAAGCACAAGTCGCCGACGCCGTGGCCAAGGGCGCCAGGCTGCTGGTGGGTGGCAAGCGCCGGCCCGGCCCCGGCCACTGGTTCGAGCCCGCGGTGCTGAGCCACGTCGACCACTCGATGGCGCTGATGCGCGAAGAAAGCTTCGGCCCCGTCATCGGCATCCAGAAGGTCGGCAGCGACGACGAGGCCGTGGCGCTGATGAACGACACCCGCTACGGCCTGACCGCCGGCGTGTACACCCGGGACGAGAACGCGGCCCGCGCCCTGCTGTCGCGCGTCAATGCCGGCAGCGTGTACTGGAACTGCTGCGACCGCGTCAGCCCGCGCCTGCCGTGGTCGGGGCACGGTGACTCCGGCCTCGGCCTGACGCTGTCGCGGCGCGGCATCGAGACCTTCACGCGGCCCAAGGCCTGGCATCTGCGCTCGCCTTGAAGCTGGCGCTGTTCGATCTGGACCACACGCTGCTCGCCGGCGACAGCGACGTGCTCTGGTGCGCCTTCCTGATCGAGCGAGGCGTGCTCGATCGCCTGGCCTTTGGTGCGCGCAACGCGGCGATGCAACGCGACTACCGCGCCGGCACGGTCGGCGTGCAGGCCTTCTGCGACTTCTACGTCTCGACGCTGGCCGGGCGCAGCGCGGCGCAGTGGCAAGCGCTGCGGCTGGCCTTCCTGCACGAGGTGGTGGCGCCGCGCATCGGGCGCGAGGCGCGCGCGCTGGTGCGCCAGCAACAGGGCGGCTGCGCGCTGGTGGTGCTGACCACCGCCACCAACCGTTTCATCACCGAGCTCACGGCGGCGGATCTGGGCATCGAGCACCTCATCGCCACCGACTGCGAGTTGGCTGCCGACGGCCGCTTCACGGGCCGCACCCGCGGCCCGCCCAACATGCGCGAAGGCAAGGTCACGCGGCTGCACGCCTGGCTCGCCGCGCGTGGGCAGGCGCTGGGCGACTTCGAATCCTGGGCCTACAGCGATTCGGTCAACGACCTGCCCTTGCTCGAAGCCGTGCAGCACGCCGTGGCCGTGCACCCCGACGAGCGCCTGGCCGCCGAGGCGGCCCGTCGCGGCTGGCCGGTGCTGCAGCTGCACGCCCGGCCGGCAGGCTGAGCCGGCGGGCCGTCATACGGCGCGGGCGCAGCCGCCATGCAAAGCCGGCATGGCAGACGGTGACAAATTCGGCGGCCTCGCCTCTACAGTCCTGAATCACGCCGCACCGCGCGCCCACGAAGCCTGCGCACCGCCCCCAGCAGATCCCGCACCGGAGACCCCCCGTGATGAACGCACCCCTGTCCTACGTCCACCCCACACCCAACAGTCCCTGGGGCACCTACCTCTCGCAGGTCGACCGCGTGGTGCCCTACCTGGGCCACCTGGCGAAGTGGGTGGAAACGCTCAAGCGCCCCAAGCGCGCGCTCATCGTCGACGTGCCGATCGAGATGGACAACGGCGACGTGGCGCACTTCGAGGGCTACCGCGTGCAGCACAACCTGAGCCGCGGCCCGGGCAAGGGCGGCGTGCGCTACCACCCCGACGTGACGCTGGAAGAAGTCATGGCGCTGAGCGCCTGGATGACGGTGAAGTGCGCTGCCGTCAACCTGCCCTATGGCGGCGCCAAGGGCGGCATCCGCGTCGACCCCAAGCTGCTCAGCATCAAGGAGCTCGAGCGCATGACGCGCCGCTACACGAGCGAGATCGGCATCATCATCGGCCCGCAGCGCGACATCCCCGCGCCCGACGTGAACACCAACGGCCAGATCATGGCGTGGATGATGGACACGTACTCGATGAACACCGGAACCACCGCGACCGGCGTCGTGACCGGCAAGCCGATCCATCTCGGTGGTTCGCTCGGCCGCGTCAAGGCCACGGGCCGCGGCGTGTTCGTCACAGGCCGCGAAGCCGCACGACGCATCGGCCTGAACCTCGACGGCGCACGTGTCGCGGTGCAGGGCATGGGCAACGTGGGCGCCTCGGCGGCCGAGCTGTTCGTGCAGTCGGGCGCCAAGCTCGTCGCGATGCAGGACCACACCGGCACGATGGTGAACGCGAACGGCTTCGACATGGCCAGCACCATGGGCGCCATCACGCACGATGCCGGCATCTCGAACGTGAAGGGCGGCGACGTCATCGACAACGAGGCGTTCTGGGACGTCGAATGCGACATCCTCATTCCCGCCGCCCTCGAAGGCCAGATCACGCCCGAGCGGGCGGGCCGGATCAGGGCCAGACTGGTTCTCGAAGGCGCCAACGGGCCAACGCTGCCCGAGGCCGACGACGTGCTCGGCGACCGTGGTGTCCTGGTCGTGCCCGACGTGATCTGCAACGCCGGCGGCGTGACGGTGAGCTACTTCGAATGGGTGCAGGACTTCTCGAGC
>JANMVM010000237.1:0-4023 GCA_031392695.1 Rubrivivax sp.
TAGACGCCGCCGGGCCGGTAATAGGCGGCGTGCATCCGTGCGCCGGACACCGCTTCGTAAAATCGTCGATGTAGTCCAGCAGCGTGCCCTGGCGGTTCTCGTTCAGCGTCTTGATGGCACGCTCGTTCTTGATCTTGCTGACCTTGTACTGGGGCATGCTGTCGGGCAGGTCGCGGTAGACGCCGCCGGGCCGGAAGTAGGCCGCATGCATGCGCGCGCCCGACACCGCCTCGTACATGTCGAGGATGTCTTCGCGCTCGCGGAAGCAGTAGATGAGGATGTTCATCGCGCCGCAGTCGATGCCGTGCGCGCCCAGCCAGAGCAGGTGGTTGAGCAGCCGCGTCAGCTCGGCGAACATGACGCGGATGTACTGCGCCCTGATCGGCACGTCGACGCCGAGCAGCCGCTCCATGGCCAGGCAGTAGGCGTGCTCGTTGGCCATCATCGAGACGTAGTCCAGCCGGTCCATGTAGGGCAGGTTCTGGATGTAGGTCTTGGTCTCGGCCAGCTTCTCGGTGGCGCGGTGCAGCAGGCCGATGTGCGGGTCGGCGCGCTGGATGACTTCGCCGTCGAGTTCGAGCACGAGGCGCAGCACGCCGTGCGCCGCCGGGTGCTGGGGGCCGAAGTTCAGCGTGTAGTTCTTGATCTCGGCCATGTCAGTGCAAGCCGCCGTAGTTGTCTTCGCGCACCACGCGCGGCACGATCTCGCGCGGCTCGATCGTCACGGGCTGGTAGATGACGCGCTTCTTCTCGGGGTCGTAGCGCATCTCGACGTGGCCGGTGACGGGGAAGTCCTTGCGCATCGGGTGGCCGATGAAACCGTAGTCGGTGAGGATGCGGCGCAGGTCGAGGTGGCCCTCGAAGATGATGCCGAAGAGGTCGAAGGCCTCGCGCTCGAACCAGTTGGCCGCGCTCCACACCTCAGTCACCGAGGCCACGGCAGGGAAGTCATCGTCGGCCGCGAAGACCTTCAGCCGCAGGCGCCAGTTGTGGCTGATCGACAGCAGGTGCAGCACGACGCAGTAGCGCAGGCCCTCGCGACCTTCGTTCTTGTACTCGGAGTAGTCCAGGCCGCAGAGGTCGATCAGCTGTTCGAAGCCGAGCGCGGCGTCGTCGCGCAGCGTCAGCGCCACCGCTGCATAGCTGGCAGCCGACACGGTGATCGTGATCTCGCCACGGTCGCGCACCAGCGACAGCAGGGTGTCGCCCAGCGTGGACTGGAGCGCAGCTTGCAGGGTGTCGAGCTTTTGCGTCATGAGGTCAGCGCAGTTTCGGGAGCGCGCACTCAGCGCGCGATGGTGTTTTCACGCCGGATCTTGGCCTGCAATTGCAGGATGCCGTAGAGCAGCGCCTCGGCCGTGGGCGGGCAGCCCGGCACGTAGACGTCCACCGGCACGATGCGGTCGCAGCCGCGCACGACGGAGTAGCTGTAGTGGTAGTAGCCGCCGCCATTGGCGCACGAGCCCATGCTCAGCACCCAGCGCGGCTCGGCCATCTGGTCGTAGACCTTGCGCAGCGCCGGCGCCATCTTGTTGCACAGCGTGCCGGCGACGATCATGAGGTCGCTCTGGCGCGGGCTGGGGCGGAAGAGCATGCCGAAGCGGTCGATGTCGTAGCGCGCCGCACCGGCGTGCATCATCTCCACCGCGCAGCAGGCCAGCCCGAAGGTCATGGGCCACAAGGACCCGGTCTTGGACCAGTTGACGAGCGTGTCCACCGAGGTGGTGACAAAGCCTTCTTTGAGGACGCCTTCGATTCCCATGCTGTGCTACTCCAGGTGACCTTGCTCGGTCATTCCCAATCGAGCGCGCCCTTCTTCCATTCGTAGATGAAACCAACGACCAGAATGGCCAGGAAGATCATCATCGCCCAGAACCCTGACGCTCCGATGTCACGCAGCGCCACGGCCCAGGGAAAGAGAAAGGCAATTTCGAGGTCGAACAGGATGAAGAGGATGGCCACCAGGTAGTAGCGCACGTCGAACTTCATGCGCGCGACTTCGAAGGCTTCGAAGCCGCATTCGTAGGGGCTGTTCTTGGCCACATCGGGCCGGTTGGGACCGAAAATGAAACCCAGCACCTGTGGCACCACGCCGATGCCCACGCCCACCAGGATGAACAGGATCACGGGCAGGTAGGGTTGAAGTTCCATGGCGTCTTGATGAATCAGTCCGGTCGTTCCAGGCAAGAAAAAGCGCGCCAGCCACACCGCCCCCGTGATGCGGGGGCCCGTCGCGCGGGGCGCGCTCATCGAGCGTGAGCTTGTCAAACAGGCCTTGGTGCCGACGGCGAGACTCGAACTCGCACAGCTTTCGCCACTACCCCCTCAAGATAGCGTGTCTACCAATTTCACCACGTCGGCACGGAGTCCATTCGAATCCGCAGCATGCCCGGTTTGCATGAGGAAATTGCTCACCAGACAGCTTCGAATTCTAGCTTGAAAACTTGGGGTTCCCCCCAGGCAGACTACTTTGAAGCGGCAGCTGCCGGTGCTGCGATCGGTGCCGGCAAGGCCGCACTCGAAGCTGCCGGCGCCGTCGAAGGGATGGCACCGACAGCCGGTGCTGCGCTCGCGGCGGGGCCTGCACTGTCGAGCACGCTGCCACCGCCGGTGGTGACGCGCGCCGTGGTGCCGGTGCTGCCGAGGTAGGTCAGCACCAAGGTGCAGACGAAGAACAGCGTCGCGCAGGCCGCCGTCGAGCGCGACAGGAAGTTGGCGCTGCCGGTGGCGCCGAACAGGCTGCCCGAGGCGCCGCTGCCGAACGAAGCGCCCATGTCGGCGCCCTTGCCGTGCTGGATCAGCACCAGGCCGATCATGGCCAGGGCCGAGAGCAACTGCACGGCCAGGATGAGGGTCATCCAGATTTGCATGATGTGTGGAACTCCAGGGATCGAATCAGGGAAGTGGGCGCGATTCAGCTCGACGCGCGGCAGATGGCGATGAAGTCGGCCGCCTTCAGCGCAGCGCCGCCGATCAGGCCACCGTCGATGTCGGCTTGGGCAAACAGGGTGGCGGCGTTGTCGGCCTTGACGCTGCCGCCATAGAGGATCTTCATGCTCGCGCCGTGCCCGGTGGCGGCTTGCAGTTGGGCGCGCAGCAGCGCATGCACGGCCTGGGCTTGCTCGGGCGTGGCGGTGCGCCCGGTGCCGATGGCCCACACCGGCTCGTAGGCGACGACCATCTCGGCGGCGCAGTGCGCCAACTGGTGGATGACCGCCGAGAGCTGGCGCTTGACGACGGCGTCGGTCTGGCCGGCTTCGCGCTCGGCCAGCGTCTCGCCCACGCACACGATCGGCGTCACGCCGCGGGCCAGCGCGGCCTGCGCCTTTTGCGCCACCAGCGCGTCGCCTTCGGCGTGATAGGCGCGGCGCTCGGAGTGGCCCACCAGCGCGTAGCGGCAGCCCAGCTCGCCGAGCATGGCGGCCGAGACCTCGCCGGTGTAGGCACCCTGCTCGTGCGCCGAGACGTCCTGCGCACCCCAGCGGATGTCGCTGCCGGCCAACGTGGCGGCAACATCGCCCAAAAAGACAAACGGCGCGCACACCGCCACGTCCAGGCCATAGGGCCGGCCCGCGAGCAGCGCTGCCAGCAACTCGGCGTTGGCCGCGCGGCTGCCGTGCATCTTCCAGTTGCCGACCACGAGTTTGCGTCGCATCTCTGAGCTCACTGCCACGTCAAAACAATCTTGCCCACGTGCGTGCTGGACTCCATCAGCGCATGGGCTTCGGCGGCCTTGGCGGCCGCGAACACCTGGTGGATGACGGGCTTGACCTTGCCCGCTTCGATGAGCGGCCAGACCTGCGCCCGCAGCGCCTGCGCCAGGGCCGTCTTGTAGGCCACGCTGCGCGGGCGCAGCGTGGAGCCGGTGATGGTCAGCCGCTTGCGCAGCACGAGCCCGGCGTCGAGCGTGCTGGCGTTGCCGCCCTGGGTGGCGATGATCGCCAGCCGGCCTTCTTCGGCCAGGCACTGGATTTCGCGCGCCACGTACTCGCCGGCCACCATGTCGAGCACCACGTCGGCACC
>JANMVM010000303.1:0-2859 GCA_031392695.1 Rubrivivax sp.
CTCGTCGCCGCCCTGCCCGCCTACGCCGCGCTGGCCAGCCGCCTGCCCTGGCTCATGAACCTGCGCGATACGCTGCCCGGCGCCGCCTGGCTGAGCGAGAAGCTGCTCGGCCTGTCGGCGCGCCGCCGCCTGCCGCGCTGGCGCAGCGACACCTTCTGGCTCCAGCCGCCGGCGGCGCTGCTATCGAGCCTGCACGACACGCTGGCCGTGGCGCGCCGGGGCGGCAAGGCCGCGGTGCTCTTCGTCGACACCTTCAACGGCACCTTCGAGACCGAGAACGCCAGTGCAGCGGCGCGCGTGCTGCACGCGGCGGGCTACACGCTGCACAGCGTGACCCAGCCCGGCGGCCACCACTGCTGTGGCCGCACCTACCTGGCCAGCGGCCGCGTGGACGAAGCTCGCCAGCGCCTGTCGGCGCTGATCGATGCCTTGCTGCCGCTGGCCCAGGCCGGCGTGGCCATCGTCGGCCTGGAGCCGTCGTGCCTGTTCACGCTGCGCGACGAGGCCCTGGTGATGGGGCTGGGGGACCCGGCTCGCGTCGTCTCGGAGCGGGCACTGATGCTGGAAGAGTTTCTCGCCGCCGAAGCCCAGGCCGGGCGCTTTGCACCGCGGCTGCGGGCGGCCGACGCGCCGATCCTGCTGCACGGCCATTGCCACCAGAAGGCCTTCGGCGCGGTGAGCCCGATCCTCGAGGTGCTCCGGCTGATCCCCGGCGCGCAGCCGGAGCTGATCGAGAGCTCCTGCTGCGGCATGGCCGGCAGTTTCGGCTACGACGCGGCGCATCAGGACGTGTCGATGGCCATGGCCGAGGCCAGTCTCTTGCCGGCGCTGCGCAGGCAGCCCGAGGCCATCGTGGTCGCCGACGGCACCAGTTGTCGCCAGCAGATCGCCCACGGCGCCGCGCGCGAAGCGGTGCACGTGGCGCGCCTGCTCGACCGCCTGCTCGTGCCCTGAGGCAGGCCCTCAGCCGCGCGGCGTCACCCAGATGCCCAGGAAGGACTTGAACTTGGTCCAGGCCGACAGGCGCTCGTCGGACACCGCGTCGAGAAAGTCCGACAGGCGCTTGGATTTGACGATGGTGTAGACCGTCAGCGCCAAGGTCAGTGCCAGGATCGCTGCGAACATCACGACCCGCCGGGACAGCGGCGCGTCGGCCTCGGCCAGCAGGTTCATGCCCAGGAAGCCGGTGGTGATGGTGCCCACCAGGCCGAGGATCGTGACCACCGTCAGCCGCACCACGGTGTTGGCCTGGCGGCGCAGCGCATCGGCATCGAGATAGCTGTTCATGTCGCGGATGCGATCCTTGACTTCGTCGTAGACGCCGTCGATCTGCAGGTGGCGCGTGCACAGGTGGAACAGGGCCTTGACGTGGGCCTGCTCGCTGACCTCGTGAAACCAGTAGCGGTGCGTGAAGCCCAGGAAGGCGACATAGCTGATGCGGATCTGGCGCTTGAAGCGCTTGATCGTGGCCGGCCGCGTCACATCCAACGCCGTGAGGGCTTCGGCGAGTTGGTCCGACACCATCAGCAGCGTCGCCTTCTGGAAGTGCGCGATCAGGAAGAGCAGGAAGTGCTGGTGGCGGAACTGCGCCAGAACGCCGCGGTCGCCGCAGCGGTAGAAAGCGCTTTGCGCGTCGCCCACGACGATCAGCGCCAGCCCCGAACAGAGGTAGCGCGTGTTCGGCGCGGCGCCGGTCTCAGACCAGAAGCGGTCGTAACAGAACTGCTGCTCGAAGTCGGCCAGATGGCGCTCGGCGTAGGGCAGCGGGGCTTCGCTGCCGGGCACGGCATCGGCGCCGCCGGTGACGAGCCCGAGGCGGATGAAGTCGCTGCGCGTCAGCAGCCGCGGCTCGTCCACCGCGAGGTAGGCCATCATCGGCATGCGGTAGTACTCGATCTGCCGGTAGCGCAAGGCGCCCGGCGCCGCCGAATGGTGGTTGACGAGCGGCGCCAGCACGTAGTCCCAGTGCGCCGAGATGCGCGGCGCGCGGTGTTCTGCGACGTGGGCCAGGAAGGCGTCGCGCTGCTGGGCGTCGCTGCGCGCCAGCACGCTGCCGTCAGCGGCCAGCCACTCGACCCCGGCCAGGCAATGCATGGCCTGGCCGGCGGCGTCCCAGCCGGCCGGGTAGGCGCGGCCGAAGCGGTACATCAGCTCCTGCGCCAGCGCCAGCGGCAGGTCGTCGGCGCCGACTTCGACGTTGAGCAGCACGATGTCGACGCCATAGAAGAAGTACAGGTCGACATGCACCACCTGCAGCGTGATCGGCGCGTCGCCCGGCCGCGGCTGCACGCGCACGGCGGCGATGTCGCGACGCCGGAAGACGCGCATCGGCGAGCCGCTGCTGGCGTCACCGCTGTCGCGCGCGCTGCGGCCCTCGCCGTAAAGGAAGCGCTGCACATAGGGCAGGAAGGTCACGAACTCGTTGTAGTGGCGTTCGTGGAAGCCGCCGGCGCCGCCGTTGTATTCGTCGAAGTGTTCGCGCCAGGGCGTGGCATCGCCCAGGTCGCGCAACAGGCGCCAGGGCGCGCGCCGGTGCTCGGAGTCTTCCGACTCCGGCGCCGGGATCAGTCGCAGCGGCCACAGCAGCACCTGGCGCAGGTGGCGCACGGTCAATGCCTGCGCCGACTCGGTTTCGGCGCTGGGGTGGGCTTGCTGCAGCATGCCGGCAGTGTAGGCGGCGCCGTGGGCGCCGGGGTCGGTCAGGGCGGCTGCAGTGGCAGCCAGACCTGGTGCTCGTCCTCGCCGAGCTGGCGTGGCGGGGCCACCCAACCCCCGGGGCGGGCCCCCCGCCCCCAGCCCAAGGTATAGTGGCGCACCGGTGCCCCCCCGCGGGCGGGGGCGCGGCCGGGGGGGGGGGGG
>JANMVM010000338.1:0-4527 GCA_031392695.1 Rubrivivax sp.
GGCCGCCTCGCGCACGGCCGGGGCGGCCGTGAAGTCGGGCTCGCCGATGTTGAGAAAGACCATCGGCTCGCCACCCTGCGCCGGGTCGCAGGCCGGGCTGCGCGCCACGGCCGCGGCCGCCTTGGCCAGTTCCATGACGTAGAAGGGCTCGATGTGCTCGTGCCGGCTGGCGGTGCGGATCACGGTGTTGGCTGCCTTGCTGGGTGACGACAGCGACATTGTCAACGCGGCCGCGCGATGAAAAACGGCGGCTCGAAGCCGCCGCGGGTTGCTGGCCGTGCCAGATCAGGCGCGGCGGCGTTGCAGCAAGCGCAGGCCCAGCAGCGCCGCACCCACCAGGGCCAGCGAACCGGGTTCTGGCACTCGGCCCACCTGTTGCTGGCTGCCGATGGTGAAGCTGTCGAAGCCGAAGACGTCGGTCGCCGTGCTCCCTGGGGGAAGGATGGTGTTGAACCTGACGGTCCTGAACAGCTCGCTGCTGTTGCCGGCAATGAGGCCGAAGTACAGCACGCTGCCGTTGGCGGCTCCCTGCGCCGCAGCAGGCACGTTGAAGGTGCCGATCGTCATGCCGCCGCCATTGAGCAATTCCAGCTGGACGGTGCCATTGAAGTCGCCGATGTCGATGCCGTAAAAGCCGAAAGCTGCGATGTCCTGGCTGAAATCGACCCGGAAGGAATTGCTGGTCGAAGCGGTGACGTCCCAGTAATTCGTGCCCCCCGGCACGCTGTAGCGGCCCACATTGATGCTGGCAGCACTCGTTGCCATGACCTGCCCACCGCCGCCGCTCAGGGTGGCCGTGCCGGCTGCCCCGAAGTTCAGGGCCAGCGGAGCCACAGCACCTACCGCCTGGCTTTCGAAAGTCTCAGTGCCTGCGCCAGTCAAATTGGACTTGAAGCTGTTCTCGGCGGCTGCGGAGTTCGGTGTGGTCAGCAGCCGGGTGGCGTTGCCGTTGCCGTCGATACCGCTGTAGGTTGCGTAAGCCTGGGCCGAGCCAGCAGCCAGTGCGGCGAGGGTCACGATCGCGAGAGTGGGGAGGTTCCGACGCACGTTCATTCTCCAATATACGGGTTACTGCGGACCCAGCAGGGTGCCGAGACAGTTCTAAGTCAAAACAAGCAGTTTCTGTGCCGCTGGCAGGACACCAGTCTTAAGTCGTTGATTCCAATCATCACTTTGGAAATACTCTGGCAGGCATCAAGCCCTTGATCGCCGGCCTGTAATGAAAACCGACGCCCTTCGGCCCGAGGCTGTCGATGGCGGGCCCGCCACCCTGCCTTGGCCCACCGGCGATGCCGCCCAAAGTGCATCGACGAGCCGGGCAATTCTTGCTTGGACGTCGACGTCGGGGTGGCCCCTCAAGCCGGCGCCGCATCGTCCGGCGCCGTGCTCGTGATGGCGGACTTTCGAGCCTGCTGTCCACCTGACGCTTCGACCGGACGCAATTCTGTCGCGCAGCGGTCGAGCACGCCGTTGACGAATTTGTGACCATCGGTGCCGCCGAAGGACTTGGTCAGCTCGACCGCCTCGTTGATGACCACGCGGTAGGGGACTTCCAGGCAGTGCATCAGCTCGTAGCAGCCGATGAGCAGCGCCGCGTGCTCCACGGGCGACAGCTGCGCGGCCTTGCGATCGAGGTGATGCGCGAGCACGGCGTCGAGGGCCGCCGCCTGATCGATGCTGCCATGCAGCAGGGCGTCGAAGTGGGCGCGGTCGCACTTGGCGAAGTCGTCCAGCTCGGCGATGTGCGCCACCACGGCGGCCACGGCCTCGCCCGACAGCAGCCATTGGTACAGGCCCTGCAGTGCAAACTCGCGTGAGCGTCGGCGCGCCGACTTGGGCTTGGGGGCCTTGCGCGCGGGGCCGTCGCTCACGACAGGTCTTCCAGCAGGTTGGCCATCTCGACCGCCACGCGGGCCGCTTCGCGGCCCTTGTCATCGGCTCGTGCCCAGGCCTGGGCCTCGTTTTCGACGGTCAGGATTGCGTTGGCGATCGGGATGCCGTGATCGAGCGCCACCCGCGACAAGCCGGCCGCGCTTTCGTTGCACACCAGCTCGAAGTGATAGGTCTCGCCGCGGATGATGCAGCCCAGCGCCACCAGCGCGTCGAAGCTGCCGGATTCGGCCATCGCCCGTAGCGCGATGGGCACTTCGAGCGCGCCGGGCACCGTGACGTGGGTGATGTCGCCTTCCTCGACCTCCAGGCGATCGAGTTCCAGCAGGCAGGCCTGGCCCAGGCGCTGCGTGATGGCGTCGTTGAATCGCGCGCGCACGATGCCGATGCGCAGACCTTCGCCGATCAGCTCACCCGAGCTGCCTTTGTCTGCGTCTTTCATGGCTTTTCCTTCAGGCCGCTGCGGCCGTGAAGCCGGTGATTTCGAGACCGAAGCCGGTCATGCTGGGCATGCGGCGCGGGCTGCCGAGCAGGCGCATGCGGCGCACACCCAACTCGAGCAAGATCTGGGCGCCGACGCCATAGGTGCGCAAATCCATTTGCGCGCGGGCAGCCGCAGGCACCGCCTCGATGGCCAACTGCGGCAACAGGGCGGCGGTGTCGCCACTGCAGTTGAGCAAGACGGCCACGCCGCAGGGGCCGGCCCGCAGCGCGCTGAGCGCGGCGCCCAGGGGCCAGGAGTGGCCGGCGCCGTTGGCGTCCAGCAGATCCATCACCGTGAAGGGCTCGTGGACGCGCACGGGCACCTCGTCGCGGCTGCTCCAGTGGCCGTGCTTGAGCGCCAGATGCAAGCCCCCGCTCTTGTCGCGAAAGGCGGTGCAATCGAAGGCGCCGTGCGGCGTGACGAGTGGCCGGCTGCCGATCATCTCGATCAGCGTCTCGTTGCGGCTGCGGTAACCGATGAGGTCGGCAATGGTGCCGATCTTCAGGCCGTGCTGGCGGCCGAACACTTCCAGGTCCGGCAGCCGCGCCATGGTGCCGTCGTCGTTCATCACCTCGCAGATCACCGCCGCGGGCAGCAGGCCAGCCATGCCGGCGAGGTCGCAGCCGGCTTCGGTATGGCCGGCACGCATGAGCACGCCACCGTCCTGCGCTTGCAGCGGAAAGATGTGGCCGGGCTGGACGAGGTCCAGCGGACCGGCATCACGCGCCACCGCGGCCTGCACGGTGCGCGCGCGGTCGGCGGCACTGATGCCGGTGGTGACACCCGTGGCCGCTTCGATCGAGACCGTGAACGCGGTGCCGTGCTTGGTACCGTTGCGGCTGGCCATGGGTGGCAACTGCAGACGCTCGCAGCGCTCTCGCGTCAGCGTCAGGCAGATCAGGCCGCGGGCGTGGCGGGCCATGAAGTTGATGGCCTCGGGTGTGACGTGCTCAGCCGCCAGGACGAGGTCCCCTTCGTTCTCGCGGTCTTCCTCGTCGACCAGGATCACCATGCGGCCGGCGGCGAGCTCCGCCACCAACTCAGGAACAGGACAAATGGACATGCTCGATTGTAGGCCGCAGGCCGTGCTCACTCCGCCGCCAAGGCGCTGGCGCGGCTGTCTGGCGCCCGGGCTCGTGCGCGTCCGGGGTCTCGATCCTCAGGACGTCGGCCGCCGGGATCCGTCCGGCTCCGACAAGCCGCGCGGCAAGGCCCTGATGCGCAGGTCATCGCCGACCATCTGCAGCTGGGTGAACCTGAAGTCCAGCGACTCCGTCAATGCGCCCAGCGCTGGCCATTGCGCCATCGCGCGGCCCGGGCCCAACAGCCGTGGCGCCAGATAAAGCAGCAGCTCGTCGACCAGGCCGGCGCCCAGCAGCGCCCCGTTGAGCACGGCCCCGGCTTCGACATGGAGTTCATTGATGCCGCGCGCGGCCAGCTGCTGCAGCATGGATCGCAAGTCGACGCGGCCGTCAGGGCCGGGCGCGTGCAGCAGCGTGGCGCCAGCGGCGGTGATGGCGGGCGGCGCCAGGCCCGGGTCGATGGCACCCACGACGAGCGCGCTGCCCTGGCCCTGCAGCACACGCGCCGTGGCCGGCAGGCGCCAGCGTGAGTCGACCACCACGCGCTGCGGCTGTGCCGGGGTGGCCACCCAGCGGACATCGAGCCGGGGGTCGTCGGCAAGCACGGTGCCGATGCCCGTGAGCACGGCGCTGGCGCGGCGGCGCCAGGCATGGCCGTCGCGGCGCGCTGCCTCGCCGGTAATCCACTGGCTCTGGCCATCGGGCAGCGCGGTGATGCCGTCCAAAGAGGCCGCCATCTTCAGGCGCACCCAGGGCAGCCCGCGCTGCACGCGCGACAGGAAGCCGATGTTGATGTCGCGCGCGGCATGCTCGATGTCGGCATCGGCCAGCACCACCTCGATGCCGGCGGCGCGCAGGCGCGCCAGGCCGGCGCCATTGACCTGCGGGAAGGGGTCGGACAGGGCGACGACGACCCGGGCCAGGCCGGCCGCGATGAGCGCGTCGCAGCACGGCGGCGTGCGCCCGTGGTGGGCGCAGGGCTCCAGCGTGACCCAGGCCGTGGCGCCCGCTGTCGCCTGGCCTTGGGCCAGCGCGTCGCGCAGCGCCATCACCTCGGCGTGGGGGCCGCCG
>JANMVM010000363.1:0-6943 GCA_031392695.1 Rubrivivax sp.
CCGCGCGCGGTGTACTTGACGGCGTTGGCGAGCAGGTTGCGCAGCACGCGCTCGAGCAGCAACGGGTCGGTCACCGTCATCGCGCCGGGCTCGCTGATGTGCAGCGCTAGGCGCAGCCCGCGCGCTTCGGCCTGCGGCGCCCACTCGTCGGCCAGTCGGTGCAGCAGCGGCGCCAGGGCCACGGTGTTCCACTGCGGCACCACGGCGCCAGCGTCCATGCGCGAGACGTCGAGCAGGGCCGCGAACAGGGTGTCCAGCGCCGCCAGCGAGCCTTGCATGCGCTGGGCGATCTCGGCCTGCTCGGGCGCCAGCGGCCCGGCGCGCAGCGCCGCGGTGTACAGGCCCAGCGCATGCGCCGGCTGACGCAGGTCGTGGCTCGCGGCGGCCAGAAATCGAGCCTTGGCCAGGTCCGCCGCCTCGGCCGCGTGCTGGGCCTGCAACATCTGGTGGCGGGTCTGCGCCCGGTCGACTTCACGCGCCGCCAGATCCTGTTGCAGCGCCTGGCACTGCTGATGACTGGCGCGCAGCGCGCGCAGCGCCCACTCGATCAGCAAGAGCGCCAGGCCGAGCGCCAGGACCAGCGTCACGAGCGCCAGCCAGGCTGGCGCAGCGCCACGGCCGAGCCAGGCCCACCCGGCGCTGGCCAGCAGCGCAGCAGCCGCCAAGGTCAGGGCCAGGGCCAGGCGACGCTGGCGCCAGGCCACGAACAGCACCAGGCCGGCCGTCGACGCGGTGGCGCCGGCGATCAGTTGAGCTACCTCGTCAGCAACGGCCACGGCCACCTCTGCCTGCCCTCCCCTGGCGCGCACCACCCACGCGGCGCAGCGCTGCAGCCATGGATTGTGGACGTGCAGCTGACGCCGCAACCAAGTCGGCGGCCGGCGGCCGGCCTCGTCCAAAGGGCCTGGAGATGGGGGTCGCCGCCCCTGGCGCAATCGGTGAGTCAGTGTTTACCTGCAAGAGAGCCCCCAGGGGCGCTGTGCAAGAATGATTGGCCCCCTGCCCTTGCCGATCCTGCCCTCTCAGCCGCCTGCCGCCAAGCCGATGTCCGCCCTGCCCGAAGCCCTGCCCCAGGACGGTCCACCAGCAGGCCTCGCCGAGACGCCGGCCCCGGCCCGCAAGCGCCCCAAGCCCGGCGAACGCCGCGTGCAGATCCTGCAGACGCTGGCCACCATGCTTGAGCAGCCCGGCGCCGAGCGCATCACCACCGCGGCGCTGGCCGCCAGGCTCGACGTCAGCGAAGCGGCGCTGTACCGCCACTTCGCCAGCAAGGCACAGATGTTCGAAGGACTCATCGAGTTCATCGAGACCAGCGTCTTCACGCTCATCAACCAGATCGTCGAGCGCGAGAGCTCGGCCGCGGCGCAGGCCCAGAAGGTCGTCACCGTGCTGCTGCAGTTTGCCGAGAAGAACCCGGGCATGACGCGCGTCATGGTGGGCGACGCCCTGGTCTTCGAGCACGAGCGCCTGAACGCGCGCATGAACCAGTTCTTCGACCGCGTCGAGTCACAGCTGCGCCAGAGCCTGCGCGCCGCGGCCGAGGCCGCCGGCTCGCCCACGCCGACGGTGGATGCCCAGGCCCTGGCCTCGGCACTGACCTCGCTCATCATCGGGCGGCTGCAGCGCTATGCGCGCAGCGGCTTCAAGCGCGCGCCCACCGAGCACCTGGAAGCCGCGCTGCAGCGCCTGGCCCGTTGAGCGCTGCGGTGGTGGAAGTTTCTGCCGGCGGCGCCCGGCTGCAGCTGTTGCCGCAGCGCGCCGTCTACCTGCCCGATCACGCCACCCTGCTGGTGGCCGACGCCCACATCGGCAAGGCAGTGTCGTTCCGCCGGCTCGGCGTGCCGGTGCCGCAGGGCACCACGGCAGTCACGCTGCAAAGGCTGGACGCGCTGGTGCGAGGCACCGGCGCGCAGCACATCGTCTTTCTGGGCGACCTGCTGCACTCGGTGCGCTCGCGCGCGACGCAGACCGTGGAGGCCGTCGCCCGCTGGCGGGCTGCGCGCCCGGGGCTGCGCCTGACCCTGGTGCGCGGCAACCACGACGGCCATGCCGGCGACCCGCCCGCCGACTGGGCCGTGCAGTGCGTCGACGAACCCTGGCAGCTGGACGACCTTCCCGGCCTGGCGCTGTGCCACCACCCCGATGCGCGAGCGGGGCGCTACGTGCTGGCCGGCCACGTGCATCCCAGCGCCGTGCTCGGCGGCCGCGCGCACCAGCGCCTGCGCCTGCCCTGCTTCCACTTCGGGCCCGCCGTGGGCGTGCTGCCGGCCTTCGGTGAATTCACCGGCAGCCACACCCTGGCGCGCAGCGCGCAGGACCGCGTCTACGTGAGCACGGGCGAAGAAGTGCGCGAACTGCCCCCTCTACACTTGGGCGCATGAATGCTGCCTTCGAACATCTGCTGCTGCGCGCCGAATCGCTGCTGGCCCGGCTGGAGGTCATCCTGCCGCACGCGGCCACGGCCCCCGACTGGAGCGCCTCGGTGGCCTGGCGCTACCGCCGCCGCGGCAGCGCCGGCGTGCTGGAGTCGGTGCGCCACGTGGCGACGATCCGCCTGGCCGACCTGAAAGAGGTCGAGCCGCAGAAGGAGCGCCTGCTGCGCAACACCGAGCAGTTCGTCGCCGGCCACGGCGCCAACAACGTGCTGCTCACCGGCGCCCGCGGCACCGGCAAGAGCAGCCTGATCAAGGCCTGCCTGAACGAGTTCAGCGGCCAGGGCCTGCGCCTGATCGAGGTCGACAAGGCCGACCTCATCGACCTGCAGGACATCGTCGACCTGGTGGCCGAGCGGCGCGAGCGCTTCATCGTCTTCTGCGACGACCTGAGCTTCGACGAAGGCGAGGCCGGCTACAAGGCGCTCAAGAGCGTGCTCGACGGCAGCGTGGCGCAGGCCAGCGACAACCTGCTGATCTACGCCACCAGCAACCGCCGCCACCTGCTGCCCGAGTACATGAAGGAGAACCTGTCCTACCAGCACACCGAGGACGGCGAGGTCCATCCGGGCGAGGTGGTGGAAGAGAAGATCTCGCTCAGCGAACGCTTCGGCCTGTGGATCAGCTTCTACCCCTTCACGCAGGACGAGTACCTGGCCATCGTGGCGCAGTGGCTGCGGTCCTTCGGTGTGGCCGAAGCGGCGATCGCCGCGGCGCGGCAGGACTCGCTGGTGTGGGCGCTGGAGCGCGGCTCGCGCTCGGGCCGCGTAGCGCAGCAGTTCGCGCGCGACTACGCGGGCCGCCACGGTGGCTGAGGCCACGCCGCGGGCCCAGACCATGGCGCGCGGGGCTGCCGAAACGCGCGCCGCGGTGGACGTCGCCGTGGGCGTGCTGATCGACGGCCAGGGCCGCTTTCTGCTCACCTCGCGCCCCGCGGGCAAGGTCTACGCCGGCTACTGGGAATTCCCGGGCGGCAAGGTCGAGGCCGGCGAAAGCATCGAGCAGGCGCTGCGGCGCGAGTTGCACGAAGAACTCGGCATCACCATTGGCGCTGCGCAGCCCTGGCAGGTGGAACTCATGGACTACCCGCACGCGCGCGTGCGGCTGCACTTCTGCAAGGTCTTTGCCTGGCAGGGCGATTTCGAGATGCGCGAAGGCCAGGCCATGGCCTGGCAGTCGCTGCCGGTGGCAGTGCAGCCGGTGCTGCCGGGCACGGTGCCGGTGCTGGCCTGGTTTGCCGCCGAGCGCGGCTTTGCCGGGGCCACCCACTAAACTGGCCATCATGGATTGGCTCGACAGCATCAAGTGGGACCGCGACGGCCTGGTGCCGGTGATCGCCCAGGAGGCGCTCAGCGGCGACGTGCTCATGTTCGCCTGGATGAACCGCGAGGCGCTGGCCGCCACGCACGCGCGCGGCCAGGCCGTGTACTGGAGCCGCTCGCGCCAGAGGCTGTGGCACAAGGGCGAGGAGTCAGGCCACTTCCAGCAGGTCCACGACATCCGCATCGACTGCGACAACGACGTCGTGCTGCTCAAGGTGACGCAGCTCGGCCACGAGCCCGGCATCGCCTGCCACACCGGGCGACACAGTTGTTTCCATCAGCGGCTGGCCGTCGATGACGGCAGCCGCCAGTGGCAGGCCGTGGAACCGGTCCTGCTGGACCCGGAGCGCATCTACAAATGAGCAGCCACGACACCCTGGCCCGCCTGGCGGCGGTGATCGAGTCGCGCCAGGGCGGCGACGCCGACAAAAGCTACGTCGCGCGCTTGTTTTCCAAGGGCACCGACGCCATCTTGAAGAAGATCGGCGAAGAAGCCACCGAGGTCGTCATGGCCGCCAAGGACGGCGACCGGGCGCGCATCGTGGCAGAGACCGCCGACCTGTGGTTTCACAGCCTGATCGCGCTGGCCGCCTTCGGCCTCAAGCCGGCCGACGTGCTGGCCGAGCTCGAACGGCGCGAAGGCCTGTCGGGGCTGGAAGAGTTTGCCTTGCGCAAGACGCGCTCACGCGAAGGAGATGGCACATGAACGAGGTCGTGGTTCCCGGGTCCCAGGCGCGCACCGACGACGGTCTGCGCCTGCTCACGCACATCCTGTACGGGCTGCACACGCTGTCGTGGTTCTCGGCCGGCCTGTTTTCGGTGGTCGCGATGATCATCAATTACCTCAAGCGAGGCGACCTGCCCGACGACTTCTACCGCAGCCACTTCCGCTGGCAGGCGCGCAGCTTCTGGTTCACGCTGCTGTGGCTGCTGCTGAGCGCGCCGCTGTGGGCGCTGCTGCTGGCCCCGGGCTGGATTGCGTGGTCGCTGATCGGCCTGTGGTACCTGTACCGCTTCATCCGCGGCTGGTGGGCCTTCGCCGAAGGCCGGCCGATGCCGACGCCGGCCTGAAGGGGGTGCCGAAGGATGAGTCACGATGCCCACTGCGTCTTCTGCAAGATCATTGCCGGCCAGATTCCGGCGAAGAAGGTCTACGAGGACGAGGAACTCCTCGCCTTCCACGACATCAACCCCTGGGCGCCGGTGCATGTGCTGGTGATTCCCAAGGCCCCCATCGACACCTTGTACGACGTCACGCCCGAACACGACGCTCTGCTCGGCCGCATGCTCGGCCTGGCACCGCGGCTGATGCGCGAACTGGGCGTGGTCAACGGCTTTCGCACCCTCGTCAACACCGGGCCCGACGGTCGCCAGGAGGTGCAGCACGTGCACCTGCACGTGATGGGCGGGCCCCGACCCTGGCTCAAGGGGTGATCTCGGGCCTGTGGCCGTGCGGCCACGCCCGAGCCCTAGAATTGAAGGTTCTGTTTCCGTAGGAGTGTGATCATGGGTTCGTTCAGCATCTGGCATTGGCTGATCGTGTTGCTGGTCGTCGTGGTCATCTTCGGCACCAAGAAACTGCGCAACATCGGGTCTGACCTGGGTGGCGCGGTCAAGGGCTTCAAGGACGGCATCAAGAGCGGCGGCGAGGCCCCCGAAGCCGAAGCCGCTGCGCCGCCGCCGCAGCAGGTGTCCACCGCCAAGCGCGCGGACACCAATACCGTCGACGTCGAAGCCAAGACCAAAGGCTGATCGGCACCGCCGCGCCGGCTTGAAATCCGGCATCGCCCCGCTGCACCCCGCATGATCGACTTCGGTTTCGACAAGATCGCCCTCATCGGCGCCGTGGCGCTGATCGTCATCGGGCCCGAGAAATTGCCCAAGATGGCCCGCACGGTGGGTCACTTGTTCGGCAAGGCACAGCGCTACGTGGCCGACGTCAAGGCCGAGGTCAACCGCTCGATCGAGCTCGACGAACTCAAGAAGATGCGCACCCAGTTCGAGGACGCCGCGCGCAACGTCGAGCAGACCGTGCGCAGCGAGGTCAACGAAGCCGCCAGCGCCTTCGACACCGACTGGAACAGCGCCACCGGCTCGATCGGCCACGGCACGGCCACCGGCACTGGCCATGAAGCGCTGGCCGAGCCGCCGCCGAGCTACCGCCACCCGAAGAAGAACTGGCGCCTCAAGAAGGGCGCCATGCCGCAGTGGTACAAGCAGCGCCAGGGCATCCGCGCCAAGGCGCAATCGGGCGCCGCGCGCGTCGCCCGCTTCAGGCCGCCGGGCCTGAAGGCGCCGCGATGAGCGGCGAGGGTTTCGCGAGCGCGAATCCCCGCCTGGCGGGGCCGGCATGCGCCACGATGGGCCCCCTTCGTGGCGCCGGCCGCAGGGTGCCGCCATGAGCGAGCCCGAGAAGAAGGACGAGCTCGAAGGCACCGAAGCCCCTTTCGTGTCTCACCTCGTCGAGTTGCGCGACCGGCTCATCCGCGCCGTCATCGCCATCGCCATCGCCTTCGTCGCGCTGGCCCTCTGGCCCGGCCCGTCGGGCCTCTACGACCTGCTGGCCGCGCCGCTGGTGGCGCACCTGCCCAAGGGCGCGACGCTGATCGCCACCAACGTCATCTCGCCCATCCTGGTGCCGCTGAAGATCACGCTCATGGCGGCCTTCATGGTCGCGCTGCCGGTGGTGCTGTACCAGGTCTGGGCCTTCGTCGCGCCGGGCCTGTACTCGCACGAGAAGCGGCTCGTGCTGCCGCTGGTGGTGTCGAGCACGCTGCTGTTCATCACCGGCGTGGCGTTTTGCTACTTCCTGGTCATCCCGGGCATGAGCCGCTTCATCCAGGCCTTCGCGCCCACCAGCATCACCGCGGCGCCCGACATCGAGCAGTACTTCGGCTTCGTGCTGACGCTGTTCCTGGTCTTCGGCATCGCCTTCGAAGTGCCGATCGCCGTCATCGTGCTGGCGCGCATGGGCGTGGTCAGCATCCAGCAGCTCAAGCAGATGCGCGGCTACTTCGTCGTCGGCGCCTTCATCGTCTCGGCGGTGGTCACGCCACCGGACGTGATCTCGCAGCTGGCGCTGGCGATCCCGATGTGCGTGCTGTACGAGATCGGCATCATCGCCGCGCAACTCTTCATCAAGCACACCCAGGCCCCCGAAGCGGAAGCGGCAGCCAGCGACAAACCGGC
>JANMVM010000402.1:0-35733 GCA_031392695.1 Rubrivivax sp.
ATTCGTCTTTCGGGCGGCCGTGCAGGCTCATGCTGGTGCCGGCCGGCGCGCCATGCTGATGGCGATGCCCGCCACGATGAGCGCAAAGGCCGCGGCGTGGTAGGGCTTGGGGGCTTCGCCCAGCACGAGCGTCGACAGCAGCGCGGCGAACAGCGGTGTGAGGTTGTTGAAGAAGGCCGCCAGCGCCGGGCCGCCCTCGGCCACCCCCAGGCCCCAGCAGCGGTAGGCGGCGATCGAGGCGCCCAGCGACACGTACCCGAGTGCCGCCGCCACGCCCCAGCTCCACTGGATGGGCGCGGCACCGAGCGCCTGCTCGCCGGCCGTGAAGAGGGCGGCGGCGCCAATGCCGAACAGCGACTGCACCAGCAGAAAGCCGGCCCAATCCCAATCCGGCCGCGCGCGGCCGCGCATGAGCGCAGGCGGCCGCGCCAGCAGCCAGCTGTAGAAGGCCCAGCCGATCACGGCCAGCAGGATGTACAGGTCACCCGGCACCCACTGCACTTGCGCCAGCGTGGCCAGCGAGCCGCGCGCGAGCACCGTGGCCACGCCGACGAGCCCTACCGCAGCGCCCAGCAGTTGCTGCCGCGACGGGTGCTCGCCAAAGCACAGCGCGCCCACGGCCAGCATCCACACCGGCATGCTGGCTGCCACCAGCGTCACGTTCAGTGGTGAGGAGGTGTTCAGCGCCAGGTACTGCAGCGAATTGAAGGCCCCCACGCCCAGCACACCGACGGCCAGCAGGTAGGGCCAGCGCCGCGCGATGCGCGACCACGGCAGCAGCGCGCGCCAGGCCAGGGGCAACAGGATCAGCGCCGTGAGCACCCAGCGCATCAGGTTCAGGGTCAGCGGCGGCACCAGCGCCGCGCCGGCCTGGCCCGCGGCCGCGCCACCGGCGATCCAGCGGCCGACGACGGCGTTGCCCGCCCACAGCAGCGGCGGCAGCGTCATCAGCACGGCCAGGCGGGGCGTGAGCCTCATTCGCTGCGCAAGCGGCCGCAGTTCCAGCACTGCTCGAATGGGCCGTCGATGATTTCGTGGCAGCCCAGGCAGGCCCAGTGGCGGTGCGGCGCGTGCTGCCATTCGTGCAGCAGGGCCTGCGCGCGGTCGTGTTCGGCGGCGTCGTCGACCCAGACCTCGGGCAGGCCCTGGTCGGGCGGGATCTGGCCCACGATGCCGCCGGCATAGGCGCGCTGCACGCTGGCGCTGATGCCCACGCCGTCGAGCATGTCGGCCCACAGCGTGGCCAGGGCGAGGTTGGGGGCTTGCAGCAGGCGTTTCATGGCGTGGCCTGATAGTGCCACGGCAGCAGATGCTCCGGCCTTGGCTTAACCTCTTGGATTTCCACACCCAGGAGAGACTATGCCGCGCGCCATCCAGATCACCGCCTACGGGGGTCCAGAACAACTCAAGCTGGTGGACGTGCCGGTGGGCGAGCCCGGCCCGGGCGAAATCCGCATCCGCCACCAGGCCTGCGGCCTGAACTTCATCGACGTCTACCAGCGCACGGGCCTCTACGTCAACCCGCTGCCGCTGACGCTGGGCATGGAGGGCGCGGGCATCGTCGAAGCCATCGGCGCCGGTGTCACCCATCTGCGTGCCGGTGACCGTGCGGCCTATGCCAGCAACCCGCCCGGCAGCTACAGCGAGGTGCGCGTGATGCCGGCCAAGACGGTCGTCAAGCTGCCCGACGACATCGCCTTCGACACCGCCGCCGGCATGATGCTCAAGGGCCTGACCGCCCAGTACCTGCTCAAGAAGACGCTGCCGGTGCAGGGCCTGCAGGCCGGTGACCACGTGCTCTTCCACGCCGCCGCGGGCGGCGTCGGCCTCATCGCCTGCCAGTGGGCGCGTTCGCTTGGCCTGCAGCTCATCGGCACCGCCGGCAGCGCGGCCAAGTGCGCGCTGGCGCTGGAGCACGGCGCGGCGCACGCCATCGACTACAGCAAGGAAGACTTCGTCGCCCGCGTCAAGGACATCACGGGGGGCCAGGGCGTGAAGGTGGTCTACGACTCGGTCGGCAAGGACACCTTCGAGGGCAGCCTGAACTGCCTGCGGCCCTTTGGCCTGATGGCCAGTTTCGGCAACGCCTCGGGCCCGGTGCCGCCGTTCGCCCCTGGCATGCTGGGCCCCAAGGGATCGCTGTACCTGACGCGGCAGACCCTTTTCACGCACATCGCCACGCGCGAGGCCACGCAGGCCATGGCCGACGACCTGTTTGCGGTGGTCAGCGGCGGCTCCGTGAAGATCCGCATCGACCAGCGCTACGCCCTGGCCGATGCCGGGCAGGCGCACCGCGATCTGGAAGCGCGCAAGACGACGGGCTCCACGGTGCTGATGCCCTGATGGTAGGGTGAGCGCAGGGTGACCCGGCTTGAATCCGCGCACGGGTCTCCCGGGCGCAGGATTCACAAGCCCCTCGGGGGGGCCGAGGGCAGCGGCTCCAAGTCCGCCGGCGCGGATTTGGACGTCCCGCGGGCCTCGCGACTCTGGCGCGGGGCGGCGACCGACGGGAGCCTGGGGGCCCTAATTCGCGCTGAACTTGTAGTCGGTCTTGGCCTTGGCGCGCAGCTCGTCCTGGTAGCGCTGCATCGTGACCTGCTCCAGGCGCTGCTTGATCTGGCCCTTGACGTCGTCGAAGGCCGGGAAGGAAGCGTCGCGCGTGTCGTCCAGGCGGATGATGTGATAGCCGAACTGGGTCTTCACCGGCGTCTCGGTCATCTCGCCCTTCTTGAGCTTGGTCATGGCCTGGCCGAATTCAGGCACATAGCTGTCGGGCTTGGCGAAGTCGAGGTCGCCACCGTTGGCGCCGGAGCCCGGGTCCTTGCTGTGCTTCTTGGCCAGTTCGTCGAACTTGGCTCCGCCCTTGATCTGCGCGATGAGCGCCTTGGCTTCGTCTTCCTTTTCCACCAGGATGTGGCGGGCGCGGTATTCGGTGCCGGTGGCCTGGGCCTTGAACTTGTCGTACTCGACCTTGGCGGCCTCGTCGTTGACCGGATTCTTCTTGCGGTAGTCCTCGAACAGCTCGCGGATCAGGATGCTCTGGCGCGCCAGCTCCATCTGCATGCGGAAGTCGGCGCCAGCGCCGATGCCGCGCTTTTCGGCCTCTTGCGCAAAGATCTCGCGCAGCACGACCTGGTCGCGGGCCTGCTGCTGGATCTCGGGCGTCATCGGCTGGCCGCCGCGCTGGGCCTGGGTGATGAGCGCGTCAACACGCGACTTGGACACCGACTTGCCGTTCACGACGGCGATGTTCTGGGCCAGCGCGGCCAACGGCAACAGCAGGGCAGCCAGGGCCGCGCGTGCGGCAAGGGTCTTCAGCTTCATGGGCAGGGGGGCTTTCAAGAGGCGGGGGGTGGCCACCCGCAGCGGGTGGCGTGCAAGGGTCAAACGCCGCAAACGCTGCGGGCGCCGACAGGGGGTCAGACTCAGGCTTCGTCGGGCGCCTTGGCCTCGATGGCCAGAGCATGCACGCCCTGCGCAGCCAGGGGACCCAAAGAATCATACACAAGGCGGTGGCGGGCGACGCGCGCCAGCCCGGTGAAGCGCGCGCTGGCCAGTTTGACCGTGAAGTGCCGGCCCTCGCGGGCACCGGCATGGCCGGCATGCAGGTGGCTGTCGTCCAGTACCTCGATGCGGGTCGGCGCCAGGGCCGCGCGCAGGCAGGCTTCGATCTGCTGCGCTGTCACGGGGGCTCCGGCTTGAAGTCGATCGAAGCCGAATTGATGCAGAAGCGCTCGCCAGTGGGATCGGGCCCGTCCTCGAAGACGTGGCCGAGATGACTGCCGCACTGGTTGCAACGCACCTCGACGCGCACCATGCCGTGGGTGACGTCGCGCACGCGTTCGACGACCTCGCTGTTGATCGGCTGCCAGTAGCTGGGCCAGCCGCAACCGGCGTCGAACTTGGTGCCCGACTCGAACAGCGGCGTGCCGCAGCCCACGCACCGGTACTGCCCGGGCTCGAAATGGTCCCAGTACTTGCCGCTGAAGGCGCGCTCAGTGGCAGCGTGGCGGGCGACTTCGTACTGCATGCGATCGAGCTGGCCGCGCCATGCTTCTTCGCTTTTCTTGACCGGGTAGCGCGGGTCGTCGTGGTCGTGCGGGTGGGTACTCATGGTGAGCAGGAGAGCTCCAGTTGGCGAGCCCAGTCGGGCGGGAAGCCGGCAGCGGCCTCGTTGTCGAGCCGTTCGTCGAACCGGCGCTGCAGAACTTTCAGCGCCCGCTCGACCTCGGTGAGGTCACCGTCGCAATGGGTCTGGCCCGGCTTGCCCATCAGGCCCTGCGACAGCCAGACCGGCTGCGCGGGCAGGCAGGGGCGGGGAACCGGCTGGAGCGGCTGGAGCATATTCATGCCCGATTGTCGACGCCAGCCCGCTCCCCCTGGGTTCTGGGGGTATCGGCCAGACCCTCGGGTTGTCCCGGTCGCGACACGGTCTTCGGGGTAGTCACTGAGCCGAAAGGGCTTCTTCTTGCAGTACCTTCGCGCGGTTTCTTCCATGCTCTCACGGAGACAGACAATGAACTTCACCCACCGCTTGTTCGGCATCACCGTGGCCGCCTCGGCAGCCCTGTTCTCTGGCGTGGCTTTTGCGCAAGCGGGTCAGGCAGTCAAGATCGCCTTCATCGACCCCTTGTCGGGCCCGTTTGCCAACGTGGGCCAGAACCAGCTCAAGAGCTGGCAGTTCATGGCCGAGGAATTCAACAAGAAGAACGCGGCGGGCGTGAAGTTCGAGTTTGTCTCGTTCGACAACAAGGGCTCGCCGCAGGACAGCCTGACCGTGCTCAAGGCCGCCATCGACCAGGGCATACGCTACGTCACCCAGGGCAACGGCTCGGGCGCGGCGGGCGCCATCTCGGACGCGGTGGCCAAGCACAACGAGCGCAACCCGGGGCAGGAGGTGGTCTACCTCAACTACGCCGCGGTCGACCCGGCGCTGACCAACGAGCGCTGCAACTACTGGCACTTCCGGCTCGACGCCGACACCTCGATGAAGATGGAGGCGCTGACCAGCTTCATGAAGGACCAGCCCGACGTCAAGAAGGTCTACATCATCGGCCAGAACTACGCCCACGGGCAGCAGGTGTCGCGCTACTTCAAGGACACCATCGCGCGCAAGCGGCCCGACGTGCAGATCGTCGGCGACGACCTGCACCCGATCGGCCAGGTCAAGGACTTCGCGCCCTATGTGGCCAAGATCAAGGCCAGCGGCGCCGACTCGGTGCTCACCGGCAACTGGGGCCAGGACCTGACGCTGCTCATCAAGGCCGCCAAGGACGCCGGCCTCAACGCCAACTTCTACACCTACTACGCCGGCGTCAGCGGCACGCCCACCGCGCTGGCTGCGGGCGTGGGCGGCAAGGTGCGCGTGGTGGCGTACTCGCACAACGGCCTGCCCGAGCCGGTCAAGTCGCTGCAGGACAAGTTCAAGAAGCAGTTCAACGACGACTGGTACACCGGCGCCACCTACAACGGCATCGCGATGCTGGCGGCGGCGATGGCACAGGCCAAGAGCGTCGACCCGGTGAAGGTGGCGGCGGCGATGGAAGGCCTCAAGTTCAAGGGCTTCCAGGGCGAGGTCGAGATGCGCAAGGCCGACCACCAGCTGCAGCAGGGCCTGTACATCAGCGAATGGCGCAAGGCCGACGCCAAGACGCCGTACAGCGTGGAAAACACGGGCTTCAACTTCCAGGAGGTGAAGGCCATTCCCGCCTTCGTCGCCACCACGCCTACCTCGTGCCAGATGAAGCGCCCGGGATCGGGATCGTAGACTGAGGCCCCCGCGGCAGCGCGGCCACCGGGTGCACCGGTGCCGCGCTGCCCCTGTTTCGAGCGCTGCGGCGCCCTCGGCTACGCCCACCTCCCATGGATGCCTCGTACTTCCTGATCTCGCTGCTCAACGGCCTGTCGGTCGGGCTGCTGCTGTTCATGCTCGCCTCGGGCCTGACGCTCATCTTCAGCATGATGGGCGTGCTCAACTTCGCCCACGCCAGCTTCTACATGGTGGGCGCCTACGTCGCCTTCACCATCACCCAGGCGATCGGCTTCTGGTGGGGGCTGCTGCTGGCGCCGCCCGTCGTGGGCCTGATGGGCGCGGCCTTCGAGCGTTATGCGCTGCGCCGCGTGCACAAGTTCGGCCACGTGCCCGAACTGCTCATCACCTTCGGCCTGAGCTACCTGATCCTGGAACTGGTGGGTCTGATCTGGGGCCGCCAGGCGCTCAACTTCCAGCCGCCGGAATCGCTGCAAGGGCCCCTGTTCACAGTCGTGCAGCTGCCTGACGCGCTGAGCTTCACCTGGGGCTCGCCGCCCGATGTCTGCAAGACCGTGGCCGGCGCCATCTGCACGCAGTTCCCGGCCTTCCGCGCCTTCGGCATGGGGGTGGCGGTGCTGATGCTGGTGTCGGTGTGGCTGCTGCTCACGCGCACCCGCATCGGCCTCGTCATCCAGGCCGCGCTGACCCACCCGGACGCGGTCGAGTCGCTGGGCCACAACGTACCGCGCGTGTTCATGATGGTCTTCGGCGGCGGCACCGCGCTGGCGGCGCTGGCCGGCGTCATCGGCGGCGCGCTGCGCGTGACCGAGCCGTCGATGGCGCTGGCCGTGGGCGCGGTGGTGTTCGCGGTCATCGTCATCGGCGGCATGGGTTCGCTGGCCGGCGCCTTCGTGGCTTCGCTGGCGCTGGGCGTGATCGACAGCTTTGCCGTCGGCAGCGACAGCTCGCTGGTCGATGTCTTCAAGTCGCTGGGCCTGAGCATCACGCCAGACACCGTCGGCTACGTGGTGTGGAGCGTGAAGATGAGCCAGGTGGCCGCGATCCTGCCCTACCTGTTCCTGGTGCTGATCCTGATCTTCAGGCCCAAGGGCCTGTTCGGTACCCGGGAAGGCTGAAGGTCACCATGCAGCAAGCCTTGCCCGTCAACCGCTTCAAGCCCAGCAACCTCGGCCGCTGGGTCGTCTGGGGCGGTTACGCCCTGGTCATGATCGCGGCGCCGCTGCTGTGGAAGAGCAGCCTGTCGCTGACGATGTTGTCGCAAATCGGCATCTCGATCATCGCCTGCCTGGCCTTCAACATGCTGCTGGGACAGGGCGGCATGCTCAGCTTCGGTCATGCGGTCTATTCGGGCCTGGGGTCCTTCTTCGCCATTCACGCGCTGAACCTGGCCAGCAAGGGGCAGGTCGTGGTGCCGGTGAGCCTGGTGCCGCTGGTCGCGGGCGGCTTCGGCGCGCTCTTTGCGGTGCTGCTGGGCTTCGTCACCACCAAGAAGGCCGGCACGCCCTTCGCGATGATCACGCTGGGCGTGGGCGAACTGGTGGCGGCAATGGCGCTGATGTTCCCGGGCTTCTTCGGCGGCGAGGGCGGCATCACCGGCAACCGCGTGCAGGGCCAGAGTCTCCTGGGCATCACTTTCGGGCCGCAGATCCAGCTCTACTACCTGATCGCCATCTACACCTTCATCAGCACGGTGCTGATGTTTGCCTTCACGCGCACGCCGCTGGGCCGCATGCTCAACGCCGTGCGCGACAACCCCGAGCGGGTCGAGTTCATCGGCTACAACACGCAGTACGTGCGCTACTTCGCCTTCATCGCCAGCGGCTTCTTCATGGGCATCGCGGGCGGGCTGGCGGCGCTGAACTTCGAGATCGTCACCTCCGAGGTGGTGGGTGCGGCGCGCTCGGGCGCCTACCTGCTGTTCACCTTCCTGGGCGGTGCCATCTTCTTCTTCGGGCCGATCATCGGCGCCGTGCTTCTGGTGCTGTCGCTGGTGCTGCTGAGCGAGCTCACGCAGGCCTGGCTGTTGTACCTCGGTCTCGTGTTCACCTTCATGGTGATGTATGCCCCGGGCGGCATCAGCAGCCTGATCATGATGAACCTGCGCGTGGCGTCCTTCGGCAAGCTGCGGCCGCTGCTGGCGTCCTACCTCGCGCTGGCCGGCACCGCGGCCACCGTGCTGCTGGGCGCGGCGGTGATGATCGAGATGCTCTACCACCTGCAGCTCAACGAGGCGCTGGGGCCGAACATGAAATTCATGGGCGCCACCATCAACGCCAAGGGCTTCGACAGCTGGTTCGGCGCCTGCTTTGTGCTGGCGGTGGGGGTGGCGATGTTCGAACTGGCGCGGCGCCAGTTCGTGCGCGAATGGGGCCGCACGCAGGAAGAAATCGAAAAAGAGATCCAGCGCAAGGAAGCCGCCGTATGACTGACCTCCAAGACATGGCGCGTCGGCCCGCCGAGGGCGCGCATGCCGGACAGCGCAACCCGGGCCGGACCAGCGCAGCCGAATTCGCGCTCGAACTGCGCGACGTGCGCAAGAGCTTCGGCAAGACCGAGATCATTCGCGGCGCCAACCTGCAGGTGCGCCCCGGCGAGCGCGTGGCCGTGATCGGCCCCAACGGCGCCGGCAAGAGCACCCTCTTCAACCTCATCAGCGGCCGCTTCGGCAGCACCTCGGGCGATATCCTGCTGCACGGCGAAAAGCTCGATGGACTGAAGCCCTACGAGATCAGCCGTAAAGGCCTGGCACGCAGCTTCCAGGTCAGCAATCTGTTCACGCGCCTGTCGGTGTTCGAGAACCTGCGCTGCGCGGTGCTGTGGAGCCTGGGCTACAAGTACTCGTGCTGGCGCTTCCTGGCCGACGCGCGCGACGCCAATCAGCGCGCCGAAGAGGTGCTGGACATGATCAAGCTGCACAAGCGGCGCGACGTGCTGGCGATGAATCTGACCTACGCCGAGCAGCGCGCGCTGGAGATCGGCATCACCATCGCCGGCGGCGCCAGCGTGATCCTGCTCGACGAGCCGACGGCCGGCATGAGCCGCAGCGAGACCGCGCGCTTCGTCAACCTGATCCGCGAGATCACGGTGGGCAAGACGCTGCTGACGGTTGAGCACGACATGGGCGTCGTCTTCGGCCTCGCCGAAAAGATCGCAGTGCTGGTGTATGGCGAGGTCATCGCCTTCGACACGCCCGAGAAGGTGCGCGCCAACGAGCGCGTCAAGGAAGCCTACCTGGGCTCGGTGCTGGCCGATGCCCAGGCCGACTCGGCGGGACACTGATGTGCTGACACTCAAGGACCTCCACGCCTACTACGGCAAGAGTCACGTGCTGCACGGGGTGCATTTCGACGTGCGCGACGGCGAGATCGTGGCCCTGCTGGGCCGCAACGGCTCGGGCCGCAGCACCACGGTCAAGGCCATCATGGGCCTGGTGAATTGCGCAGGGTCGGTGCAGTACCAGAAGCAGGAATTACTCGGCAAGAAAGCCTTCGAGATCGCGCAGGCTGGCATCGGCTACGTGCCCGAGAACCGCGACATCTTCCCGACGCTCACGGTGTACCAGAACCTGCTGCTGGGCCAGAAACGCGGTGCCAAGAACGCGCGCTGGGGCTTCGACGACATGTACAAGCTGTTCCCGCGCCTGAAGGAGCGGCAGCACACCGAAGCCGGGGTGCTGTCAGGCGGCGAGCAACAGATGCTGACACTGTGCCGCACGCTGATGGGCGACCCAGAACTGATCATGATCGACGAGCCCACCGAGGGCCTGGCACCGAAGATCGTCGAGCTGGTGGCCGAGTACCTGCGTGAGCTCAAGCGGCGTGGCATCAGCGTGCTGCTGGTCGAGCAGAAGCTGACCATCGCGCTGGAGGTCGCCGACCGTTGCCTGGTGATGGGCCACGGCCAGATCGTCTTCGAAGGGACCCCGGCCGAATTGCGCGCCAACGCCGACGTGCGCAAGGAGTGGCTGGAGGTGTAGCCTTCGGCCACGCCAAGCGAGGCCGGCTCGTGTCACGCCAGAGACATTCGCCGGCCTTTTTCGCCGCCTAGAATCGAACGACCGTTCTATTTTTTATTCCAGCCCCCGAGGAGACGCCATGGGCGCCAAGTACGAAGTCCGCGGCAGCGTTGCCGTCATCACGCTGGACAACCCCCCCGTCAACGGCCTGGGCTACGACACCCGCATGGGCGTGGCCGCGGGCGTGGAGCAGGCGCTGGCCGACAAGGGCGTGGTCGCCATCGTCCTCACGGGCGGCGGCAAGGCCTTCTCGGGCGGCGCCGACATCAAGGAGTTCGGCAGCCCCAAGGCCCTCGCCGAGCCCAACCTGCTGTCGCTGATCAAGCTGCTGGAAGACTGCAGCAAACCGGTGGTGGCCGCCATCAACGGCGTGTGCATGGGCGGCGGGCTCGAACTCAGCCTGGGCTGCCACTACCGACTGGCTGCGCCGGGTGTGGACGTGGCGCTGCCCGAGGTCAAGCTGGGCCTGATCCCGGGCGCCGGCGGCACGCAGCGGCTGCCGCGCGCGGTGGGCGTCGAGACGGCGCTGAACATGATCGTCAGTGGCGAGCCCGTGAAGAGCGAGTTGCTGGCCTCGATCCCGGGCCAGAAGCTCTTCGACCAGATCGTGGCCGAGGACCTGCTGGGCGCCGCCTGCACCTTGGCTGCTGCCAAGGCCGCCGAGCACCAGGCCAATGGCACCCCGCTGCCGCGCGTGCGCGACATGAAGGCGCGCCACGACAACGCCGACGCCTATTTCGCCTTCGCGCGCAACATGGTCGCCGGCATGGCCAAGAACTTCCCGGCGCCGCTGAAGTGCGTGGACGCGGTGGAAGCCAGCGTCAAGCGCAAGTTCGAAGACGGCATGGCCTCCGAGCGCGAGATCTTCATCGCGCTGATGAGCACGCCCGAGTCCAAGGCGCTGCGTCACGCCTTCTTCGGCGAACGTGCCGCCAGCAAGATCCCCGACGTGCCCGAGGGCACGCCACAGCGCACGATCGCCAAGGTGGCCGTCATCGGCGCCGGCACCATGGGCGGCGGCATCAGCATGAACTTCCTCAACGCCGGCATCCCGGTGACGATGCTCGAGATGAAGCAGGACGCGCTCGACCGTGGCCTGGCCACGATCCGCAAGAACTACGAGTCGCAGCTGAAGAAGGGCAAGCTCAAGCAGGACAAGCTCGATGCCCGCATGGCGCTGCTGAGCACGACGCTGAACTACGCCGACATCGGCGACGCCGACCTGGTCATCGAGGCAGTTTTCGAAGAGATGGGCGTGAAGGAAAAGGTCTTCAAGCAGCTCGACGAGGTGATGAAGCCCGGCGCCATCCTGGCCAGCAACACGAGCACGCTCGACGTCAACAAGATTGCCGGCTTTACCAAGCGGCCGCAGGACGTCGTCGGGACCCACTTTTTCAGCCCCGCCAACGTCATGAAGCTGCTGGAGGTGGTGCGCGGCGAGAAGACCGCTAAGGACGTGCTGGCCACCGTGATGGCCACGGCCAAGAAGATCCGCAAGACGGCGGTGGTCAGCGGCGTCTGCGACGGCTTCATCGGCAACCGCATGATCGAGCAGTACAGCCGCCAGGCCGGCTTCCTGCTGGAAGAAGGCTGCACGCCGGCGCAGGTGGACAAGGCGGTGGAGAAGTTCGGCTTCGCGATGGGCCCCTTCCGCATGGGCGACCTGGCGGGCAACGACATCGGCTGGGCGATCCGCAAGCGGCGCTACCAAGAAAAACCCGGCATGCGCTACAGCAAGACCGCCGACTTGCTTTGCGAACTGGGCCGCTACGGCCAGAAGACGGGAGCCGGCTGGTACGACTACCAAGCCGGCAAGCGCGACGCCATTCCTGCCAAGCTGGTCGAGGACATGATCGCCAAGCACAGCGCCGAACTCGGCATCGTGCCGCGCAAGATCAGCGACGAGGAGATCGTGCACCGGCTCGTCTACGCGCTCGTCAACGAAGCGGCCAAGATCCTGGAAGAGGGGATCGCGAGCAAGGCCAGTGACATCGACATGGTCTACCTCACCGGCTACGGCTTCCCGCTGCACCGTGGTGGCCCGATGTGCTACGCCGACAGCCAGGGCCTGTTCAACGTCGTGCAGACGATGAAGAAGTTCGCCGCCAACCCGCACGACGACGCCAGCTTCTGGCAACCGGCGCCGCTGCTGGCGCGGCTGGCGGCTGAAGGCAAGAGCTTCACCTGAGCGGCATGATCAAGCGCCTGTTGCTGGGCTTGCTGGGCCTGCTGCTGCTGCTGGCCGCCGCGGTTGCGGTCAATACGCTGCGCCAGGGTTCGCGACAGGTGACGGTGCCGGCCCTGGCGCCGCTGGCGGTGGACAAGGCGGCGGTGGCCGAGTCCCTGGCCACCGCGGTGCGCGCCAAGACCGTCAGCGGCCTGCTCGACCCCACTGGCACAGCCGCCGAGTTCGACAAGCTGCACGAGCATCTGCGCAGCCGCTACCCGCTCGTGCACCAGACGCTGACCCGCGAAGTGGTGGGCCATCACAGCCTGCTCTACACCTGGCCCGGCACCGAAGCACGGGCCTTGGGCGTGGCGCTGCTGGCGCACCAGGACGTGGTGCCCATCGCGCCCGGCACCGAAGCGCTGTGGAAGAAGCCGCCCTTCGACGGCGTTGTTGACAGCGGCATGGTGTGGGGCCGCGGCACGGTGGACAACAAGTCCAACCTGATCACCCAACTCGAGGCGGTCGAGGCCCTGCTCAAGTCCGGCTTCAAGCCGCGACGCAGCATCTACCTCGTGTTCGGCCACGACGAAGAAGTCGGCGGGCGGATGGGCGCGATGCCGGTGGTGGCGCTGCTCAAGCAGCGCGGCGTCAAGTTGGACTTCGTGCTCGACGAAGGCAGCGTCATCACTGAAGGCATCCTGCCGGGCGTGGCGCAGCCGATCGCCCTCATCGGGCTGGCCGAGAAGGGCGGCATGTCCGTCAAGCTCACCGCCACATCGGCGCCCGGGCATTCATCCATGCCGCCGGCGGCCGGCAACGGCGCCATCGGCATGTTGAGCGCGGCACTCACGCGGCTGGACAACACGCCCATGCCCGGCGGCATCCAGGGTGCTGCGGCCGAGCTCTTCGCCGCGGTGGCGCCCGAGTTGCCCTTGGGCCAGCGCCTGGCGATGTCCAATCTGTGGCTGTTCAAGCCCGTGGTCGAAGGCATGCTCAGCAAGGCACCGGCCACCAACGCCATGCTGCACACGACCACGGCGCTGACCATCGTCAACGCCGGCAACAAGGAAAACGTGCTACCCGGCAAGGCCGAGGCGGTGGTGAACTTTCGCATCCTGCCGGGCGACAGCTCCGAGTCGGTGTTGGCGCATGTGCGCAAGGTGGTGGCTGACGAGCGCATCGAGGTCCAGCCGCTGGGGACTCCGGCAGAACCATCCAAGCTGTCGTCATCCAACGCCGATGCCTACCGCCTGGTGGAGCGGGCCATCCGCGAGGTCTTCCCCGACGCGATGGTGGCGCCGAGTCTGGTCATCGTCGGCACCGACTCCAAGCACTTCCAGGATCTGGCCGACCAGGTCTATCGCTTCATGCCGGTCCGCTTCAAGTCCGCCGACCTGGCGCTGCCGCACGGCACCAATGAACGCATCTCTGCCGACCAGCTGGCCGACATGGTCCGCTTCTACCACCGCCTGCTGTCGCAGGCGGCGAAATGACTTCCCACCAAGGACGCCTGCCATGACCCAAGCCGTCATCGTCTCCACCGCCCGCACCCCGCTTTGCAAGAGCTGGAAGGGCGCCTTCAACATGACCCACGGCGCCACGCTGGGCGGCCACGCGATCAAGAACGCCGTCGAGCGCGCCGGCATCGATGGCGCCGAGGTCGACGACGTCATCATGGGTTGCGCCACGCCCGAGGGCGCCACCGGCAGCAACATCGCGCGCCAGGCCCTGCTGCGTGCCGGCCTGCCGGTCACCACCAGCGGCGTCACCGTCAACCGCTTTTGCAGCAGCGGCTTGCAGACCATCGCACTGGCGGCGCAGCGCATCATCGCCGGCGAGGGCGACATCTACGTCGGTGGCGGTGTCGAGAGCATCAGCTGTGTCCAGCAAGAAGCCAACAAGCACATGCTGGCCGACCCCTGGCTGCAGAAGAACAAGCCCGAGATCTACTGGAACATGCTGCAGACCGCCGAGCAGGTGGCCAAGCGCTACAAGATCAGCCGCGAGCGCATGGACCACTACGGCGCGGGCAGCCAGCAGCGCGCTGCGGCCGCGCTGGACAAGGGCTTGTTCAAGGACGAGATCGCGCCCATCACCGTGACTACCGGCGTCGCCGACCCCGTGCTGGGCCTGCGCAGCAAGGAAGTCAGCGTCGCCAACGACGAAGGCATCCGCGCCGGCACCACCTACGAAGGCATCTGCAACCTGCGCTCGGCGCTGCCCGGCGGCCTCATCAGCGCCGGCAACGCGAGCCAATTTTCAGATGGTGCCGGTGCCTGCGTGGTGATGAACGAAGCCGTGGCCGAGCGAAAGGGCCTCAAGCCCCTAGGCCGCTTCCTGGGCTTTGCCGTCGCCGGCTGCGAGCCCGACGAGATGGGCATCGGCCCGGTGTTCGCGGTGCCCAAGGTGCTCAAGCGCCTGGGCCTGACGGTGGCCGACATCGACCTCTGGGAACTCAACGAAGCCTTCGCGGTGCAGGTGCTGTACTGCGCCGATACTTTGGGCATTCCGATGGATCGGCTCAACGTCAACGGCGGCGCCATCGCGGTGGGCCACCCCTATGGCGTGAGCGGCCAGCGCCTGACCGGCCATGCGCTGATCGAAGGCAAGCGCCGCGGCGCCAAGCGCGTGGTGGTGACGATGTGCATCGGCGGCGGCATGGGCGCGGCCGGCGTCTTCGAAGTGCTTTGAGCGAGCTGCTCGTGCAGGCGCTGCGCACGCCCGATGACCGCTTCGACGGTCTGCCGGGTTATGCCTTCGCACCACGCTACACCGAGTACGCGGGCCTGCGGGTCCACCACCTCGACGAAGGGCCCGCCGACGCCGCCGTGACCGTGCTGTGCCTGCACGGCAACCCGAGCTGGAGCTATCTCTACCGCCACATGATCCCGGTCTTCACCGCGGCCGGCTTGCGCGTGGTGGCGCCGGACTTGCTGGGCTTCGGCCGCTCCGACAAACCGGTGGCTGAGTCCGCCCACAGCTTCGATCTGCACCGCGGCATGCTGCTGGACTTCGTCGAGCGGCTCGACCTGAAGAACATCCTGCTCGTGTGCCAGGACTGGGGCGGCATCTTCGGCCTCACGCTGCCGATGGACCTGCCGGGCCGCTTCACGCGGTTGCTGGTCATGAACACCGGCCTGGGCACGGGGCAGTTGACTGAGGGCTTCCGCCAGTGGCGTGCGTACTCCAACAGCCAGCCCGACCTGGCGGTGGGCAAGTTGATCCAACGCGGCAAGCGCGACATGAGCGCGGCCGAGGCGGCGGCCTACGACGCGCCGTTCCCGGACGCCAGCTACAAGTCCGCCTTGCGCGCCTTCCCGAACCTGGTGCCCGATGGCGACAACGCCCCCGGCGCCGCCATCAGCCGCCAGGCGCTGGCCTTCTGGCGCGACGAGTGGGCGGGCGACAGCTTCATGGCCATCGGCATGCAGGACCCGGTGCTGGGCGCGCCGGCCATGCAGTGGCTGCGCCAGGTCATCCGCAACTGCCCGCCCCCGCTGGAGGTGGCCGAGGGCGGGCACTTCTTGCAGGAGTGGGGCGCGCCGATCGCGCGCGCCGCCCTGCAGCAGTTCAGGCTGGGCTGAACATGGAACTGGCTGAACTGCGCCGATTCTTCGACCGCTCGCCCTTCATGGCCGACCTGGGCGTGGAGCCGGTGGCGGTGAAACCGGGCACTGTCAGCACGCAACTGGTCATCGCCACGCGCCACCAGCAGCACACCGGCCAGGTGCACGCCGGGGTGATGGCGTCGATGGCCGACCACAGCATGGGTTCGGCCGCGCAGACGCTGGCGCCCGCCGGCTTTTGGGCCATCACCGCCGAGCTCAAGACCAGTCAGCTGCGACCCGGCAAGGGCGAGCGACTGGTCTGCGAGGCGGTGGTCATCAAGGCCGGCCGCACGCTCAGCTTCACCGAAGCCCAGGTCTTTGCCGAGAGCCAGGGCCAGCGCACGCTGGTCATGAAGGCTTCGGCCACGATGGCCCTGGTGCCCCACAAGGACTGAACCGCACACCATGCGCGCGACGCTCGACTTCCTGCTGCACGACTGGCTCGGCGTGTCCACGCTGCTGGCGCGGCCGCGCTTCGCCGAGCATTCGGCCGAGACCTTCACGCAGGTGCTGGACACCTGCGAACGCATCGCGCGCGAGAAGTTCGCGCCCTTCAACCGCCTGAGCGACACGCTGGAACCGCATCTTGTTGCGCACGCCGACGGCGAGAGAGTGCAGCTGCCGAAGGAGACCCATGCAGCCGTGGCCGCCTACGTCGACTCGGGCATGCTGGCCGCCGCCCAGGACTACGACATCGGCGGCATGCAGCTGCCCTGCGTCATCGAGATGGCGGCCAACGCCTTCTTCAGCAAGGCCAGTGTCGCGATGGGCGGCTACGCCATGCTCACCAGTGGCAACGCCAACCTGCTGATGGCGCACGGCACGCCGCTGCAGCGCGAGGTTTTCGCCAAGAACGAGTTTGCCGGCCGCTGGTTCGGCACCATGTGCCTGAGCGAGCCGCAGGCCGGGTCCTCGCTGTCCGACGTGGCCACGCGCGCCGTGCCCGATGGCGACGGCTTCGAAGGCGATGCACTCGGCCCGCGCTACCGCTTGCGCGGCAACAAGATGTGGATCAGCGCCGGCGAGCACGAGCTGACCGAGAACATCGTGCACCTGGTGCTGGCCAAGATCCCGGGGCCCGACGGCAAGCCGGTGCCCGGCACGCGCGGCATCTCTCTGTTCATCGTGCCCAAGCAGCTGGTCAACGAAAGGGCCGAGCTGACTGGCGAACGCAACGACGTCGCGCTGGCAGGCCTGAACCACAAGCTGGGCTACCGCGGCACCACCAACACGCTGCTCAACTTCGGCGAAGGCAGGTTCCCAGTGCGTGGGGGATCAGGCGGCGGCCTGGACGGCCGTGGGGCTGGCGCCATCGGCTACCTCGTCGGCCGGCCCGGCGAAGGCCTGCGCTGCATGTTCCACATGATGAACGAGGCGCGCATCGGCGTCGGCCTGGGCGCGGTGATGCTGGGCTACGCCGGCTACGAAGCGAGCCTGGACTACGCGCGCCAGCGCCCCCAGGGCAGGCCGATACAGCCAAGGGCCCCTACGGGCTCCGTGAGCGGCAACGGCAAGGACGCCACCCAGCCGCAGGTGCCGCTGATCCAGCACGCCGACATCAAGCGCATGCTGCTGGCGCAGAAAGCCTACTGCGAAGGCGGCCTCGCGCTGGAGCTGTACTGCGCGCGGCTGGTTGACGAGCTGCACACCGGCGACGCCGCCGCGGCGCAGCAAGCCGGCACGCTGCTGGAGGTGCTGACGCCCGTTGCCAAAAGCTGGCCCAGCGAGTGGTGCCTGGAAGCCAACTCGCTGGCGATCCAGATCCACGGCGGCTACGGCTACACGCGCGACTTCCCCGTAGAGCAGCACTGGCGCGACAACCGCCTGAACATGATCCACGAAGGCACCCACGGCATCCAGGGCCTGGATCTGCTGGGCCGCAAGGTGGTCATGAACGGCGGCGCCGGCTTGAAGCTGCTGGCCGCGCGCGTGAGCGCGACGATCGAACGTGCAGGTCAGGCGCAGGCGCAGGCGCAGGGCCTGGCCGAACCCGCGGGTCAACTCGCGGCCGCCCTGCAACGCCTGGGCGCCGCGACCGAGTCGGCCTGGTCCACCGGCGTGCCAGAAGAAGCGCTGGCCAATGCCACGCCCTACCTGCAGGCCTTCGGCCATGTGGTGCTGGCCTGGCTGTGGCTGGACGTGGCGCTGGCCGCGCAGCACAGCGGCAGCAGCCTGCGTGAAGGCAAGCTGGCGGCGATGCGCTACTTCTTCGCCTACGAACTGCCCCGCATCGACGCCTGGCTGGGCGTCGTCGCCAGCCGCGAACCGGTGTGCCGCACGATGCAGGATGCATGGTTCTGACCGTGAGCGCGCCGGCACTGGCGTTCTGGACCTGGGTGCTGATCTACGGCGGCCTGCTGCCGCTGAGCCTGGGTCTCCTCCTGCTGCGCACCGCGCCCGACCTGGGTTGGACGCTCGCGCTGACGGGCGTGCTGACTGGCGTGCTGACGGGCGTGCTGACGGGCGCGGCGCTGGCCGCGGCCGGCGTCTTGTTGGTCTTCGTGCGTGCCCGCTTGCCTGAAACTCCTTCGCAGAACATGCCTCCCCGCAAGGAATGAAGTGCCCATTGTCGACACCCTGCGCCGCACCCTGATGGTGATGGCCGCCAGCCTGGCCGCGGCCAGCGCCCAGACGCCCCCGGCCGAGCCGCAGCCTCCGGTGGTCTTCGTGCACGGCAACGGCGACACCGCTGCGCTGTGGATCACGACGCAGTGGCGCTTCGAATCCAACGGCTGGCCGCGCGAGCGGCTGCACGCCATCCACCTGCCGTACCCACTGGCGCGCGACGCTGACGAGCGGCCGCAGCCCGGGCGTACCTCGACCGCCGAGCACCGCGCGTACTTGGCTGCCGAGATCGACAAGGTACTGGCCGCCACCGGTGCGCGGCAGGTCGTGCTGTTCGCCAACTCGCGCGGCGGCAATGCCATCCGCAGCTATGTACTCCACGGCGGCGCGGCGAAGGTCTCGCACGCCATCCTGGGCGGCACCCCCAACCAAGGCGTGCGCGTCGACCCGGCCAACAACCCGGGCAACGAATTCAACGGCGCCGGGCCTTTCCTGCAGGCGCTCAACAACCAGGGTGCACCCGGCGTCCAGACCACGCCGGGGCCGAAGTGGATGACGATCCGCTCCGACAACAACGACAAGTTTGCGCAACCCGATGGCGCCTGGCTGGGCGCGCCGGGCAAGCCCACGGGCGTCGCATTCGACGGGCCTGAGCTGCGCGGCGCGAAGAACGTCGTGCCGCCGGGCATCGACCACCGCGAGACCTCGTTCAGCCCGCAGGCTTTTGCCGCCGCCTTCGAATTCATCACCGGCCGCGCGCCCGCCAGCACTGGCTTCACTCCCGAGGCGCAGGTGGTGCTCGACGGTCAGCTCAGCGGCCAGGGCATCGACAACGATCCCAGCAGCGGCAGCTTCGTCAACAACCTGCCGCTGGCCGGTGCCACGGTGCAAGTCTTCGCCATCGACGCCAACACCGGCGAGCGGCAGGGCGCTGCCGCCTGGCGCAAGACCGTCGCCGCCGACGGCCGCTGGGGCCCGTTCAAGGCCGATGGCCGCACGGCCTACGAATTCGTGATCAGCGCGCCCGGCTACGCCATCACGCACATCTACCGCCAGCCGTTCCCGCGCTCCTCGGCCATCGTCAACCTGCGCGCCGAGCGGCTGCTGGAAGCCGACAAGTCGGCCGGCTCGGTGTTGACGCTGACGCGCCCACGCGGCTACTTCGGCTTGCCGCGCGACCGCGTCGTGTTCGACGGCCAGGACCCGGCGCCCGGCATCCCGCGCGGCGTGGCCGGGCTGTCGGTGTCCAAGATCAAGTTGCCGCCGGGCCCGCAGCGGGCGGTGGTGGGGCAATTCAATGGCCAGCGCATCGTGGCCCGCAACTGGCCTGCGGCCGACAACCACGTCGTGCTGCTGGAACTTCACTAACGTCGGACATCAGGAGACCGCGATGGGCACCCCGATCAGCAAACTCTTCGACTTGAGCGGCCAGGTCGCCCTGGTCACCGGCGGCTCGCGCGGCCTGGGCCTGCAGATGGCCGAGGCGCTGGGCGAGGCCGGCGCCAAGATCATGCTCACCAGCCGCAAGGCCGCCGACCTCGAAGTGGCTGCGGCCGACCTGGCGGCCAAAGGCATCGACGCGCGCTGGATCGCCGCCGACGCCAGCAAGCCCGAGGACGTGAACCGCGTCGTGGCCGAGACCATGCAGCGCCTGGGACGCATCGACATCCTGATCAACAACGCCGGCGCCACCTGGGGCGCGCCGGCCGAGGACTATCCGATCGAAGCCTGGGACAAGGTCATGAACCTCAACATCCGCAGCCTCTTCCTGTTTGCGCAGGCGGTGGGCAAGGCCTGGATGATCCCCAACAAGGGCGGCCGCATCGTCAACCTGGCCAGCATCGCGGGCCTGTCGGGCAGCCTGGACGTGCAGTTCATCGCCTACGGCACCAGCAAGGGCGCGGCGGTCAACTTCACGCGCACGCTGGCCGGCGAGTGGGGCAAGTACGGCATCACCGTCAATGCGCTGGCACCGGGCTTCTTTCCGAGCAAGATGACCAAAGGCGTGCTCGAGCACTTCGGGGTCGAGAAACTGGCTGCCGGCGCGCCGCTCAAGCGGCTGGGCGACGACGATGACCTGAAGGGCGCGGTGCTGCTGTTTGCCAGCGCCGCAGGCAAGCACATCACCGGGCAGATCCTGGCCGTGGACGGCGGCGTCAGTGCGGTCCACGGCGGAGGCTGATCACGCGATGAGCGCCCAGCAACTCAAGTTCCCGTTGCGCATCCCGTTCGTCGAGGAGCTGGGCCTCGAGCTCTGGGGCTTTGGCGACGGCAAGGCCGAGTTGCGCGTGAACCTCGAAGCCGCGCACCTCAACAGCTGGGAGGTGGCGCACGGCGGCGTGCTCATGACCATGCTCGACGTGGCCATGGCGCACGCGGCGCGCAGCGTCAGCACCCATTCCCCGATGGACGCCCCGGGTGTCGCCACAATCGAGATGAAGACGAGTTTCATGCGTCCCGGCGAAGGCCAGTTGCGCGCGCTCGGCCGCCTGCTGCACAAGACCACGACGATGGCTTTCACCGAGGGCAGCGTCTTCAACGAAGCCGGGCAGCTCTGCGCCCACGCCACCGCCACCTTCAAGTACCTGCGTGCGCTGCCGACCACGGGCCGCCACGCCAAGCCGCTGCAACGCAGCACCCCCAACGAGGACAGCCCATGAAGAACCAACGCATCGTGCTCGCCGCACGTCCCACCGGCGAAGCCAGTCCCGAGCACTTCCGCCTCGAGACGGTGGACACGCCGGCGGTGCCCGAAGGCCACGTGCTGGTGCGTGTGCACTACCTGAGCCTGGACCCCTACATGCGCATGCGCATGAACGATGCCAAGAGCTACGCCGCGCCGGTGGGCATCGGCGAGGTGATGGTCGGCGGCACCGTGGGCGAGGTGCTCGAATCGCGCCACGAGGGCTTTGCAGCTGGCGACAAGGTCGTCTGCATGGGCGGCTGGCAGGAACTGGCGCTGCTGGACGCGCGCTCGCCGGGCATGGTGCGCAAGGTCGACGCTTCGAAGATCCCGCTGTCGGCCTTCCTGGGTGCCGTGGGCATGCCCGGTGTCACCGCCTGGGTCGGGCTGAACCACATCATCGAAGCCAAGGCCGGTGAGACCATCGTCGTCAGCGCAGCCAGCGGCGCCGTGGGCAGCGTGGTCGGCCAGCTCGCCAAGGCCAAGGGCTGCCGCGTGGTGGGCCTGGCCGGTGGCGCCGACAAGTGCACCTATGTCGTCGACGAGCTCGGCTTCGACGCCTGCATCGACTACAAACAGCACCCCGATTTCAAGTCGCTGGCCGCGGCGCTGGACGAAGCCGCACCCAAGGGTGTCGACGGCAACTTCGAGAACGTCGGCGGCCTGATCCTGGACGTCGTGCTGTCGCGCATGAACGCCTTCGGCCGCGTCGCGCTGTGCGGCATGATCTCGGGCTACGACGGGCAGTCGCTGGCCATCAGCAACGGCCGGCTGCTGCTGACGCAGCGGCTCAAGCTGCAGGGCTTCATCGTCAGCGAGCACATGACGTTGTGGCCGGCGGCGCTGAAGGAGCTGGGCATGGGTGTGGCCGGCGGCAAGATCAAGTTCCGCGAGAGCGTGGCTGAAGGCATCGCCGCCGCGCCCGCGGCTTTCATCGGCCTGCTGAAAGGCAAGAACTTCGGCAAGCAGCTGGTGAAATTGATTTGAACTGGAGCTGGCATCGCTTTGCCGAGCTGGGCGTCGACAACCTCTACGACGCCCTGGCACTGCGCTGCCGTGTCTTCATCCTGGAGCAGGGCCCCTACCTCGACCCCGATGGCCTGGACCGCCAGTCCTGGCACTTGCTGGGCCGTGACGAAGCAGGCACGCTGCAGGCCTATCTGCGCGTCGTCGACCCGGGCCTGAAGTACGCCGAGCCTTCGATCGGCCGCGTCATCACTGCGCCCGAAGTGCGCGGCACTGGCCTGGGCCGCCGGCTCTTCGCCGAAGGCGTGCAACGCTGCGAAGCCGCGTGGCCGGACCAGGGCATCCGCATCAGCGCCCAGGCACACCTGGAGCGCTTGTACGCCAGTTACGGCTTCGCCCGCGTAGGCGCAAACTACCTGGAAGACGACATTCCCCATGTCGAGATGCTCAAGGGGGTTTGAGATGGCGACGCACGAGGTCTTCAACCAGAGCCAGCCCTTCTCGGGCTTCAACCTGTTCGAGGCCAACCGGCCGCTGCAGGACGCCCTGCGCACGCATGCACCCGCGCTCGACACCACGCGGCTGCAGGCCCTGGGCGCCGAGACCGGCAGCGCCGACACGCAGGCCCACGCAAGGCTGGCCAACACGCATGGCCCGCTGCTGCACACCCACGACCGGGTCGGCCGGCGCATCGACGAAGTCGAGTTCCACGCGAGCTACCACGCGCTGATGGCGCGCGCTTTGCACCACGGCCTGCACGGCACGCCGTGGACGGGTCCAGCGCTGTCGCACGTCGAGCGAGCGGCGGCCTTCATGCTCTTCACCGAGGCCGAGCCCTCGGTGCTGTGCCCGGTGTCGATGAGCTACGCCGTCACGCCCGCGCTGCGCGCCAACCCGGCGCTGCAGGCGGCCTGGGGCCCCAAGCTGGCCGCCACCGCCTACGACGCGCGCTTCATGCCGATGGCCGGCAAGAGCGCGGTGACGATGGGCATGGGCATGACCGAGAAGCAGGGCGGATCCGACGTGCGCGCCAACACCACGCGCGCCGAGCGCGACGGCAGCGACGCCTGGGGCGAGCGCTACCGGCTCACCGGCCACAAGTGGTTCTTCTCGGCGCCGATGTGCGACGCTTTCCTGGTGCTGGCGCAGACGCAGCCGGGCACTGCCGCGGGCCTGTCGTGCTTCTTCCTGCCGCGCTGGTTGCCGTCATCCACCCCTGAGGGCGCGCTCAACGCCGTCCAGATCCAGCGCCTCAAACACAAGCTGGGCAACCACGCCAACGCGAGCTCCGAAGTCGAGTTCCAGGACGCGCTGGCCTGGCGCGTCGGTGACGAGGGCCGTGGGGTGCCGCAGATCCTGGCCATGGGCGCGCTGACGCGGCTGGACTGCGCCTTGGGCACCGCCGGACTGATGCGCCAGGCGCTGTCGCTGGCGCTGCACCACACGGCCCAGCGCCAGGCCTTCGGCAAGCGGCTGATCGAGCAGCCACTGATGAAGAACGTGCTCGCCGACCTGGCGCTGGAAAGCGAAGCCGCCACCGCGCTGGCGCTGCGCCTGGCGGTGGCGGTGGACCGCACCGAGCACGGCAGCGACGCCCACGAGCAGGTCATGCGCCGGCTGCTCACGCCGGTGGCCAAGTTCTGGATTTGCAAGCGCGGCAGCGCCTTCGCCCAAGAGGCGATGGAGTGCCTGGGCGGCAACGGCTACGTCGAGGAAGCGGGCGAGGGCGTGATGGCGCGCATCTACCGCGAGATGCCGGTCAACAGCATCTGGGAGGGCGCTGCCAACATCATGGCGCTGGACCTGCTGCGCGCGCTGCGCGGCGCCGATGTCGCCGCCGCACTGCAGCGCGAACTGGCCGACAGCCAAGGCGCGCACCCGGCGCTCGACCGCAGCGCCGCCGCGGTGCTGCACCAGATCGAGCAGGCCGACATCGCCGAGCCGCAAGCCCGCCGCCTGGCGCGTGAAGTGGCACTCGTGCTGCAGGCCGCGCTCTTGCACCGCCAGGCGCCGGCGGCAGTCTTCGCTGCCTTTTGCGACAGCCGCCTGGCCGCAGCCAGCGATGTCTTCGGCCTGCTCGGCGCCGGCCACGACCTCGATGCACTCATCCAACGCGCCATGCCCTGGAGACCCTGATGCCCGACTTCATCCTGCACCACTACGACGGCTCGCCGTTCTCCGAGAAGTTGCGCCTGATCTTCGGCTTCAAGGGCCTGCACTGGGCCTCGGTGAAGATCCCCGTCATCATGCCCAAGCCCGATGTCGTGGCGCTCACCGGCGGCTACCGCAAGACGCCGATCGTGCAGGTCGGTGCCGACGTGTACTGCGACACCGCGCTGATCGCACAGCTGATCGAGCAGCACCATCCGGCGCCTACGCTGTTCCCGGCCAGCGCGCCGCTGGCGCCGATCGTCGCGCAGTGGGCCGACAGCACCCTCTTCTGGACCGTCATCCCCTACGCCATGCAGCCCGCGGGGCGGGCCCACATCTTCAAGGGCGTGGCCTCCGAGGTGATGCAGGCCTTTGCCGCCGACCGCGCGCCTTTCACGGCCGGCATGAAGCGCCAGACGGTGGCCGACGCGGCCGCCAACCTGGAGCGTTACGTCGCGGCTCTGGACGCGCAACTGGCCGATGGCCGCGCCTGGCTGCTCGGTGCCGACGCGTCGATCGCCGATTTCGCCGTCGCCCACTGCGGCTGGTACGTGCGTCGCGCCGGGCCGGTTGCGGACGTCCTCGAGCCGCACGCCCACTTCAGTGCCTGGCTCGACCGCGTGCTGGCGCTCGGCCACGGCCGCCACGACCGGATGAGCAGTGCGGAGGCGCTGGCCGTCGCCGCCGCAGCCACCACGCACGCGCCCTGCGCCGTGCAGCCGGGCCTGGGCTTCGAAGCCGGCCAGGCCGTCACCGTCACGCCCACCGACTACGGCCACGACCCGGTGGCCGGCGCGCTGGTCGGGCTTTCGATCACCGAAGTCGTGCTGCGCCGCAGCGACCCGCGCGCCGGCATCGTCCACGTCCACTTCCCGCGCGCCGGGTTCCAGATCAAGCAGGAGCAAGCATGACCCAAAGAACGGGCGGCATCGCCGTCATCACCGGTGCCGCCTCGGGCTTCGGCCTGCAGTGCAGCCGCATCGCCGCCAGCCGCGGCATGAAGGTCGTGATGGCCGACGTGCAGGCCGACGCGCTGGCCACCGCGCAGTCCGAGATCGAGGGCCTGGGCGCGCAGGTGCTGCCGTTCAGGCTCGACGTGTCCAAGGCTGGCGAGGTCGAAGCCCTGGCCGCCGCGACGCTCAAGCGTTTCGGCACGCCGACCTTCGTCTTCAACAACGCAGGCGTCGGCGCCGGCGGGCTGATCTGGGAGCACACCGTCAAGGACTGGGAGTGGGTGATCGGCGTCAACCTGATGGGCGTGGCGCACGGGGTGCGCGTCTTCACGCCGCTGATGCTGCAAGCCGCGGCGAAGGACCCGGCCTGGCGCGGCGACATCGTCAACACCGCCAGCATGGCCGGGCTGCTGAACGCGCCCAACATGGGCGTCTACAACGTCAGCAAGCACGCCGTGGTGTCGATGAGCGAGACGCTGTACCAGGACCTGTCGCTCGTCACCGACCAGGTGCACGCCCATGTGTTGTGCCCGTTCTTCGTGCCCACCGGCATCCACAAGAGCGACCGCAACCGCCCGTCCGACCTGCCCGCGACCCGGCCGACGCGCAGCCAGCTCATCGCGCAGGCCATGAGCGACCAGGCGGTGACCAAGGGCAAGGTCACGGCGTCGCAGGTGGCGCAGTGGGTGTTCGAGGCCTGCGACGACAACCGCTTCTACATCTACAGCCACCCCAAGAGCCTGGGCAGCGTGCAGGTGCGGCTGCAAGACATCATGACGCCGCGCAACCCGACCGACCCCTTCGCCGCCAAGCCGGAGTTGGGCGTCCAGCTCAAGGCCCAGCTGCGCGGCGGCTGAATATCGGCCGCGCAGAAGACGAGTGGCACGCCGTGACGTCGACGGCGCGCGGCAGGCTTGCATGACGCTGTCCGAGCGTTCCCCCGGCCCCTGGCAGCAGAGCAACTTCCGCTGGCTGTGGGGCGGCATGTGCGTTTCCACGCTGGGCTCGCATGCGGCCGGCATCGTCTACCCGCTGCTGGTGCTGGCGCTCACCGGTTCGCCCGAGATCGTGGGCTGGGTGACGGCGCTGCGCGTCACGCCCTTCGTGCTGCTGGCGCTGCCGGTGGGCGCGATGGTCGACCGCTGGGACCGCCGCCGCGTCATGCTGCTGTGCGACATCGGCCGCGGCCTGACCGTGGGCAGCCTGCCGCTGGCGATGGCCTGGGGCGAGCCGACGCTGGCGCACATCGTGGCCGTGGCGGTGGTCGAAGGCACGCTGATGGTGTTCTACAACCTGGCCGAAGTGGCCGCGCTGCCGCGCGTGGTGGCGCGGCAGCAGCTGCCGCAGGCCAGCGCCATCAACCAGGCCGGCTTCGCGGCAGCCGGCGTCGCCGGGCCGGCGCTGGGCACGGCGCTCTTCCAGCTCAACCGTGCCTTGCCCTTCGCGGCCGACGCGCTGAGCTATGGTGTCTCGGCCTTCACGCTGTGGCGGCTGCGGGGCGACTTTGCACCGCTGCCGGCGATTGCGCCGCGCGACCTGCGCGCCGAGGTCATGACCGGGCTGCGCTGGCTGTGGCACGAGAAGATCGTGCGCCAGATGGCGCTGCTCACCGGCAGCATGAATTTCGTCGAGGCCGCGGTGCCCCTGCTGCTGATCGTGATGGCGCAGCAGATGGGCGCCAGCGCGGCGCAGATCGGCCTCATCTTCAGCGCCGGCGGTGTCGGTGGGGTGCTTGGCGCGCTGGTCGGTGGGCACATCCAGCGCTGGTTCAGCTTTGGCCAGGTGATCATCGGCACCACGCTGCTGCAGGCGCTGCTGTTCCCGCTGTACGCCGCCAGCCCGGGGCCGCTGTGGCTGGGCCTGGTGTACGGGCTCATCAACTTCGTGGGGCCGATCTACAACGTGGTGCAGTTCAGCCACCGCATCGCGCTCATCCCGCCGGGGCTGGAGGGGCGCGTCAACGCCGGCTACCGCTTCATCGCGCACCTGCCCAACCCCATCGGTGCGGCACTGTGCGGCGTGATGATCGAGCGCGCCGGCGTTGGCGTCACGCTGGCCTTCTTCGCTTCGGTGTTCGGCCTGCTGACGGTGGCGGCTGCGGCCTCACACACCATCCGCCACACCCCCCGCCTGGCGGGCCACTGAAGACCGCGGGCGGCTTCAGCAGGCCAGCGCCAACGCCTGCACCGGCTTGTGCGTGGCCGCGTCGGTGACGACGAAGACGACGCGCCGCGGGTGCTCGATCACGCCGCGGCTGACGCTGAGCTGCGAGCGGCCGCCTTGCGCCGCGGCCCACGCCGGCACCGGCTTGTACAGTCGCACGACGTGGTCGTGGCGCAAGGTCTGGCCGGCGTTCTCGCCCGCGCGCACCTGGCTCACGTGCTGGTCTTCGAGCACCGCCCAGTAGCCGCTGAGCTGCGTTGCCAGCCCCGTCGCGGCCGCCACCTGCGCGGTGACGAGATCGCCTTCGCGTGTCAGCGTCAGGCTCAAACGCGACGGCGTGGCGGCCGGCAACTGCGGCCAGCTGCGCCAGTCGCGACCGGCGGCCACGACCTGCGGCGTGTAGACCTGCCGGCTGCCGGCCAGCCCCGCCAGCTCGTGCTGGCGCGCGGTGAGTTCCGGCGCGGCGAAGCGGTCGGGCCAGCCCAGGCGGTCCCAGTAGTTGACGTGGAAGGCCAGCGCCAGCACGTCGGGCCGGCCCTTGAGCGTCGACAGCCACTGGTCGGCCGGCGGGCAGGAGCTGCAGCCTTCGGAGGTGTAGAGCTCCACGACCGTCGGTGCCGTGCCGGTGCTGACGGCCTGGCACGGGGGGCCGGCAGCGCCAGCCGACGTGGCAGCCAGCAAGCTCAGGGTGACGAGGGCGGCAGGAGCGGCAAGAGCGGCAAGAGCGGCAAGAGCGGCGCGGTGCAGATGGGGCATCGAAGGGCCTGGGTGCAGGGTGGGGACGCAACCCTGTAGTCGTTGCGGCTCGGCCGATCTTTCACGTCCGCCATCGGCGATCGGCTTCACGCGATGGTCCTCCCAGCACGCTCCGAAAGCCGCCCTGCCAGGGCGTCGACGCACGAAGGCACTGTAGGCCAGGGTCTGCACAGGGTCAACGCCGCCCCCTACCCAGCAAATCGGCCGGCTCGATCCTGCGGCCGGGCGCGCTCAGCTCTTGACGAGCACCTCGGCCCGATGCCGTGGCAGCCGATCAGGCGGCAGGTGTCGTTGAACATCGGCTCGCCGCTGACGCGAAATTCCTGGCGCGAGCCATCGGCGTTGATGCGGCTGAAGGCAAAGTCGAGGAAGGGGCCGCGCGACGCGATGCGCTGGCGCAGCGCCTGGCGCTCGCTCTCGTTCCAGCCGCCGGCGTCGGTGCCGGCGGTCTCGGGCTCGAGCGTGTCGGCCCGGATGCCCAGCATTTCGAGCAGCGGGCCCGAGACATTGACGAATCGGCCCTGCGCATCCTGTTCCCAGTACCAGTCCGAGGCCAGCTCGGTCGGGCGGCGGTAGCGCGCTTCGCTAGTGCTGAGCTCGGCAGTGCGATTGGCGACCGCCTGCTCCAGGATTTGCGCGTGCTGGGCCGGCCGCTGGTAGAGCTGGGCTCTGGGTGGCTGGGCCGCTGCAGCGCAGGGCGCGCATGCAGGTCGTGACAACCGCGTCATGCTCGTGGCTGGCGCGCGGTCGGTCTGTACGCTGCCGTAGGCACCGGCCGGCGCGTGACGCCGGGCCGGCACCGGTTTGCCGATCAGCCCAGGCGCGCCAGCACCACCGGCATAGCCTTGACCAGCAAAGCCGCACCGACACACGACAGCAACGCCAGCACGACGCGCCGAAAGGCCTCGGGGCTGATGCCCGAGTACAGGCGCGCACCCAGCAGCACCGGCACCAGCAGCGCCGCGACCACCACTGCCAGCTGCGGCACCATCGCTCGCGTCAGCACCCCGGTGGCCAGGTAGCTGGCCCAGGTGACAGAAAGCATGACGAGGTTGAAGTTCTGGATCACGCCGCGCAGCGTGTCCTTGTCCCAGCCGCGCAACGTGCACCACAGCGTGGGCAGCGGGCCGGTGAAGCCGCCGAGCGCACCGGCCGCGCCCCCGGCCACGCCGGCCAGGGCATCGGCCCAGCGCCCGCCGGCGCTGACGTGCGGCAGGCGGGCCGACAGCAGCATCACCGGGCACCACAGCGCGAGCAGCGCACCCAGGCCGAGTTGGAACGTTGCGCTGTCCAGCCGCGGCAGCAACCACACGCCCAGCGGCAGCCCGCACAGGCCGCCGACCAGCAGTGGCGCCAGCCGCGGCCACTGCAGCGGCCGGCGCTGGCTGGCCAGCGCCACCAGCTGCCCGGCCAGCGAGCCTGATACGGCCATCGCCGCCACCAACTGCGGCGGCAGCGTCCAGGCCCAGATCGAGGTGGCGACAAGGCCGAAGGCGAAGCCCGACAGGCCCTGCACGAAGCCGGCTGCCATGGCGCCGACGATGAGCAGGATCAGGGTGGAGTCCATGCCGACATTGTCGGCGCTGGGCCTTCGGCAGACCGTTCGGCGGCGTCACCCGGTGCCGTCCGGCCTGCGCCGCCGCCGTGCCGCGGCTCAGGCCGCCACGGGCGAGTAGCCGGCGCGCTTGATGGCGTCGCTCAACTGGCGCGCGTTGGCGCGGCTGGGTTCGATCTCGACGGTGCAGGTGGCGAGGTCGACGCGCACCTGCGCCCCGCGATCGGCCGCCCGCAGCGCCTGCGTCACGGCGCCGGCGCTGCGCGAGCTGGTCATGTCGTTGACCTGGAATGCAATCACGGCAGATCACGCGGTGTGCCATCGAGCTTGTCGATGTCGTGCATCTCGCGCCCCGGCGTCGCGGCATCCACCAGCGCCAGCGTCTCGTGCCCGTCGGCGTGCGCCACCACCCTGAAGCGTCGCTCTGGCTGGCGCGCATGGCCCGCTTCGCGGAACCGCGCTTCGACCTGCGCACCGGCGTGCAGGGCGGTCACGACGTCCGCCGCCGGTGCCTCGACGGCCAGGCCGGCGTGGGTGTCGGACCGGCCATTCACCTCGTGCCACAGCACCTGGCTGACTTCGCCCAGGTGGTCGAGCCTGACCTTTGAGACCGCAAACACGCGCCCCGCTTCGGACGCCTCGGTGCGGGCTCGCGCCCCTTGGTAACTCATCGGCAGATCCTTTCATCGCTGGACGCGGCCAGGCGCCTGGACCCGCCGGGGCTGGCCACAAGCGCTGGCATGAGGCTGCACTCTGCTGCCGCTTCGGCCGCCGGTCTGTGCGCCAAGCCACGCTGGCTGGCGATCGGGCGTCGCGCCGCACTGCCGTACAGTCCGCCGCGATGCCAACCACCCCGATTGCCCCACCAGAGCCCGCCGTGGTGGCCGTCATCGGCGGCGGCCCGGCCGGCCTGATGGCGGCCGAGACGCTGGCCGCGCAGGGCCTGCGCGTCGACCTCTTCGACGCCATGCCCTCGGTGGGGCGCAAGTTCCTGCTCGCCGGCAAGGGCGGCCTCAACCTCACCCACGCCGAGCCGCTGGCGCAGTTTGTCGGCCGCTACGGCACGCGCGCCGGGCAGCTCGAGGACTGGCTTGAGGCTTTCGGGCCGGCCGAATTGCGCGCCTGGGCCGCGACGCTGGGCGTGACCACCTTCGTGGGCAGTTCGGAGCGCGTGTTCCCGCTCGACATGAAGGCCGCGCCGCTGCTGCGCGCCTGGCTGCACCGGCTGCGCGAAGGCGGCGTGCGCTTTCACATGCGCCACCGCTGGCAGGGCTGGGACGACGCGGGCCAGTTGCTCTTCGATGCCCCGCAGGGTCGCGTGCAGCGGCAGCCGGCGGCCACCGTGCTGGCCCTGGGCGGCGCGAGCTGGCCGCGCCTGGGCTCGGACGGCGCCTGGTGGCCCTGGCTGCGCTCGCGTGGCGTCGACCTGGCGCCGCTGTTGCCCAGCAATTGCGGTTTCGACGTCGCCTGGAGCGCGTACTTCAGCCAGCGCTTTGCCGGCCAGCCGCTGAAGTCGGTGGCCTTGGCCATGCCCGGTTTTCACCAGCGCGGCGAGTTCGTGGTCACCGCCACGGGTGTCGAAGGCAGTCTCATCTACGCCGCGTCAGCAGCCCTGCGCGAGGCCATCGTCGCCCAGGGCGAGGCCACCTTCTTGCTGGACTTGCTGCCGGCGCGCTCGCTCGACTGGGTGGCGCGCGAGCTGGCGCATCCGCGCGGGCCGCGGTCCTTGTCGACCCATCTCAAGACCCGCCTCAAGCTTGACGGCGTGAAGGCCGGGTTGCTGTGGGAAACGGTGCCCAAGCAGGCGCAGTCCGACCCGCTGCGATTGGCCGCGCTGATCAAGGCGCTGCCGATCCGCGTCATGGCCGCACGCCCGCTGGCTGAAGCCATCAGCAGCGCCGGCGGCGTGCGCTTTGAAGGGCTCGACGAGCACCTCATGCTGCGCGCGCTGCCGGGTGTCTTCGCAGCCGGCGAGATGCTGGACTGGGAAGCGCCCACCGGGGGCTATCTGCTCACGGCCTGCTTCAGCACCGCGGTGGTGGCGGGGCAGGGCGCGGCGCAGTGGCTGCGCCGCGCCGGCTGACTTCCGTCAGCTCGATCAGCTCGATCAGCTCGGTCGGCTCGCGCGCTACCAGCTGACTTCGCGCTCCGGCGTGGCGCCAATCTTGTGGATCGACAGATCGGCGCCGTCGTACTCCTCTTCGGCGGTGAGCCGCAGCGAGGTCACGGCGCGCAGGCCGCCGTAGACGACGACCCCGGACACCGCTGCCCACAGCACCCCCATCACCGTGCCGAGCAGCTGGGCGCCCAAGCTCACGCCGCCCAGCCCGCCCAGCGCCGGCAGACCGAAGATGCCGCAGGCCACGCCGCCCCAGGCACCGCACAGGCCGTGCAAGGGCCAGACGCCGAGCACGTCGTCGATCTTCCAGCGGTTCTGCGTCAGCGTGAACAGCGAGACAAACACCGCCCCGGCCACCCCGCCCACCACCAGCGCGCCGGCTGGGTGCATGACGTCGGAGCCAGCGCACACCGCCACCAGCCCGGCCAGCGGGCCGTTGTAGGCGAAGCCCGGGTCGTTCTTCCCCAGCACCGTGGCCACGATCGTGCCGCCGGCCATCGCCATGAGCGAGTTCACGGCCACCAGGCCCGAGATCTTGTCGATGGTCTGCGCGCTCATGACGTTGAAGCCGAACCAGCCCACCGCCAGCACCCAGGCACCCAGCGCCAGGAAAGGGATGCTCGAGGGCGGGTGGGCGCTGATCGCGCCGTCCTTGCGGTAGCGGTTGGCGCGCGGCCCGAGAAAGAGCACCGCCATGAGGCCGATCCAGCCGCCCACGGCATGCACCACCACGCTGCCGGCGAAGTCGTGGAACTCGGCGCCGGTCAGGCCCTTGATCCAGGCCTGGATGCCGAAGTTCTGGTTCCACACCACGCCCTCGAACAGCGGGTAGAAGAGGCCCACCAGCACGGCAGTTGCGATGAGCTGGGGGCCGAATCGCGCGCGCTCGGCAATGCCGCCGGAGACGATGGCCGGAATGGCCGCGGCGAAGGTCAGCAGGAAGAAGAACTTCACCAGCTCGTAGCCGTTCTTCTGTGCCAACGTCTCGGCGCCGGTGTAGAAGCTCACGCCATAGGCCACCAGGTAGCCGACGAAGAAGTAGGCCAGGGTCGAGACCGCAAAGTCGACCAGGATCTTGACCAGCGCATTGACCTGGTTCTTCTTGCGCACGGTGCCCAGCTCAAGGAAGGCGAAGCCCGAATGCATGGCCAGCACCATGATGGCGCCGAGCAAAATGAACAGGGCGTCGGTGCCCTGCTTGACTTGATCCACGGAGTTCTCCTCGGGTTTCTGGGGTGATCCAAACCGGTGCCAACGCACCGGTCTCGCGCAAATCGCGCACCACAGTAAGCAATCGGCATGCCTTTGTTATCAGCCGGTTCTGCACCGAAGCGGGGCAAATCGGCTGTGCGAAGCGATGACGCGCACCTTATGGGGGCTTGTGGCTGTGCATTCGACGTTCGACGACTGCGCACCGCTCCCAGTCTCCCAGGCCCCGGGTGCCCGCGCGCTTACACTGCGCCGCTTCGTTTTCTCCCACCCGGACTTCTTGGACAAGATCGTTCTGCAGATTGCCGCCGAGCTCAAGGCTCGGCCGGCGCAAGTCAACACCGCGGTCGAGTTGCTGGACGGCGGCGCCACGGTGCCTTTCATCGCCCGCTACCGCAAGGAAGCCACCGAGGGACTCGACGACATCCAGCTGCGCGAGCTGGAGACCCGCTTGTCCTACCTGCGCGAGCTCGAAGACCGGCGCGCTGCCGTGCTCAAGAGCATCGAAGAGCAGGGCAAGCTCACGCCCGTGCTGCACGCTGCGCTGATGGCCGCAGCCACCAAGCAGGAGCTCGAAGACCTCTACCTGCCCTTCAAGCAGAGGCGCCGTACCAAGGGCATGGTCGCCCGCGAGGCGGGTCTGGAGCCGCTGGCCGAGCAACTGTTTGCCGACCCCACGCTCGAGCCGCTGGTGCAGGCGGCCGGCTTCATCAACGTCGAAGGCGGCTTTGCGGATGCCGCCGCGGTGCTCGACGGTGTGCGCGACCTGCTGTCCGAACGCTGGGCCGAGGACGCGGTGCTGGTGGGCAAGCTGCGCGAATGGCTGTGGGGCGAGGCGCTTTTCCAGAGCAAGCTCATCGCTGGCAAGGACGGCAACCATGCCGACGCCGCCAAGTTCCGCGATTACTTCGACTACGCCGAGCCCATCCGCAGCGTGCCCAGCCACCGGGCGCTGGCGGTCTTTCGCGGCCGCACGCTCGAGTGGCTGGATGCCAAGCTGGTGCTGGACGAGGAGGTGATGGCGGGCAAGCCGGGGTCCGCCAGGGGCACACCTTCGGTGTCCGTGGTCGAAGGCCGCATCGCGCGCCACCTGGGTTGGAGCCATGCCGCGCGCAAGAGCGACGACCTCTTGCGCAAGACCATCGCCTGGACCTGGAAGGTCAAGTTGAGCCTGAGCCTGGAGCGCGACCTCTTCGGCCGCCTGCGCGAAGCGGCCGAAACCGTAGCCATCAAGGTCTTTGCCGACAACCTGCGCGACCTGCTGCTGGCGGCACCCGCGGGCAAGCGCGTGGTGATGGGCCTGGACCCGGGCATCCGCACGGGCGTCAAGGTGGCGGTGGTCAGCGACACCGGCAAGGTGCTGGACACCCACATCATCTATCCGCACGAGCCGCGTCTGGACTGGGAAGGCTCGCTGCACGCGCTGGGCCGGCTGGTGGCCACCCACGGCGTGAATCTGATCGCCATCGGCAACGGCACCGCCAGCCGCGAGACCGACAAGCTGGCGGGCGAATTGATGAAGCGCATCGCGGCAACGGCACCCGATGCAAAGCTCGACAAGGTCGTGGTCAGCGAGGCCGGTGCCTCGGTCTACAGCGCCAGCGAATTCGCCAGCCAGGAGCTGCCCGAACTGGACGTGAGCCTGCGCGGCGCGGTGAGCATCGCCCGCCGCCTGCAGGACCCGCTGGCGGAGCTGGTGAAGATCGACCCCAAGAGCATCGGCGTCGGGCAGTACCAGCACGACGTCAACCAGAGCGGGCTGGCGCGCAGCCTCGACGCGGTGGTGGAAGATTGCGTCAACGGCGTCGGCGTGGACCTCAACACCGCTTCGGCGCCGCTGCTGTCGCGCGTGTCGGGGCTGAGCCCGGCCGTGGCCGCCAGCATCGTGCGCTGGCGCGACGCCAACGGCGCCTTCAAGAACCGCCGCCAATTGCTCGGCGTGACCGGCCTCGGCCCGAAGACCTTCGAGCAGGCGGCCGGCTTCCTGCGCATCCGCGACGGCGACGACGCGCTGGACATGACGGGCGTGCATCCGGAAACCTATCCCGTGGTGCAGAAGATGCTCGCCGCCGTGCAGCGGCCGGTGGCCGAGGTGATGGGCCGAGCGGATGTGCTGCGGTCCCTCAAACCGGAGCTGTTTGTCGACGAGCGCTTCGGTGCCATCACGATCAAGGACATCCTCGCCGAGCTCGAGAAGCCGGGCCGCGATCCGCGCCCCGACTTCGTGGTCGCGCGCTTCAACGAAGCCGTCAGCGATCTCAAGGACCTGCAGCCGGGCATGGTGCTCGAAGGCACGGTCAGCAACGTGGCGCAGTTTGGTGCTTTCGTCGATCTGGGCGTGCACCAGGATGGTCTGATCCACGTCAGCCAACTGGCCCACAAGTTCGTCAGCGACGCCCGCGAGGTGGTCAAGACCGGGCAGGTGGTCACGGTGCGCGTGCTCGAGGTCGACCTGGCGCGCAAGCGGGTCTCGCTGACGATGAAGCTCGATGCGCCAGCGGGGGCCGCGCGCCAACCCGGGGCCGACAACAAGTTCAGGCCCGCAGGGCGCCAGGAGCAGGGCCGGCGCGCGTCCGAGCCGGCGGCGCCCACCGCAATGGCAGCGGCGCTGGCCAAGCTGCAGGGCCGGCGCTGAAGTTGTGGCGATGAAGTTGTGGCGATGAAGGCGCTGCCGGTCTTTGCCGGCCCACGCGCCCGTGCGCCCGCGAGCACCTGCGCCAGCGCGGGCCGTCGCCGGCCGATGTGCGTGTCATCCCCGCCGCAGCAGGCGGCCTGCCTGAGCGACGCCGACGCGGCCTTGGCGCAGCTGGGTGAGGACTACGGGTGAGGCCTACCGCACCCCAGACCTACCCCCAAGCCCCGGGCGGGATGCCGACGGCGCGCACGGTGACCGAACTCTTTGCCCACCGCCTGACCGAGCGACTCGGCGACTGAGCGACCGCGCGGCCGAGGTGCTGGCGCACCCGCAGCGCCGGCTGCACGGATTCACCAGCCGCGGCCGCCGCCGGCTGCACCGATCGGGCCGCGTGGGCATGCCGCTCGGTTGG
>JANMVM010000412.1:0-2999 GCA_031392695.1 Rubrivivax sp.
CCTCGACCTGCCGCCGCTCAACGGTGCTTCGGGCACCGTGCACCTGCCCGGATCGAAAAGCATCTCCAACCGCGTGCTGCTGCTGGCCGGCCTGGCCGCCGGCACGACTGCCGTGCACGACCTGCTCGACAGCGACGACACGCGCGTCATGCTCGAAGCGCTCAAGCACCTGGGTTGCGGCCTGCGCCATGACGGCCGCGTGCTGCACGTCAGCGGCCTGGGCGCGCGGCTGGCGGTGCACGAGGCCGAGCTCTTCCTGGGCAATGCCGGCACCGCGATGCGCCCGCTGGCGGCCACGCTGGCGGTGCTGGCCACGCTGCAGGGCGGGCGCTTCGAACTGCGCGGCGTGCCGCGCATGCACGAGCGGCCGATCGGCGACCTCGTCGACGCGCTGCGCCCGCTGGGCTGTGCCATCGAAGACCTGGGCGAGCCCGGCTATCCCCCGCTGCGCCTGACGGGCCAGGCGGGCGGGCGCCTGGACACGGCGCAGCCGATCCGCGTGCGCGGCGACGTGTCGAGCCAGTTCCTGACCGCCCTGCTGCTGGCCCTGCCGCTGGCCAGCGCCGAGGCCGACGTGGTCATCGAGGTCGACGGCGAGCTCATCTCCAGGCCCTATGTCGAGATCACGCTCAAGCTGCTGGCGCGCTTTGGCATCATGGTGCAGCGCGAGGGCTGGCAGCGCTTCACCCTGCCCAGGGGCAGCACGCTGCGCTCGCCGGGCAGAATCCACGTCGAGGGCGACGCCTCGTCAGCGTCCTACTTCATCGCGCTGGGCGCGATTGCAGCGCACGGCGGCGCGGCGCTGCGCATCGAAGGCGTGGGCAGCGACTCGATCCAGGGCGACATCCGCTTCATCGAGGCTGCCACCGCAATGGGCGCGCGCGTCAAGAGCGGCCCCGGCTGGCTCGAAGTGCACCGTGGCCGCTGGCCGCTGGCGGGCATCACGCTGGATTGCAATCACATCCCCGACGCCGCGATGACCCTGGCAGTGATGGCGCTGTATGCCGACACGCCGACGCGGCTGAGCGGCATCGCCAGCTGGCGCGTCAAGGAGACCGACCGCATCGCCGCCATGGCCACCGAACTGCGCAAACTTGGCGCCAGCGTCGAAGAGGGGGCTGACTTCATCGCCGTCAGCCCGCCCCTGCGCTGGCAGCCGGCCGTCGTGCGCACCTACGACGACCACCGCATGGCGATGTGCCTGTCGCTGGCCGCCTTCAACCCCTGCGCGGGTGGCGCGGTGCCGGTGCGCATCCTCGACCCGCGCTGCGTGGCCAAGACCTTCCCCGACTACTTCGAGACCCTGTTCGGCGTCGTCAGCGCCGATCCGGCCCACGTGCCGGTGATCACCATCGACGGGCCCACCGCCTCCGGCAAGGGCACCCTGGCCGCGGCCGTCGCCGCGGCGCTGGGTTTCGAGCTGCTGGACAGCGGCGCGCTGTACCGCGCCACCGGGCTGGCGGCGCAGCAACTCGGCGTCGACCCCGACGACGAGGTTGCCGTGGCCCCGCTGGCCAGGCGGCTCGACCTGCGTTTTGGCCACGGTGCCGACACCGGTCGCACCTGGATGCGCGGCCAGGAAGTCACCGACGCGCTGCGCCTGGAAGCCACCGGCCTGCTCGCCTCGCGCGTGTCGGCCCTGCCGGCGGTGCGCCGGGCCCTCGACGGGCTGCAGTTGGCCTTTCGGCGCGCGCCTGGCCTGGTGGCCGACGGGCGCGACATGGGCAGCGTGGTCTTCCCCAACGCGCCGCTCAAGATCTTCCTCACCGCGAGTGCCGCGCAACGCGCAGAACGCCGGTATAAGCAGTTGATTTCAAAAGGAATTCCCGCTAATATCGACAGTCTTCGCGCCGACTTGGAAGCCCGCGACGCGCGCGACCGAAGTCGCAGCGTTTCACCTGCCAAGCCAGCGCAAGACGCGAAGTTGCTCGACAACTCCGACCTCAGCATCGAAGACTCGGTGCGACAGGTGCTGGATTGGTGGCAGCAACGCGGGCCGTTCAGTGAACTTCACTGAAGGCTGAACCCAGGTCCTTTGCACGCTAGCCGGCGGCCTTCAGGGTCGTCGGTCCGTTGCTCTCTTGCAGGGCGACACGGTGCAGAGGTGGTCCACCCCCACCCTGCGGCATCCGCCGCGAGCACACCCGGCTCTGCCCTCAACTCCTCCGGGTCACGTCAGGAAATCCATGTCCGTCACTACTACCGTCACCTCCACCGGTGGCAATGGTTCATTTGCCGCTCTGTTCGAGGAATCCCTCAAGAGCAACGACATGCGCGTCGGCGAGGTCATCTCCGCCGAAGTCGTGCGCATCGAGTTCAACCACGTCGTGGTCAACGCCGGCCTCAAGAGCGAGAGCTACGTCGCCATCGAGGAATTCAAGAACGACCAGGGCGAGCTCGAAGTCCAGGTCGGCGACTTCGTCTCGGTGGCCATCGACGCGGTCGAAAACGGCTACGGCGACACCATCTTGAGCCGCGACAAGGCCAAGCGCCTGGCCAGCTGGATGTCGCTCGAGAACTCACTAGAGTCCGGCGAATTCGTCACCGGCACGGTCAGCGGCAAGGTCAAGGGCGGCCTGACGGTGCTCGTCAACGGCATCCGCGCCTTCCTGCCCGGCAGCCTGCTCGACACGCGCCCGGTGAAGGACATGACGCCCTACGAGGGCAAGACGATGGAGTTCAAGGTCATCAAGCTCGACCGCAAGCGCAACAACGTCGTGTTGTCGCGCCGCGCTGTCGTCGAAGCTTCGATGGGCGAAGAACGCGCCAAGCTGCTCGAGACCCTGTCCGAAGGCGCCATCGTGCACGGCGTGGTCAAGAACATCACCGAATACGGTGCCTTCGTGGACCTGGGCGGCATCGACGGCCTGCTGCACATCACCGACATGGCCTGGCGCCGCGTGCGCCACCCGAGCGAAGTGGTCACCGTGGGTCAGGAGCTGACGGCCAAGGTGCTGAAGTTCGACGCCGAGAAGAACCGCGTCAGCCTGGGCCTCAAG
>JANMVM010000020.1:0-11245 GCA_031392695.1 Rubrivivax sp.
TGGTGGAGAGGAGGAGGATCGAACTCCCGACCTTCGCATTGCGAACGCGACGCTCTCCCAGCTGAGCTACCCCCCCACACGAGGCACGCAGTTTATCACCGGCACGCGCGCCACCGACACGCGCTACCGACACGCGCCACCGGCCGGCCTCGATTTCGCGCTGCTCTGCGCTTGATATCGTCGCGCCACCCTGATCCCCTCGGAGCCTGCCCATGCGACCGCGCCTTGACCCCACCTGGCTCGACGGCCAGTACAACAACCGCGCCCGTGTGCCCGACCACGCCCAGGTGTTGGCCGGTTGGGCACAGGCCTCGGCGCTGGCCCGCCGCGGCGCACCGGCGGCGCGGTTGGACGTGGCCTACGGCCCCGGCGCCGGCGCGACCATGGACCTGTTCCCTGCCGCGCAAGCGGGCGCACCGGTGCTGGTCTTCATCCACGGCGGCTACTGGCGGTCGCTGGACAAGGCGGACCATTCCTTCGTGGCGCCGTCCTTCAATGCCGACGGCGCGATGGTGGTGGTGCCCAACTACGCGCTGTGCCCGGCGGTGAGCATCGAGCACATCGCACTCCAACTGGCGGCCGTGGTGGCCTGGGTGTGGCGGCATGCGGCCGAGCACGGCGGCGACCCTGCGCGCATCGCTCTCGTCGGGCATTCCGCGGGCGGGCACCTGGCGGCCATGCTGCTGAGCTGCCGCTGGAAGGAAATCGACGGCGACCTGCCGGCGCAGCCGCTGGCCGGTGCCTTGTCGATATCGGGCCTGTACGACCTGGAGCCGCTGCGCCACACGCCGATGCTGCAAGGCGACCTCCAGCTCACACCGGCTGCGGTGGCGCGCTTGAGCCCGGCCTTCTTCCCGCGCCCCAAGGGGGCCAAGCTGTACGCCACCGTCGGGCTGGACGAGAGCGATGAGTTCCTGCGTCAAAACCACCTCATCCGCGATGTCTGGGGCCCGACCGCGGTGCCGGTGTGCGAGACGGTGCCCGGCGCCAACCACTTCACCGTGCTCAACCGGCTGGCCGATCCTGCCAGTCGGCTGCACGAGCTGGCGCTGCGGCTGCTCGGCCTGCGCTGAGGGTTCACGGGCAGCCGCTTCACTCGGGGGCCAGGCTATGGCCCGCATTGAAGCTTTGCATTGGCCTTTGCGCGCCACTTTGTTACCGTTGCGGCCGGCTGCGCGTGTGCACCGCGATGCACGCGCGCCCGACCCTCTGTTGAACATCAGGAGCACCCCATGGGCTTGAAAGGTTCGAAAACCGAAAAAAACCTGAAGGACGCCTTCGCTGGCGAATCTCAGGCCAACCGCCGCTATCTCTACTTCGCGAACAAGGCCGACGTGGAAGGCCAGAACGACGTGGCGATGCTGTTCCGCTCCACCGCCGAAGGTGAGACCGGCCACGCGCACGGTCATCTGGAATTCCTGGAAAACGGCTCTGGTGACCCCGCCACCGGCCTGCCCATCGGCAGCAGCCGCCAGAACCTGGCCGCCGCGGTGGCTGGCGAGACGCACGAGTACACCGACATGTACCCGGGCATGGCCAAGCAGGCGCGCGACGAAGGCTTCGACGAGATCGCCGACTGGTTCGAGACGCTGGCCAAGGCCGAGCGCTCGCACGCCAACCGCTATCAGAAGGCACTCGACGCCCTGGTCGACTGAGCGGCCCGCACCGCCATGGAACAAGGGGCTTCGTGCCCCTTGTTCGTTACCGTATCCCTACCCGAGCACCGCACCATGCGCGAAGGCAACCTCGAAGCCCCCACCCGCCACCCCATCGACTGGAAGAACCCCGACTTCTACGACGAAGGCCTGGCGCTGGCAGAGATGGAGCGCGTGTTCGACATCTGTCACGGCTGCCGTCGCTGCGTCAGCCTGTGCCAGAGCTTCCCGACCCTGTTCGACCTCGTCGACGCCACCGACGACGGCGAGGTGCACGGCATCAAGAAGGAAGCCTACTGGAGCGTCGTCGACCAGTGCTACCTGTGTGACCTGTGCTACATGACCAAGTGCCCGTACACGCCGCCGCACCCGTGGCAGCTGGACTTCCCGCACCTGATGCTGCGCGCCAAGGCCATCAAGCACAGGCACGGCCATGTTGCAGCGAGCGAGAAGTTCCTGGCCAGCACCGACGTGCATGGGCAGTTCGCCGGCATCCCGATCGTGGTCGACGTGGTCAACGCGGTCAACAAGACCAAGGCCATGCGCTCGCAGATGAACCGCCGACTCGGCGTCCACCCCGACGCCTGGATGCCGACCCTCGCCGAGCAGCGCTTCCGCTGGGGCCGGGCCATGAACAACACCCAATTCACGGCCATCAACGGCCAGCGCACGCCGGGCAAGGTGGCGATCTTCGCCACCTGCTACGTCAACTACAACGAGCCGGGCATCGGCGCCGATCTGATCAAGCTGCTGGACCACAATCAAATTCCCTACGAGATCGTCGACAAGGAGCAGTGCTGTGGCATGCCCAAGCTTGAGCTCGGCGACCTGGATTCGGTGGAGAAGAGCTGGCAGGCCAACATGCCCGTGCTGGCGCGTTACGCCAAGGCGGGCTGGGCCATCGTCAGCGCCATCCCCAGCTGCACGCTGATGTTCAAGCAGGAGCTGCCGCTGATGTTCCCGCACGACGCCGACACGCAACTCGTCAAGAAGGCGATGTTCGACCCCTTCGAGTACTTGATCGCGCGCCACAAGGACGGCCTCTTGAAGATCGACTTCAAGGCCGCCTTGGGCAAAGTCAGTTATCACATCCCCTGCCACGGCCGGGTGCAGAACATCGGCAAGAAGACCGAGGAAATGTTCAAGCTCATCGGCCAGACCGTGGCGGTGAAGCTCAACACGGTGGAGCGCTGCAGCGGCCACGCCGGCACCTACGGCGTGAAGACGCCGACCCATCCGGTGGCGATGAAGATCGGCAAGCCGGTGTTCAAGAGCATGGCCAAGGACGAGCCCGACTTCATCAGCAGCGACTGCGCGCTGGCCGGCCACCACATCGCGCAGGGCATGGCGCAGGCGGGCACGCCGGCGCAGGCGCTGCAACATCCCCTGTCCCTGGTCCGCATGGCGTACGGCCTGGTTTGAAGTTTGGAGTGAAGACATGAGCACCATCACCGCCGGCAGCCTGCTGTCCCTGCAGGCCTACGCCAAGATCCGCAAGAGCAGCAAGCCCGAAGCCATCGCCCACCGGCGCCTGCGCAGCGTGCAGCTGGGCGAACACCTGACGCTGCAGTTCGAGGACGAGCACACCATTCGGCGCCAGATCCAGGAGATGCTGCACATCGAGAAGATCTTCGACGATGACGGCATCCAGAGCGAGATCGACGCCTACGCCGCGCTCGTGCCCGAGGGCAGCAACTGGAAGGCGACGATGCTCATCGAGTACCCCGACGAACACGAACGCAAGCGTGAACTGGCGCGACTGATCGGCATCGAGGACCGCATGTTCGTCGAGGTCGAAGGCTACGTCCGCGTCTACGCCATCGCCGATGAAGACATGGACCGCGAAAACGCCGAGAAGACATCGGCCGTCCACTTCGTCAGGTTTGAATTCAACACCGCGCAGCGAGAAGCCGTCCGCGCCGGCGCGGCGGTGAAGATCGGCTGCGACCACACCCACTACCCCGTCCACGCCAGCATCTGTGCGCAGACGCTGGCCAGCCTGGCGGGCGATCTGCGCTGAGGCAGCGGCTCCCGCGATGTAGGGGGTGCCCTGGGCGACCCATTGGCGGCCAAGGGGTGCATAGTCGGTGTCACGGCCTCGTTGCCTTGGAGGATCCCATGCACGCCCTGCGTCTGTCGACCCTTTGCCTGAGCCTGGCCCTTGCTGCCTGGGTGCCAGCCCATGCCGCGCCCGGTCTGGAGAGCTACGCCTTGACCGCCGGCGGTGCGTCGGCGGCGCCTCCCGGGGCGCCGCCCTTTGCCTGCGCCACCTTCGGGCCCGACCCGCGCGCGGCCAACTTCCTGGGTGGATTCCAGGTCGGCCTGCCCACCGACAGCGGCTGCGGCGTGGGCATCGATTCACGCCTGGCCACCGCCACCAGCGGCTCGGTGCAGGTGGCCGCCACCTTGGCGGTGGGTTTTGGGCAACCGGGTGACATACGGTCCTTCGTCGGCTCAGCCGCAGGGCGCGCGGGCTATGGCGACCTGGGCGCCAGCGCCGCCGCCAGCTACAACGGCAACACCGACTCAGCCACCGTGTCGGGCTCGCAGGCCTTCGGTCGCCAGATCGAGACCATGACCTTCGCTGGCGCAGCGGGTGGTGGCATCTTCCGTCCGACCTTCACGGTGGACGGTTCGCTGTTCAATGTCGGCCGCACCGACAGCCAGCTGGCCTTCTTCTACTCAGTCGGCAACGGGCCGAATTTCCTCGCCTTCCGCATCCAGAACAGCCGCGGCACGATCAGCTTCTACAAGCCGGGCGGCTACGTCGCAACGCTGCCGGGCATGACGGTCACCGGCGACCTCGCCAATGGCTTGAACGTCGCCGGCAGCACCACCTTCTTCATCGACATACCGATGGTTTTCGGCACCGCGTTCGATGTCTCCTACGGCCTGTGGGCGGCGTCGCTGCCGTCGTCCAGCGCGGGCCTGCTGACGGCCAGCGCCGGTGACGTGTCCTTTATCAGCAGTGCGCGCATGAGCGGCATCGACGTCTTCACCGCGGCGGGCCAGCCGGTGAGCAACTTCACCGTCAGCGCCGGCTCGGGCACGCTGTACGGTGCGGGCGGCGTGCTGCCGCAGGTGCCCGAGCCCGCCACCTGGCTGTTGATGGGGCTGGGTGTTGCCGTGCTGGTGGCGCACCGGCCGCGACGCACCGCAGCGACTTGACCCGCTGTCCTGCCGATCCCGCTGGCAGCCGAACCGCTCGTTCGGTGGGCTGGCCGGTACCGGAACCGGCGCCGGCGGGCGGCCAGGCTGTAGCGGTGGCCTTCAGGGTGCGCCCCGGCACACCCGCAGGCCACGGGTACGATGCTTGTCCCAGAGGCGGCTTCCGGAGATCGCGCATGAACCATGGTCGGGCCAGCGTCGAGGCCCTGTTGCTGGCCGCTGCCTGTGCGGCAACGCCAGCGCAGACTTCCTGGGCGACTCCATCACCGACTTCTGGTCCTGGCGCGAATGTCCCTGGCAACAGGGCCAGCGATTCGGCGCCGAGCTGTGGGACCAATCCTTCGGCCCGGCGGCCGGTGCCAACCGGGCCATGAACATGGGGACTTCCGGCGACCGGTTGGAGCATGTCCTGCCGCGGCTGCTGCCGCAGGCCGCCGGCGGCCTGGGCCTGCTCGACCTGCACGCTGCCTTCCTGGAGCGTGAAGGCCAGTTGATCCCCGGCTTGTTCACCGACGGTCTGCATCGCAACGAAGCGGGCTACCGCGTCTGGCGCAACCGGCGCAACCGGCAGGTCCCTTTGCTGGCGCAGCAACGTCACCGCAAGACGTCATGAACGCAGGCACCCCCCAGCGCGCAGCCGGGCTGCGTTTGTCGCCCGTCGTCGCGGGCCTGTGGCGGCTCAACGAGTGGGGCCTGGACACGGCAGCCACGCTGCGCTGGATCGAGCAGGCGCTGGACCTGGGCATCAGCAGTTTCGACCACGCCGACATCTACGGCGGCTACGCCGTCGAGGCACAGTTCGGCGAGGCCCTGGCCCGCGCGCCGGCGCTGCGCCAGCGCATTCAGCTGGTCACCAAGTGCGGCATCAAGCTGGCACACCCCGCGCGGCCGGCGCACCGCATCAACTCCTACGACAGCTCGCGCGCCCACGTGGTGGCCAGCGTGGAGCAGTCGCTGCGCGCACTGCGCACTGACCGCATCGACCTGCTGCTGATCCACCGGCCCGATCTGCTGATGGACCCCGACGAACTGGCCGACACCTTCCGCCACCTGCTGGCCGCCGGCAAGGTGCTGCACTTCGGCGTCTCCAACCACAGCCCGGGGCAGCTGGCGCTGCTGCGCAAGCGCCACCCGCTGGCCACGCAGCAGATCGAGTTCTCGCCGCTGCAGATGAAGGCGCTGGCCGACGGCACGCTGGAGCAGTGCGTCGACCTCGGCATCCGGCCCATGATCTGGTCGCCGCTGGGCCGTGGACGTCTGTTCAGCGGCGCCGACGAACAGGTGCGGCGCGTCCACGCCGAGCTCGCCGAACAGGGCCAGGCGCAGGGCGTGTCGGTGGCCACGATGGCCTTTGCCTGGATCCTGCGCCACCCGTCCAGGCCATGGCCGATCACCGGCTCGGGCCGGCTGCAGGCCTTGCAGGAGGCGGTGGCGGCGCTGCAGGTGAAGATGAGCGCCGAAGACTGGTACCGCATCTGGCAGGCCAGCATGGGCCACGCGGTGCCGTGACGGCCGGCGCGTCGATCTGCATCACCACCCACCAGGAGAGCTTCTTGAGCAACCCCTTCGGCCTCATCGGCCTGGCCGTGATGGGCCAGAACCTCGTGCTCAACGTGGAAAGCCGCGGCTTCGGCGTCAGCGTGTTCAACCGCAGCACCGAGGTCACCGACACCTTCGTCGCCGCGCACCCGGGCAAGCGCATCTTGGGCACGCGCACCTTGCAGGACTTCGTGGCCAGCCTGGAGCGGCCGCGCAAAATCATGTTGATGGTCAAGGCTGGTGCCGCGGTGGACGCGGTGATCGAGCAGCTGATCCCGCTGCTGGACCAGGACGACATCGTCATCGACGGCGGCAACAGCCTGTACACCGACACCGAGCGCCGCGACGCCTGGCTCACGCCGCTGGGCTTGCGCTTCGTCGGTGCCGGCGTATCCGGCGGCGAGGAGGGCGCGCGCAAGGGCCCGTCGATCATGCCCGGCGGACCGGCCAGCACCTGGGCGGTGATGAAGCCGATCTTCGAGAGCATCGCCGCCAAGGTCCAGGGCCAGCCCTGTGTCATGCACATCGGCCCTGGCGGCGCCGGCCATTACGTGAAGATGGTGCACAACGGCATCGAGTACGGCGACATGCAGCTCATCTGCGAGGCCTACGCCCTGTTCAAGGCCGCCGGCATGGGCAACGACGAGATGGCCGATGTCTTCGAGCGCTGGAACCAGGGCGATCTGCAGAGCTACCTGATCCAGATCACGGCCAAGGCGCTGCGCCAGCGTGACCCCGAGACCGCGCAGCCGGTGGTCGAGCTGATCCTGGACAAGGCCGGGCAGAAGGGGACCGGGCAGTGGACGCTGATCAACGCGGCCGAGAACGCCGTCGTGGTCAGCACCATCAACGCCGCCGTCGAGGCCCGCGTGCTGTCGTCGATGAAAGCCGCGCGGGTGGCCGCCAGCAAGGTGCTGCACGGGCCATCGGGCAAGCTGTCGATGAGCCAGCGTGAGCTGGTGGCGATGGTCCACGACGCGCTCTATGCCTCCAAGGTCATCAGTTATGCCCAAGGCCTGGACCTGATGCGCACGATGAGCGAGAAGAAGGCCTGGGCGCTGGACCTGGGCGGCATCGCCAGCATCTGGCGTGGCGGCTGCATCATCCGCGCCCGGTTTCTGGCCCACATCACCGAGGCCTACCGGGCCGACCCGGCCTTGGGCAACCTGATGCTGGCGCCTTTCTTCCAGGGTGTGCTGGGCCGCAGCCAACAGGCCTGGCGCGGCGTCGTCGCGCTGGCCGTGAGCCACGGCATCGCGGTGCCGGCGATGAGCGCATCGCTGAGCTACTACGACAGCTACCGCTGCGAGCGCCTGCCGGCCAACCTGCTGCAGGCGCAGCGTGATTTCTTCGGTGCCCACACGTATGAGCGCATCGACAAGCCGGCAGGCCAGTGGTTCCACACCGCGTGGCCCGAAGTCATCGACTGAACCCGCTGCGGTCTCACCAGCCGTAGAAGCGGTCCCAGCGGTGCAGCGCGCCGTCGACGCCCAGCACGTCGTAGGCCGGGAACTGCGCTGCCGTGGCGCAGGCGTGGTTGGGCAGGATGCGCAGCCGCTTGCCGACCGGGAAGCGGTCCGGCAGGCTGGAGTCGACGTGTCCGTCGCGCCACGACAGGATGCCATGCTCCTGGTTGGCGCTGGCCATGATCAGGCCTTCGATGAGCCGCCCCTCGTCGTCGCACACCGCACCGTAACCATGGTCCACGGGCAGGTCGGGCACGCCGCGGTCGCGGCTCATCGCCATCCAGCCGGCGTCCACGAGCACCCAGCCCTTTTCGATCTGGTGGCCGATCACGGTGCAAAGCACCGACAGCGCGATCTCGTCGCTGCTGCACACACCCACGCCGTGCATCACCAGGTCGTGGAAGATGTAGACGCCGGCGCGCACCTCGGTCACGCCTTCGAGGTGCTGCGCCGACAGTGCGGTGGGTGTGCTGCCGACGCTGACTTCGGGGCAGGGCAGGCCGGCTGCGCGCAGCCGCTCGGCCGCGCGCACGCAGCGGCTGCGTTCCTGCTCGGCCATCGCCACCAAGGTCTCGGGCGTGCGGCACTCGTAGGATGCACCGGCATGGGTCATCACGCCCTTGAGCGCGGCGCCGCCTTCGTGCAGCGTGCGGCCCACCTGCAACAGCAATTCGGCATCGGGCAGCACGCCGGCGCGGTGGCCGTCGGTGTCGACTTCGATCATCACGTCGAAGGCGTGCTGCGCCGAGCGGCCTTCGGCAACCACGGCCTGCGCCGCGGCCACCGAGTCGACGACGATCGTCAGCGCACAGCCGCGTTCGCGCAGCGCCCGCACCTGCGCCAGCTTGGGCGGCGCGATGCACACGGCGTACAGGATGTCGTGGATGCCGGCGTCGAAGAAAACCTCGGCCTCCTTCAGCGTCGACACCGTGATGCCCCGGGCGCCGGCGGCCAGTTGCTGCTGCGCCACCGCCAGGCACTTGGCGGTCTTGACGTGCGGCCGCAGCCGCGCGCCCAAGGCCGTGATGCGCGACTGCATGCGCCGGATGTTGTGCAGCATGCGGCTTTCGTCCAGCAGCGCGGTGGGGGTGGGGAGCGAGGCGGTGTTCATGGCCGGGATGCTATCCGCGCTTTAGGCAATGCCAATCGCGCGCGCTCGTTCGATAGTAAAGAATCTATCCCCATGGAAGCGCCGATAGCTTCCGTCGATATCCGCAACCCCAACCCTCAGCAGGAACACACCATGAAGACCATCGGTCAGAAACTCGAAGCCTTTCACGTCACCGGCGTCAAGCCCGGCTTCAACCAGCACGAAGAAAACGGCGTCTCGGCCTTCGAGGCGATCACCGAGAAGAGCTTCCCCGGCAAGTGGAAGGTCATCTACTTCTGGCCCAAGGACTTCACCTTCGTCTGCCCGACCGAGATCGTGGCTTTCGACAAGCTGGCGCGCCAGTTCGCCGAGCGCGACGCCGTGCTCATGGGCGGCAGCACCGACAACGAATTCAGCAAGCTCGGCTGGCGCCGCGACCACAAGGACCTGAGCAAGCTCGGCCACTGGAGCTTCGGCGACAGCCGCGGCAGCCTGGTCGACATGCTGGGCGTGCGTGACGCCGCCGAAGGCGTGGCGCTGCGCGCGACCTTCATCGTCGACCCCGACAACGTGATCCAGCACGTCAGCGTCAACAACCTCAACGTCGGCCGCAACCCCGACGAGGTGCTGCGCATCCTCGACGGCCTGCAGACCGACGAGCTGTGCCCGTGCAACCGCGCCGTCGGCGGCACGACGCTCTGAAAGAGCGTCACTTCTCAACTCTGCTGTAAGGAGCGAGCAATGGAATTCCTCAACGCCATCAAGGACCGCATGCCCGAGCATGCGAAGGACATCCGCCTGAACCTGGACGGTGTCATCGCGCGCAGCAGCCTGGCGCCCGGGGACGCGATCGCGGTGGCGCTGGCCAGCGCCTTCGCGGCCAAGAGCACGTTTCTGGTGCAGGTCTTCAAGGCTGCGGTGCCGCCGGCCGAAGGCTTTGCTGCGCTGACCGCGGCGACGCTGATGGGCATGAACAACGTCTGGTACCCCTTCGTCGAGATGGCCGACGACGAAGACCTGAAGACGGCGCGGCCCGAGCTGCGCATGAACGCCTACGCCAGCCACGGCGGCGTCAGCAAGGCCCAGTTCGAGGCCTACGCGCTGGCCGCGTCGATTGTCGGCAAGTGCCACTTCTGCGTCCAGAGCCACTACGGCCTGCTGAAGAAGGAAGGCTGGACGACGCAGCAGCTGCGCGACATCGGCCGCATCGCGGCGGTGGTCAACGCGGCGGCGCTGGTGTTGGCGGCGGAACAGCCGGCATAGCCGTCACAGCCGAGGCGCGCAGGCCCAGAAGGATGGCCTCGGCGCTGACCAGTGCCAGCGCCGCCCAGATGAAGCCAAAGCCCACCAGCCGGCCGCTGCTGAAGGGTTCGTGGAACACCCACACCCCCAGCAGCAACTGGATGGTGGGCGACAGGTACTGCACCAGGCCCACGGTGGCCAGCGGCAGCCGCCGCGCACCCATCGCGAAAAAGAGCAGCGGCAGTGCGCTCAAAGGCCCCGACAGCACCAGCAAGCCGGCCTGGCCCAGGTCGCCCTGCGCCCAGACGCCGTGCTGCGTGAAGGTCCACCACAGCAGCAGCGGCAGCACCAGCGGCGCCAGCAGCATGGTTTCCAGCGCCAGGCCTTCCAGCGCGCCCAGCGTCGAGGTCTTGCGCACCAGCCCGTAGACGCCGAAGCTCATCGCCAGCACGAGCGCGATCCACGGCAGTTGCGCCAGTTGCCAGGTCAGCCATGCGACGCCGAAGGCCGCCAGCGCCACCGCGATCCACTTCACCACGCCCAGCCGTTCGCGCAGCACCAGCACACCCAGCAGCACGTTGACCAGCGGGTTGATGAAGTAGCCAAGGCTGGCCTCCACCACCCGGTGCGTCTGGATGGCGTAGACATAGATCATCCAGTTGGTCGCCAGCAGCAGCGCGCTGAAGAAGAAGAGCGGCAGCTTGCGCGGTTGCGCCCACACCTGCGCCAGCCAGCCCCAGCGCTTCAGGCCCGTGAGCAGCGCTGCCAGGAACAGCAGCGACCACAGCGAGCGCTGCAGCACCACTTCGAATGGCGCCACGTCCGGGATCAGGCGGAAGTACAGCGGGAACAGGCCCCAGATCGAGAAGGCGGCGGTGGCGTAGAGGAAACCGGGGTTCATGGTGGGCGCGCGAAGAGCCCATGATTGTGGGCCCCGTGACAATGCGGCCATGCCCGTCCCCGACCTGCGCCGCGTGCTGGCAGCCGAAGCCGTTTCCAACTTCGGCTCCATGCTCAGCCGGCTGGCGATCCCGTTCCTGGCCACGCTTGCCTTGCAGGCCAGCGCCGCCGAGATGGCCGCGCTG
>JANMVM010000079.1:0-2039 GCA_031392695.1 Rubrivivax sp.
GAAGACCGCATCGACGTCGTGCTCGACCACCAGTGCCGTCACGCCGCGGTGGCGCACCAGTTTCACGAGGTGCTCGAACAGCGCCACCGTCTCGGCAGTGGACAGGCCGGCGGCGGGCTCATCGAGCAGCATCAGGCTCGGCTTGCCGATCATGGCCAGCGCGATGTCGACGCGGCGCTGGTCGCCGTAGGCGATGCTGTCTGCCGGCTCGTCAAGCGCGGCGCGCAGTTCGAAGGCGTCGACGATCTCGTCGAGGTCGGGCTCGCGCAGCTGCGAGGCGACCAGTTCCAGTTGCTCGCGCACCGTGAGGCCGGGGAAAATACTGGTGCGCTGGAACGAGCGCGACATGCCCGCGCGCCGGCGCCAGGTGACGCTGCGCTGCGTGATGTCGTGCCCGTCGACGAACACCCGGCCGCGCGTCGGCTTGCGGCGGCCGGTGATGGCGTCCATCAGCGTGCTCTTGCCGGCGCCGTTGGGGCCGATGATGCCGTGCAGCACACCCCGCGCCGACACTTCCAGGTTGACGCCATCGAGCGCCTGCACGCTGCCGTAGCTGACGCTGAGGTCTTCGACGCGCAGCATCTAGCGGCGTGGCCAAAGTTTCAGCAGCGCGCCCATCGCGCCCTGCGGGAAGGCGGCGATCATCACGACCACGGCGATGCCGGTCAGCAGTTCCAGGTAGCCGGTGGCGCCGAACGCGTCCTGGCCCCAGGTGTAGAGCAGCGCGCCGAGCAGCGGCCCGCCGACGGTGGCGCCGCCGCCGACCAGCATCGCCACCAGCGCGTGGCCGCCGGTCGCGAAGTCCAGCAACTCGGGCGACGCGAAGGCCGAGTTCAGCGCCATCAGCAGGCCGGCGATGCTGACGATGAAGCTGGCCAGCACGAAGGCCGCGAGCCGCGGCAGGTAGGTATCGAAGCCCGAGAAGCGCATGCGCTCCTCGTTGGCTTGCGTGGCGCGAAGCACCTGGCCGAAGCGCGAATTGGCGGCGCTCCAGGCGATCAGCACCACCACGCACAAAGCGATCCAGGCCAGCGGCCAAAAAGTCGCGGCCTTGGAGAGTTGCGACTGCGTCAGACCGACGAAGGTGCCGACGAAGTTCATCGTCAGGCCATCGTCGCCGCCGGTCACCGGGCGCATCGTCTGCAGCGTAGATGCCGACTTCAGCATCTGCGCCAGCGCCAGCGTCAGCATCGCGAACGGCAATGGCCGGGCACGCACGACCAGCGCACCGGCAAAGAGCGCAAACGCCGTGCTGGCCAGCAGGCTCAGGACGACTGCGCTGTTCAGACCGATGCCGAACTGCATCGTCAGGATGCCCAGCAGGTAGGCCGGCAGGCCGATGAAGGCGGCCACGCCGAACATCACCAGCCCGCACTGGTACATCAGAAAGCCGATGCCGATGGCGGCCACGCCGAGCACCAGGCCGTTGATGAGCAGACCGAGCTGGAAAGAATTCTTCAGCACCAGCGGCACGAAGAGGCCGACGGCGGTGATGGCAATCCAGATCAGCAACCAGCGCAGCCGCGTGTTGCCCGCAGCTGTTCGCGGCAGTGTGGCGGCCATCGGCACAGCGGCGCTCATCAGGCCACTCGACCGCGGCCCAAGCCCTGCGGACGCCACAGCAGCACCACGAACAGCAGCAGGTACGGCGCCAGCACGGCGAGCGACGGAAACAGCACCGTGCCGATGACCTGGATGAAGCCGTAGACCAGCGCCGCGGCGATGGCCCCCCCGATGCTGCCCAGGCCGCCGACGACGACCACGATCAGGCAACTGATGAGGATGTTGGCGCCCATGCCGGGGTCGACCGACAGGTAGGGCCCCGCCAGTGCGCCGGCCAGCCCGGCGAAGCCGGTGCCCAGGCAGACCACAAGCAGGCTCAGGCGGTCGGTGTTGACACCCATCATGCGGGCCACGTGCGGTTGCTGGCTGACGGCACGCGTGTGCATGCCGCTGGTCGTGTACTTGAGCCAGCCCGCCAGCGCCAGGCAGGTGCCGAAGCCGACAAGGATGAGGAAGAGGCGGTACGCCGGGTACAT
>JANMVM010000118.1:0-41050 GCA_031392695.1 Rubrivivax sp.
CACGCCAGCATCAGCACGACGCAGGTCTACACCAAGCTCGACCACCAGCACCTGGCCAAGGTCTACGACGCGGCGCACCCGCGGGCGCGGCGCAAGAGCGGCGACTAGTGCTCCAACCCATAGGTTTCGAGACAAGTTGAAAACGATGGATTCGTTCGCCAGGCTAGGCGCAAACCACAGCGATACCTTCTGGTATCGCGAGGATTTGCAACGACGCATGGTGGACGAAGACGCGTTTTAATGTCTCGAAATCTGTGGGTTGGAGTACTAGCAGCTCGGGCGGCAGCGGTGCCGCGCCATGCGCCGGCTGCACCCGGCGGGCGCTGACGCCAGGGCGAGAATGCGGGCCATGAAATCGATCCGCCTGCTGCCGGGCAAAGAACGTTCGCTGCAACGCCGCCACCCCTGGGTGTTTGCCGGCAGCGTGGCCCGCGGCAAGGCCGACGCCGGCGAAACCGTGCGCGTCGAAGCCGCCGATGGCAGCTTCCTGGCCTGGGGCGCCTACAGCGGCAGCAGCAGCATCCGCGTGCGCGTCTGGAGCTTCGACGAGGCCGAACGCATCGATGCGGCTTTCCTGCAGCGCCGCATCGAACGCGCCGTGGCGCTGCGCGCGCGCCTGCCCATCGCCAGCACCGGATTGCGTCTCGTGCACGGCGAAGCCGACGGCCTGCCCGGCCTGGTGGTGGACCGCTATGGCGACGTGCTGAGTGCGCAGTTCCTGTCTGCCGGCAGTGAGCGCTGGAAGGCCACGCTGGCCGATCTGCTGCTGGTCGCCACCGGGGCGCAGCGCCTGTACGAGCGTTCGGACGCCAGCGTGCGCGAGCTCGAAGGCCTGCCGCTGCACACCGGCTGGCTGCGCGGCGACGGCGACACCACGGTGCAGATCGGTGAACACGCCTGGCAGCTGACGTTGGACGTGGCGCAGGGCCACAAGACCGGTTTCTACCTCGACCAGCGCGACAACCGGCTGGCGTTTTCGCGCTGGGTGCGCCAGCTCGGCCTGAAGCAGGTGCTCAACGGCTACTGCTACACCGGCGGCTTCACGGTGGCGGCACTGGCCGGCGGCGCCGAGCACGTCACCAGCGTCGATTCATCGGCCCCGGCGCTGCAGCGCCTGCAGGCCCACGTGCAGCTCAACGGCTTTGCCGCCGCGGCCAGCACCTGCCACGACGCCGACGTCAACGCCTTCCTGCGCGCCAGCCTGGAGGCCGGCCGCCACTTCGACGCCATCGTGCTCGACCCGCCCAAGTTCGCGCCCACGGCAGCCCACGCCGAACGCGCCGCGCGCGCCTACAAGGACATCAACCGCCTGGCCTTCAAGCTGCTGGCCCCGGGCGGCCTGCTGCTGACCTTCAGCTGCAGCGGCGGCATCAACGCCGACCTGTTTCACAAGATCGTGGCCGGCGCCGCTGCCGATGCGGGTGCCGACGGCGCCATCCTGCAGCGCCTGGAGGGCGCGTGCGATCACCCCACGACGATGGAATTCCCCGAGGGCGAGTACCTCAAGGGGCTGGCGGTGCTCAAGGCCGCGTGATCCTCGGGCAGGCCCACCCCCCTAAGGCAGGGGCGCCGGCTTCACTTTTCGGGCGCCAGGCCCGAACATCCAGGCCAGCCCAGTTCAGACGCCGCCAGGTGGCCTGCGTCGCCCTCAACCGACCGGAGTCAACGCTTGGCACACCGACATCATCTGCGGCGCTCGCTCGGCGCCCTGGCACTGGCCGTGTCCACCCTGGCTGCGGCTCCGGCCGCACAGGCCGTAACTTTCCAGTTCAGGGACATCGGCACCACGCCGATGAGTGCCTTGCAGCTGTCGGCCTTCCAGTCTGCCGGCAACTACTGGTCGAGCAAGTTGACCGACAGCGTCACCGTCTACGTCAACATCGCTTTTGCCGATCTGCCCACGAACGTGCTGGGCAGCACGGGCTCGAATTTCACCACCGCGAACTACAGCACCTTGCGCAGCGCGCTGATCAGCGACGCCACGAGCGCTGCCGACGCCACGGCGGTGGCCAACCTGCAGACCGGCCCGGCGCTCAGCTTCCTGGCCACGCAAGGCGACCTGAGCTCGCGCCTGGACAACGACGGCTCGACCAACAACACCCTGCTGGGCCTGACGACGGCCAACGCCAAGGCGGTGGGGCTGCCGGTGAACACCAACGCCGCCAACCCCGATGGCACGATCCAGTTTGCCAACGCCTTCGCCAACACCTTCGCCTACGCGCGCGACGCCAACGGGCAGGTGCCGGCCGGGCTGACTGACTTCATCACCGTGGCCGAACACGAAATCGGCCACGCGCTGGGTTTCATCTCGGGCGTCGACGACATCGATTTCTGTGCCGGCCCCGCCAACGCCTGCGGCCTGCTCAACACGGTGGGCCGCTTCGAAACCGACTGGTGGTACGAACCGCTCGACCTGTTCCGCTTCTCGGCCGCAGGCCAGATGGACGTGCGCGTGGGTGGCAGCCCGTACTTCTCGATCAACGGCGGCGCCACCTCGATCACCTCCTTTTCGACCGGCGCCACGCATGGCGACGGCTGGCAGGCCAGCCACTTCGGCCCCAACGAAGTCAACCTCATGCGCGCATTCGTGGGCCGGGGCCAGAGCTACGACGCGACGGCGCGCGACCTGACGGCCTTTGACGTCATGGGCTGGAACCTGGTCACCGCCGTGCCCGAGGCCGGCACCTGGGTCCTGATGCTGGTCGGTCTGGTGGGCATGGGTGGCGCCGTGCAGCGCCGCCGCGCCGACTGAAGCTTCGTCTTCGCGATCGAGCTCCGGGCGGCCTGCGGGCCGCCTTTTCAGGTCACCGGCTCGGGCCTGCCTGATGCGGCGGCCGCTGCCGGCAAAGTGTGCCGCGGCTCGAACTTCGCCCGTTTGACGCTGAAGAAGGCCTTCACGTTGCGCACGTTGGCGTCTTGCGTGAACAGCCGCTGCACCAGCGCGTGATAGGCCGGCATGTCCCGGACTTGCAACACGAGCATGAAGTCCGGCCCCGGCGAGACTCGGTAGCACTGCTGCACCGCCGCTTCGGCCACCGCGCGCTGCTCAAAGGCCTGCAGATGCTCCGCGCTCTGGCGGTCGAGCGAGATCTCGACCAGCGCCGTCAGGCCCTCGCCCAGCCGATGGGGGTTCAGAAGCGCCACACGCCGTTCGATAACCCCTTCATCGACGAGTCGGCGCACGCGCCGCAGGGCCGTGGCCGGTGAGGTGTGCGCACGCTCGGCCAGTTCCTGGTTGGACACCGAGGCATCGGTTTGCAGCAGGTCCAGCAGGCGAATATCGGTAGCATCGAGTTCCATGGTGAAATTATCAATCGCAATCATGAATATCGAAAGTCGTAAATTCCAAATCTAAATTCTGTTGGAACATTTGGCCATTCATGCGGCATAAATTGACGCAAAGCGTCATGTCACCCAGCCTAGCATCCGCGACTTCGAGACCGAAAGGAAACATCAACCATGTGTGGCATCGTCGGCGCCGTCAGCACCCGCAACATCGTCCCCATCCTGCTCGAGGGCCTCAAGCGGCTCGAATACCGGGGCTACGACTCCTGCGGCGTGGCCGTGCACCAGGGCGGCGAACTGCGGCGTGCGCGCAGCACGTCGCGCGTGGCCGAGCTTGAAGCCAGCGTGGCCGCCGACGGCATCCAGGCCACCACCGGCATCGCCCACACGCGCTGGGCCACCCACGGTGCGCCGGCGGTGCACAACGCGCACCCGCACTTCTCTGCCGGCCCGGGTGCCAGGGAAGCTGCCAGTGGCCGCGTGGCGCTGGTGCACAACGGCATCATCGAAAACCACGACGAGCTGCGCGCCGAGTTGCGCCAGCGGGGCTACGTTTTCAACAGCCAGACCGACACCGAGGTCATCGCCCACCTCGTGCACAGCCTGTACGACGGTGACCTGCTCGACGCCGTGCAGCGCGCGCTGCCGCGCCTGCGCGGTGCCTACGCCATCGCCGTCTTCTGCCGCGACGAGCCGCTGCGCGTGGTCGGCGCGCGCCAGGGCTCGCCGCTGGTGCTGGGCGTGGGTGAGCAGGGCGGGGGCGAGAACTTCCTGGCTTCCGACGCCATGGCCCTGGCCGGCGTGACGAGCCAGATCGTCTACCTCGAAGAAGGCGACGTGGTCGACCTGCAGCTCGGCCGCTACTGGATCACCAGCGTCGGCGCGCAGGGCCCCGAAGGGCGCTACCTGCCGGTCGAGCGAGCGGTGCGCACCGTGCACGCGCACAGCGGTGCGGCCGAGCTGGGCCCCTACCGCCACTACATGCAGAAGGAAATCTTCGAGCAGCCACGGGCGCTGGCCGACACGCTCGAAGGCGTCGAAGCCATCAGCCCGGAGCTCTTCGGCGACGGCGCGCACCGCATCTTCAAGGACATCGACCGCGTGCTGATCCTGGCCTGCGGCACCAGCTACTACAGCGGCAGCACGGCGCGCTACTGGCTGGAGAGCATCGCCGCCATCCCGACCACGGTGGAAGTGGCCAGCGAGTACCGCTACCGCGACAGCGTGCCCGACCCGCGCACGCTGGTGGTGACGATCACGCAAAGCGGCGAAACCGCCGACACACTGGCCGCACTCAAGCATGCGCGCAGCCTGGGCATGAAGCACACGCTGACGATCTGCAATGTGGCCACCAGCGCCATGGTGCGCGAATGCGAACTGGCCTACATCACGCGCGCCGGGGTCGAGATCGGCGTTGCCAGCACCAAGGCCTTCACCACGCAACTGGCCGGCCTGTACCTGCTGACGCTGGCGCTGGCCCAGGTGCGCGGGCGCTTGAGTGAGGCGCAAGAGGCCGAGCACCTGAAGGCGCTGCGCCACCTGCCCGTGGCGCTGCAGTCGGTGCTGGCGCTGGAGCCGCAGATCATTGCCTGGAGCGAAGACTTCGCGCGCAAGGAAAACGCCCTCTTCCTGGGACGCGGGCTGCACTATCCGATTGCCATGGAAGGCGCGCTCAAGCTCAAGGAGATCAGCTACATCCACGCCGAGGCCTACCCCGCGGGCGAACTCAAGCACGGCCCGCTGGCCCTCGTCACCGACCAGATGCCGGTGGTCACCGTGGCGCCCAACGACGCGCTGCTGGAAAAGCTCAAGAGCAACCTGCAGGAGGTGCGCGCCCGCGGCGGCCAGCTCTACGTGTTTGCCGACAGCGACACGCACATCGAGCCCGAGCCCGGCGTACACGTCATCCGCATGCCCGAGCACTACGGCGCGCTGTCACCGATCCTGCACGTCGTGCCGCTGCAATTGCTGGCCTATCACACGGCGTGCGCGCGAGGGACGGATGTCGACAAGCCACGCAACCTGGCCAAGAGCGTGACGGTGGAGTGAGCGGGGATTCGGCGAGTCGGGATGCTTTCGGCGACAAAGCCTGTCGGAATGTCGCGGCGCGGTATTGCGACATGGCACGTGCCGGCCCCCGCTGAGAATGCCGACCCAGTGTCCGGACAGCGGGCGTCGACGGCACGGGTCGACCGGCAGGTTGGCCTGCGTGTCAGTCTTCCTCGAACCTCATCGGGCCGAAGTGGCCGAGATCGCGGCCGGCGGTGCGGCTCAGGGTTGACCGGTGCCGCCAGCCTTGGCTTGCCTGAGCATCGCCAAGGCCTGGTCAGCGAAATCCTGTGTCAATTCGGTAGCGCGACGCAGCGCGCGCTCCTCGTCCTTGGCGACCTGCTCGAGCATTCGCACCACCGCTTTGCTGCGGGCCGGGACGAGATCCGGCCGTTTGATCTCTTCCATCAGCCGTGTCGCCGTGGCCTGGCACCGCTGGCCTTCGAGAAACACCAGGGTGTTCTCGCGCAACTTCTCGTTGCCTTCAAACGCCGGATCTTTCTTGGCGCTCGCCATCTTGTCGAGCACGTGCGCCACATCGGGTGAAGCCGCGACGTCACGGCTGAGGCGAACGATTTCGGCGCCGATCCGGGTCTCGTCGGTGATCGTCTCGGCAACGTCGTTCAGGCAGGCGGCCAGACGTTGCCAGACCCGGTTGCGCCCGGCTTCGTCGAGCGAACCCAGAGGCACGGCCGGGTCATGAACCGATTGGTAGGTCGCCGTGACGGGTGAATGCTCGCAGGCCGCGACGACCAGCGGCAGAATCACCAGCTCGCCTCTGCCGGCAGCCCCAATGACTTCCGGCAGCTCATGCGCGCTGATGAATTCCGAGCGGAAGAACGCCGGGCTCAGCAGCAGCACCGCAACCGCGGCGGTGTCCAGAGCTTCTTTGATTTCACCTTGCCAGCGCGACCCGGGCGCGATGCGCGTGTCGTCCCACGCGTCGACCCTGATGGCGTCCGGCAAACTCTTCAGGACGTGCTGCAACTGACCGAGCCAATCTCGGTCTGCGTGGGAATAGCTGACGAAGATTCCATCCCGCATCTCATCCAGTCTACGGCATGAAACTGCTGAAGAATCGGGCTTGTCCTGGGCGCCGCCAGCCGCTGGCCGGGTCCACCCGGGTGGCTGCCGAGTTGCGAGCCATCGCGACCGACCGGCCTGCGGCGCCGACTCCGCGTTGACGCAGAGGGCCCATCGCGTAGGCGTATTTCGCTATGGCGGCGGCTGGGCTGGCTGTGTTGTAGTGCGGGCGAATCTTGCAAGGCACCCGCTGCAAGTCACCCGCTGCAAGGCCTGAGCCGAAAGGCACCACAAGGGGACACGAAGGACCGCACGCAACGCCGCGACTTCCTGATCTGCAGCGGCTCACTGGCCGCCCTGGCCGCCGCGGGCAACCTGCCCGGCCTGGCCCATGCCGCCATGGGCCCGAACGACAAGTTCGACCTGCTGCTGCGCAACGCCGACGTGCTGGACCCCAGCCAGGGCCTGCGCGGCAAGCGCGACATCGGCTGCGCTATGGCTTGATCGAAGCGGTGGAGCCCAGCATCGCGCCCGAGCGTGCCAACCGCGTGATGGATGCCAGCGGCAAGCTGGTCACGCCCGGCCTGATCGACCTGCACGCCCACACCTACCCCTTCGGTTCGGCCATCGGCATCCCGGCCGACGAGCTGGTGGCACACCAGTGCACCACCACCGTGGTGTCGGCCGGCGACGGCGGCGCCAACAACATCGCCGCCTGGCGACGCTTCGTGGTGCCGGGCGGGCGCACGCGGCAGTTCGCCTTCGTGCACATCGCGGTGGCCGGACTGGCCGGTTTCCCGGTGCCGGAGCTCTACAACATCGACTACGCGCAGGTCGATGCCACCGCGCGCGCCGTGGCCGAGAATGCCGACATCGTGCTGGGCGTGAAGGTGCGCATGAGCGAGAACGTCATCGCCCGCCACGGCACCGAGCCGCTCAAGCGCGCGATCGCCGCCTGCGAACGCTCGGGCGTGGCCGGGGCCAAGCTGATGGTGCACATCGGTGGCGTTGCTGACCGCGCGCTGATGTCGCAGATCCTCGACCTGCTGCGCCCCGGCGACATCCTCACGCACTGCTTTTCCGGTGCGCCCAACATCGCCGGCGACGCCACCAACATCGTGCAGGACGGCAAGCTGCTGCCCGCGGCGCTGGCCGCCAAGCGGCGCGGCGTGGTCTTCGACATCGGCCACGGGGGTGGCAGCTTCGACTACACCGTCGCCGAAGCCGCCATCGCCCAAGGCTGCCCGCCCGACACCATTTCTTCGGACGTGCATGTGTTTTCGGCCAACACGCCGGGCATGCCGTACCTGCCATGGGTGATGAGCAAGTTCCTCGGCCTGGGCTACACGCTGGAGCAGGTGTTGGCGATGGCCACGCAGGCGCCGGCGCGGGCCATCTCCCGGGTGCCCAAGCTGGGCACGCTGCAGGTGGGCGCGCCGGCCGATCTGTCGATCCTGGACATCGTCGACGGGCCGGTCAGTTTCGTGGACACGCGCAACAACAAACGCGAAGGCCAGCGCTACCTGAAGCCGGCAGGCACCATCACGGCCGGCGTGGCCTTCGGGCGGCCCTACCAGGCGCCGTTCTCGGTGCGCTGAAGACAGCAGACTGCGCGAGCCCCGCTCGCGGCTACCGCCCCCGCACGCCCCGCGTGCGGCTACAGCAGGCGCACGCCCCGCGTGCGGCTACAGCAGGCGCACGCGCACCAGCAGGGATTGCAGCCAGAGCTTGAAGCGCAACCAGGCACTGGAGCCGGGCTCATCGGTGCTGGCCTGCGAGCGGCCGTGCTCGTCACGCGACAGCCATTCGACGCTCTGGCCATCGGCGCCCAGGCGCAGCCGGTACAGGATGTTGGTGCGTTCGCTTGCCAGCGCGCGCCGCAATTCGCCGGCCAACGCCGGGCTGTCGATGGCCACCGCCATCCCGGTATTGCAGACCGCCGACCGCCGACCGCCGACCGCCGATCATCCATCGAGGTTGACGGAGCCGACCAACAAGTAGCGCCGGTCGACCACCGCCACTTTGGCATGCAGCTGCGGCGTGGACGCACCGAAGCTGCCGAAACTCAGCGACTGCCGCACCGCGCCCGGGCTGAACTCATGGTTCTCCGCCCCCAGGCGCAGCATCTCGACGCTGTAGCGGCTGTAGCGGTGGTGCACCAGCGGCTCGTCGGTGGTGCCCGAGTTGGTGTGGAGCACCGTGCGCACGCCGGCGCGCGCCGCGGCCGTCATCATCGGCATGCCCACCGAGCCGGGCACGAAGTAGGGCCAGACGACCTGCACCGCTTGCCAGGCGCTGGCGATCACGCCCAGCAGCCGGCTCATCAGGCTAGCTACGCGCTGCGCACTCCGGTATTCGCCTTTCGGGCGGCCGGGCAGGCTCATGGCGGCGCTGGGGCCGCTCAGCGGCTCAGCGGCTCGGCCGTGATGGCTTTTTCAGGCGCGTCGGCAAACACCTGGGCGCTGGCATGCAGCAGCGCCAGCCGGCCCTGCTGCAGCTGCTCTTCGATCGAAGTCTGCCCGACGGGATCGGTGCGATCGGTGGCCCCCGCCGGGGCTGCGTGGCGCACGACGGCGTCCAGGCGCTGGCGTGCCGCGGCCTCGTCGGTGCCAGGCTGGCCCTGCACGGCGTGCAGCGGCCAGGCCGCATCGCTGTTCCAGTAGCGGTCGAAGACCCGGGACAGATCCTGTACCACGGCACTGGCGGCGATCACGTCCAGGTCGATGAAATCGGCCTCGGCGTGGCCCATGAAGTATTCGTCGGCGATGTTGCGTCCGCCGAACACTGCCATCGCGTTGTCGGCCACGAACCGCTTGTTGTGCACGCCGTGGTTGTGGCGCTCGAACTCGCCCGGCGACAGCAGCAGCCGCACGATGGGTGGGCCACTGCGCAGCGGCAGCGGGTTGAACAGCCACACCTGCACGTGGGCATGAGCGGCCAGGTCGAAAAGCAGGGGTTCGATGGCGCCGACGTGGTAGTCATCGACCAGCAGCCGCACGCGCACGCCGCACGCGCACGACGCGCGGCGCGGCATCGCGCAGCTCGCGCAGCAGCGCCCGGCCCGCCACGTTGCGGTGGATGTGGTGAGCCCGCACGTCGATGCTGCGCTCGGCCCGCCGCGCCAGTGCGACGCGCGCGCCGGACGCAAATTCGCCCATGGCCCTTCGCCCATGGCCCATAGCCCATGGCCCATGGCCCATGGCCAGTGGCCAGCAGCCGGAAGCCCGAGGGCGCGGTCTCGCAGGCCGGGCGGCTGGCAGCGGCCAGTCGGGCCAGCGTGATGGTGCCGGTGTCGTTGAAGGCGGCCGAAGGTTCGACCCCGCCACGCGGCGGCGTCGCGCAGCCACCCAGGATCGCCGCCAGCGTGAGCAGCAGCGCGGCCAGCGGTCGCGGCGGCCTGCGGCTGGCAACGCAGAGGGGCAGCAGGGTGTGGCGCCGGCGCATCCGCATGCGCATCCGCATGCGCATGCCCAAGATTGACGCCATGCGGCCCGCGGGTCGCATGCGGGGCCCGATCGATTCAAGAGCCAGGCCACCACGGTGCCCGAGGATGGGTGATGCCAGCCCCGCTTTGCGCGGCCGAGCATCGAGCTCGGCGCCCACGGGCCCCAGAGGCCTTCGTGTGCCGACCGGCGTTGGCGCAGGGTGTCGGTGATCTGATCGAGCGGCCAATTCGATCTGTGGTCGGGCACGGTGGGGGGCGCCGGCGCGCGCGCTGTAGGGCTTTGCCTACGACAGAGCCGCCGCTCGTCCGATGGCGCGATCGGGGCCGTGCGGCCAGCATCGGCTGTCTTGTCCGCAACCCGCGGACTGCACCCGAGCCCTGGCCTTGGCCCCGGCCCTGGCTGTCGCGGGCTGTGGTTTCAACCGATCCAAGGAGATTCTTGTGCATACCAAAAACCTGACCGCATTCTTCGTCGTCGCCGCCCTGCTGTCCCCCCTCGCGGTGCGGGCCGCGGATGATGGCGACAAGGATCGCAAGCATCCCGGGGCCTTCGTCAAGGACTCCGTCATCACCACCAAGATCAAGTCCAAGCTGGCGGCGGAAAAGATGAGCAGCCTGGCCAAGATCAGCGTCGACACCGACGGCAGCGGCATGGTCGTTCTGAGCGGCACTGCGCGCAGCCAGGACGCCATCGACAAGGCGACTTCGATCGCGCGCGGCGTCGAGGGCGTTGTCTCGGTGCAGAACAACATCAAGGTTCGCAAGGACGACTGAGTTGCTGACGATGTGGATCGCACCGTGAGCCGACGCGTTTATCCCGGGTCGGGCCGCTGCGCCAGCAGCTGGCCCGACACCGCCTCGTAGGCGGCGGCGACGCGCAGCAGTGCGGCATCGCCCTGCGGCCGCCCGATCAGCTGCAGACCGGCCGGCCAGCGGCCGTTGGCGTGGAAGCCGGCCGGCACGCTGATCGCGGGCAGTCCGGCCAGCGTGGCGTAGATCGTGACCTCCATCCAGCGGTGGTAGGTGTCCATCGCGCGCCCGGCCACCTGCTGCGGCCAGCGCTGGTGCAGCGCGAAGGGCCACACCTGCGTCACCGGCAGGGCGAGCACGTCGAAGCGCTCGAACAGCGTCAGCAGATGGGCGTGGAAGGCCGTGCGCACTGCGCTGGCCTTCATCAAGTCCATCACCGTGAGGCCCTGCGCCTGGTCGTGCTCCCACAGCGCTTCGGGCTTGATCTGCTGCCGCGCGCCGGGCTGGCCGAGCACGGCGGCGACGCGCGGGGCGACGAGCGCGCCACGCCAGACCAGCCAGGCCTGCCACAGCGCCTGGGCGTCAAAGCCCAGCGGCGTGACGTCGACGTGCGCGCCAGCTGCAGCCATGCGCTGCAGCGCTTGCTCGTGGACATCCAGCAGGCCGTCTTCGATCGCCAGGTAGCCGCCCAGATCGGCCAGCCAGCCGACGCGCAGCCCGGCCAGCGCAGCGGCGTCCAGATCGGCCGGCGCGTCGCCCAGCGCCGCCGCGATCGACAGGGGCGATCGCGGGTCGGGGCCCGCCTGGATGGCCAGCAGCCGGGCCAGGTCGCGCACCGTGCGCGCCATCGGCCCTTCGCTGCCGAGCTGGCTGACCCAGACATCGGCCGCCGGCCACTGCGGCACGCGCCCCTGGCTCGGGCGCATGCCGAAGACATGGTTCCAGGCCGCGGGGTTGCGCAACGAGCCCATGAAGTCCGAGCCGTCGGCCACCGGCAGCAGGCGCTGCGCCAGCGCCACGGCTGCGCCGCCGCTGGAGCCGCCGGCGCTGACCGACGCATCCCAGGCGTTGGCGGTGGCGCCGAAGAGCGCGTTGAAGGTGTGTGAGCCGAGGCCGAACTCGGGCATGTTGGTCTTGCCGATGACGATGCAGCCGGCCGCCTTCATGCGCGCCGCCATCAGGCCGTCGTGCGGGGCGGTGGCGTCCCTGAGCAGCGTGCAGCCGAAGGTGGTGGGGAAGCCGAGCGCGTGGCCGGTGTCCTTGATGGCTTGCGGCAGGCCGTGCATCCAGCCTCGTGATTGCCCGCGCGCCAGCTCGGCATCGCGGCCCTCAGCCTGGCGCAGCAGGTCTGCGTCGGGGGCCAGATTGACGATCGCGTTGAGCGCCGGGTTGAGGCGGTGGATGCGCGCCAGGTAGGCCTGCATCACCTCGCGGCACGACACCCGGCGCGCGTGGATGGCGCGCGACAAGGCATCGGCGTCCAGATCGGGGATCTCGGTGAGGGTGTTCATCGTTGCTGGGTCGGGCGGCTGCGCAAGCCTGGAGCGTAGCCGGGAGTCGATCGCTGTCGCCAACGCGGGCGCTGGGTCGCTGCGGGCCTATCGAGGGGGTGTGCGGGGATGGGGCTCGCGGGAATGCGGAATGCGGAATGTGGAATGCTTCAGGGTACCCTCGCGGCTCCAATCGGAGCCGCACGATGAGCAGCACGCCCTCGACCCAGCCCTGGACTCGGTCCTATCCCGGCACCCTGCGCTGGGACAGCCCGTTGCCGGTGCAGCCGGTGGACCGCATCCTCGACGACGCCGTGGCCGCCTGGCCCGGGCACGCTGCGCTCGACTTCATGGGCCGCCAGATCCGCTACCGCGAGCTCGGCAGCCTGGTGGCCCGTGTTGCCAAGGGCCTGCAGGCGATGGGCGTGGGGCCCGGCGTCCACGTCGGCCTGTACCTGGCCAACACGCCGCACTACCTGATCAGCTTCTTCGCCGTGCTCAAGGCCGGCGGCGTGGTCGTCAACTACTCGCCGCTCGATGCCGAGCGCGTGCTCGAGCACAAGATCGAGGACAGCCAGACCGACCTGCTCGTCACGCAGGACTTTGCCGCCCTCTACCCGCAGATGGACCGCCTGCTCGGCCGCACGCGGCTCAAGGCCTTGATCGTCGGCACGGTGGCCGAGATGAGCGCCGAGCCGTCGGCCGTGACGGCGCAGTTGCGCGCCGCCGGGCAGCTCATCGACGTGGCCTGGGATGCCCGCCGCGTCTCCTTTGCCAGCTTGCTCGACAACGACGGCTGCTATCAGCGGCACGACATCGGCGACCCTGTCCAGGCGCTGGCCGTACTGCAGTACACCGGGGGCACCACCGGCTTGCCCAAGGGCGCCATGCTCACGCACGGCAACCTGAGCGCCGCCAACCAGCAATATTGGCTCACCTGCACCCAGGGCGGTGCCGACCTGCGCGACGGCCAGGAAGTCTTTCTCGCTGTGCTGCCGCCATTTCACATCTACGCGCTGTCGGTCAACATGCTGCTGGGCGTGCGCCTGGGCGCGCTGCAGATCCTGCACACGCGCTTCGATCCGGCGGCCATCCTCAAGGATCTGGCCGACAAGAAGGTGACGGTGTTCCCCGGCGTGCCGACGATGTACACCGCGCTCAACCACTTTCCGGGAGTCGAGCAGTTCGACCTGCGCTCGCTCAAGTTCTGCGGCTCCGGCGGCGCGCCTCTGCCGGTGGAAGTGCACCAACGCTTCCTGCAGCTCACCGGCTGCAGCCTGGCCGAGGGCTGGGGCATGACCGAGACCTCGCCGGCGGGCACCTTCTCGCCCGTGCTGGGGCCCCAGCACGCGGGCTCCTGCGGGTTGCCGATGCCGGGCATCACGATCCGCTTCGCCCGCCTCGACGACGCCAATGCCTACGTCGCGCCGGGCGAAAAGGGCGAGATCTGCATCCGCGGCCCCAACGTCATGAAGGGCTACTGGCGCAGCGAGGCCGCCAGCGCCGAAGCCTTCAACCGCGACGGCTACTTTCGCACCGGCGACGTCGGCACCATGGACGAAGCGGGCTACATCAGAATCGTCGACCGCACCAAGGACATGCTGCTGTGCAGCGGCTACAACGTCTACCCGCGCACGATCGAGGAAGCCCTCTACGCCCACCCGGCGGTGGCCGAGGTGTGTGTGATCGGCATCCCTGACGAGTACCGGGGCCAGGCGCCCAAGGCCTTCGTGGCGCTCAAGGCCGGCGCCGCGGCCTTGACGCTGGAGGCCCTGCAGGCCTTCCTGAAGGACCGCATCGGCAAGCACGAGATGATCGCTGCCCTCGAGATCCGCGCCGCGCTGCCCAAGACCGCGGTGGGCAAGCTGTCCAAGAAGACCCTGGTCGATGAAGAAGCGGCGGCGCGCCAGGCCGCGCCTTGAGACAAAGTCAGCGAGGACAAGCCGATGAGCGACATGAGCGACATGAGTCACCTGAGCGACATGAGCGACATGAGCCACATGAGTCACCTGAGCGTCGTCGATGGTGCCTTCCTGGACCTCGAAAGCCCCAAGCTGCCAATCCACGCGGGCAGCCTGGCGCTGTTCGAGCCGCTGGCGGCGCGGCTGCATTCGAGCCTGCACGACCGCAGGCGCCCACTGTGGGAGTCCCACGTCATCGAGGGCCTGGCCGACGGGCGGCTGGGCTTTTGCTCCAAGGTCCACCACGCGCCAGTCGACGACCAGGCCGCCGTGGCCATGGGCAACAGCATCTTCAACGCCAAGCCCGCGGCGCTCGCCAACCCGTTGCAGCAGGTGGTGCTGCTGGCCCGATTGCTGCTGCTGCTGCCGCTGCCGCTGCCGCTGCTGCCGCCGGCCGAGGTCAAGGCCATCGGCAAGGCGCACGGCGCTTCGGTCAACGACAGCGTGCTGTGGCTGTGCAGCACGGCGCTGCGCGAGTACCTGCGCGACTCGCGCGAGCTGCCCGACAAGACGCTGCTCGCCGGCGTGCCGATCTCGCTGCGCGCTGAAGGCGACACCAGCAGCAACGACCAGGTCTCGGGCACTGTCATCGTACTGGCCACCCAGCTCGAGGACCCACTGTCCATCGTCGTCCAGGGCGCGGCGTCCAACATCACCGTGCAGAGCTGCAGGGTACAGCTGTGCTTCGGACTCATCACCTGCCGCCGCGCCGCGCCCGACGTCGCCGCACTGGCGGCGCAGTTGCAGCGTGCGCTGCGCGCGGCGCGTGCCCTGCTGCCGGCCGAAGTGAGTGCAGCGGCGCCTGCGCCCGCGCGTGAATCCACGCCGCCAGTGGCGGTGACGGCAGTCAAGGCGCGGCGGCGCAAGCGGCTGGCCTTGAAGAAGGTGCCCACGGCGAATGCGGCGCCCGCGCCGGTGCGCCGCCGCGGAGCCAGCCCCCGTGGCGCCTGATCCCGTGGGGCACACGCCGTCCGTCAAGTCCCCGGGGCTGCTGACGCTGGCGCTCGAAGCCCGCGCGCCGCTGGAGTACCTCGCCAGCCTGGCCGCCGGGCCCTGGCTGCTGCAAGCGCCGCGCGGCGACGGCCACCCGGTGCTCGTCTATCCCGGCCTGTTGGCCGGCGACTTCAGCACGCGCCCGCTGCGGCGCCTGCTGCGCACCCTCGGGCACGACGCCATCGGCTGGGGCCAGGGCCGCAACCTCGGGCCGCGCGGCGACACGCTGGAGCGCGCGCTGGCCCGCGTCCGTGCCCTGCACGCCCAGCACGGCCGCAAGGTCAGCCTGGTGGGCTGGAGCCTGGGCGGGCTGTACGCGCGCGAACTGGCCAAGCGCGCCCCCGATGCGGTGCGCTGCGTGGTGACCCTGGGCAGCCCCTTCACCGGGCCGGCCGACGCCACGCGCGCGCGTCGCACCTTCGACTGGCTGCACCGCGACGAGCCGCCGCAAGAGATCTCGCATGCCTCGCTGCGCGAACCACCGGCGCTGCCCACGACTTCGATCTACAGCCGCAGCGACGGCATCGTGGCCTGGCAGTGCAGCCTGGAGGCGGCCGGGCCGCTGTCCGAGAGCATCGAGGTCGCGGCCAGCCACCTCGGCCTGGGCGTCAACCCGATGGCGCTGTACGCGCTGGCCGATCGCCTGGCCCAGCCCGAAGGCCAGTGGCAGCCGTTTGCGCGCCGGGGGATGCGCCGTTTCTTCTACCGCAGCCCGCGGCCGGCCGCCGGCGGGGCGTGAGCGCCGACGCGGCGGCTGCTCTCACGCCCGTGGCCAGCGACCCAGCCACGCCGCCAAGCGAGGCCCTTCGACGATGAACCAGCCAGCCCTCGGCGCGGGCCTGACTGCGCTCATCACCGGCGCTTCGTCGGGCATCGGCGAGGCCCTTGCCGAGCGCTTCGCCAAGGCCGGGTTCCAGCTCGTGCTGGTGGCGCGCCAGGCCGACAAGCTCCAGGTCCTGGCGCAGTCGCTGAAGGCCAGCCACGGCGTCAAGGCCTGGGCCGCGCCGGCCGACCTGTCGCAGCCCGGCGCAGCCCGCGCGCTGGCTGCGGCCCAGAAGCGCGCTCGGCGACCCATCGACGTGCTCGTCAACTGCGCCGGCGTGCTCGAGCATGGCAGCTTCACCGCCACGCCGCCACGCCGCCACCAGGATCTGATCGCGCTCAACGTGGGCGCGCTGACCGACCTGCTGGCGCACTTCGTGCCGGCGATGGTGGCGCGCGGCCACGGGCGCGTGCTCAACGTGGCCTCGATCGCGGCTTTCCCGCCGGTGCCGCAGCTGGCCACCTATGCCGCCACCAAGGCCTATGTGCTGTCGCTGAGCGAATCGCTGGCCGAAGAACTCAAGGGCAGCGGCGTCACCGTCACCGCGCTGTGCCCGGGCATCACGGCCACGCACATGCTCAGCCAGGCCCAGCGCGGTAGCGCCGGGCTGCAGCGGCTGCCCGGCATCGTGGTAGGCAGCGTCGACGACGTCGCCGACCAGGGCTTTGCGGCCTGCATGCAGGGCGAGGTGATCCGCGTGCCCGGCGCGCTCAACCGCGCCGCCGCGGTGGCCGGGCGCGCGACGCCCAAGTGGCTGCTGCGGCGCGTCAGCGGCGCGCTCGTGCGCGGCCTGCGCTGAGGCCCGCGAGACCACGTCTGCGGCGTCACCTCAGTGCCCGGCGCGCACCCGCTCGCGCGCTTCGAACAGCGCATGCAGGGTGATCTTGCGCACCTCGGCCTTGCTTTGTTCGATGTGGCTGCGCAGCAGCAGCAAGGCCGCGTCGGGCTTGCGCTGCATGATGCTGCGCAGGATCTTGGCGTGCTCCAAGTAGGTGGCCTCGACGCGGTCGCCGCGCGTGAAGTCCAGCCGCCGCACGATGTGGATGTGTTCGGTGGCTTCCCAGTGCACGCGCGCCATCTCGGCGTTGCCGGCGGCGCGCACCAGCGTGGCATGGAACTGCTCGTCGAGCTCGCCCACCTGGCGGGCTTCGCTCAGCCTTTCAGCGGCGCTCACGAGCCACACGCGCTTGAGCTCTTCAAGCGTGCCGGGCAGCTCGGCGCTGGCGCACAGGCGCGCCACGCAGGTCGTCTCCAGCACCACGCGCAGGTCGTAGAGCTGCTCGAGGCGGTTGAAGTCGATCGGGCGCACGAACCAGCCGCTCTTGCTCTCGACTTCGACCAGGCCTTCGTTGCGCAGACGAAACAGGGCTTCGCGCACCGGCGTGCGGCTGACGCCCAGGCGCTGCGCAATGTGGGTCTCCGAGAAGCGATCGCCGGGGATGAGCAGGAAGTCCTGCAGTTGTTGCTTGAGCGCGCCGTAGACATGCTCGGCCAGCAGCTGGCGGGGCTCGCCTGCGGCGCTTCGGGGGCTGCTGACTGCGCGCAGGCTGGCCCCGGGCTCAGGCTGGACGCGCCAGCGTGCTCTTGCCGCAGCCCGCTTCGCCCACCCGACCGATGCGCTTGGCGCCGCCAGCGCCGCAGCCGCGCCAGCGAGTGCTGCAGAACACGCGGTGGCCCGCTGGCCCCCCGGGGTGGGCACGTCCCCGATCGGATGCCGTGCCGCCCATGCTGCAGGGCGCGCGCCTGGCGCGCCGCTTGGCCGTGGCTGACAAGGCCGGCCAATGTGGCGCCCAGCCGCACGCGGCGGACGATGTGAAGTTGCACATCCGATGGGTCGGCATCTCAGCCGCGGGGCAGGGCCGACAGCACCGCCGCCAGCGGCGCGGCCCAGCCGACGATGCCGCCCTGGGCCACGATCATCTCGATCGTCGCGGCCTTGAAGTGCGGGAAGTAGCTGGCCGTGGCTTCTTCCACCAGCAGGCTCTCGTAGCCGCGATCATTCGCTTCGCGCAGGGTGCTCTGCACGCAGACCTCGGTGGTCACGCCGGCGACAACGAGTTGCGTCACGCCCAGCCGGTCCAGGTGGGCCTGCAGCGGGGTGGCGTGGAAGGCGCCCTTGCCGGGCTTGTCGATCACCGTCTCGGTCGGCCAGGGGGCGAGCGCGGGCACGATGTCACAGCCTGCCGAGCCGCGCACCAGCAGCCGGCCCATCGGACCTTCGTCCCCGATGCGCAGTGCGGGGCTGCCGCGCAGGCGCTTGGCGGGCGGGCAGTCCGACAGGTCCGGCGCATGCGACTCGCGCGTGTGCACCACGGGCCAGCCCAGGCGACGCCAGGCCTCGAGCAGCGCCCGCGCGGGCGCGATGGCGGCTTCGAGCAGCGTCACGTCGTTGCCCAGCGAGGCGCCGAAGCCGCCGGGCTCGATGAAGTCGCGCTGCATGTCGATGATGAGCAGCGCGGCGCGGCCGGGCACGAGCTGGAAGTCAAAGGGCCGGGCGTGGATGGTCAGGCTCATCAGGCAAGCTCCGTGCTTCGCACTGCGCGATTCGCCTTGGGAACGGCCCGGCGGCTCATCAGGCAAGCTCCGTGCTTCGCGCGGCGCAATTCGCCTTGGGAGCGACCCGGGTGTCTCATGCGGCGATCCCCTGCGGCGCCCGGCCCTCGTCGGCATGCCCCTGCCCGCCCATGAAGCGCCCGATGTAATGGCGGTCGGCTCCCGCCGCCAGGCACTCGTGGACCAGCCGCCCGCCGCTCATGACGACGATGCGGTCGGCCACGTGCAGCAGTTCGTCCAGGTCCTCGCTGACCATCAGCACCGCGGCGCCGCCGTTGCGCGCCGCGACCAGCCGCGCGTGCACCTCGGCCACGGCGGTGAAGTCCAGGCCGAACACCGGGTTGCTCACCAGCAGCACCTCGGCGGCGTCCGACAACTCGCGCGCCAGCACGGCGCGCTGCACGTTGCCGCCCGACAGCGAGCCGATGGGTGCGCCTTCGCCCTGGGTCTTGACGCGGTAGGTGGCGATGAGCTCGCGGGCGCGCCGGGCCAGCGAGCCCGGTGTGCGCAGGCCGGCGCGGGCATGGGGCGGCCGGTCGAAGCTGCGCAGGCCGATGTTGTCGGCCACGCTCAGGCTGGCCACGCAGGCGTTGCGCAGTGGCTCTTCGGGCAGGCCGCGCACCTTCAGGCGGCGGTTCTGCGCGCGCGTGGCGCTGTAGGGCTGACCGCCCACCACCACGCTGCCGCCGGCGCGCGTGCGCTGGCCCGTCAGGGCTTCCATCAGTTCGCGCTGGCCGTTGCCGCTGACGCCAGCGATGCCCACGATTTCGCCGGCGCGCACGTCGAGGTCGATGCCGTTGACGGCCATCTCGCCGCGGTCGCCCATCACGTGCAGGCCACGCAGTTGCAGGCGCACGCCAGCAGGGGGCGCGTTACCGCGCTGCAGGCCGGCGGAGACATCGCCGCTGGCTTCGGCGCGCGCGCCGGCATCGTCACCCACCATGCTGGCGGCCAGCTCGCCCGGCAGGACCCCGGCCACCGCGCGGCTGGCCACCAGGCGGCCGCGGCGCAGCACGGTCACGTCGTCGGCAAAGGCCAGCACCTCGCGGAACTTGTGCGTGATCATGACCACGCTGCAGTCGCCGGCGTGGGCGCGTTCGCGCAGCGCGCCCAGCACCTCGTCGGCCTCTTGCGGCGTCAGCACCGAGGTGGGTTCGTCCAGGATCAGCAGCCGTGGCTTGAGGTAGAGCTGCTTGAGGATCTCGAGCTTCTGCTTCCCGCCGGCGCTCAGGTCCTGCGGCGTGGCGTCGAGGTCGAGCTGGAAGGGCGCGCCGGCCATGAAGGCCTGCAGTTCGGCGCGCACGGCCTTCCAGTCGATGATCGCCGGTAGCGAGCCCTTGGCGATGAGCAGGTTCTCGGCCACCGTCATGCCCGGCACCACCGTGAAGTGTTGATACACCATGCCGATACCCAGCCCGCGCGCGATGCCGGGCGTGGCGATGTCGTGCTCGCGCCCGTCGAGCAGCACCGCGCCGCCGTCGGGCCTCTGGTAGCCCACGATGCACTTCACCAGCGTGCTCTTGCCGGCGCCGTTTTCGCCCAGCAGCGCGTGGACGGTGCCAGGGCGCACGCTCATCGACACGCTGTCCATCGCGGAGAAGCTGCCGAAGCGCTTGCTCAGCTCGACCGTCTGCAGGGCCAAGGCGTTCATGGCGCGCCCAAGGCTTCGATCAGGGTGGATGAATTCGATACCGCGCCGAAGACACCGCCTTGCATCGTGACCATCTTCAGCGCCGCGTCGTGGTTGCCACGGTCGGTGGCGCCGGTGCAGTCCGACAGGATCAGGCACTCGAAGCCGCGGTCGTTGGCTTCGCGCAGCGTGGTGTGCACGCAGACGTCGGTGGTGATGCCGGTGAGCACGAGGTTTCTGATGCCGCGCGTGTGCAGGATCAGCTCCAGGTCGGTGGCGCAGAAGCTGCCCTTGCCGGGCTTGTCGATCACCACCTCGCCAGGCAGCGGTGCCAGCTCGGGGATGATCTGCCAGCCCGGTTCACCGCGCACCAGGATGCGGCCGCAGGGGCCGGCGTCGCCGATGCCACGGCCCTCGGCACCGAGGCGCTGCGAGCGCCAGCGCTTGTTGGCGGGCAGGTCGCTCAGGTCGGGGCGGTGGCCTTCGCGGGTGTGGATGATGGTGAAGCCCTGGGCGCGCATGGCGGCCAGGAGTCTCTGGATGGGCTCGATGGGCGCGCGCGTGAGGCTGAGGTCGTAACCCATCTTGTCCACATAGCCACCGAGGCCGCAGAAGTCGGTCTGCATGTCGATGACGATGAGCGCGGTGTTGGCCGGGCTCAGTGAACCGTCGTAAGGCCAGGGGTAGGGCGTCGAAGCGATGGTGGTCATGCCGGCCTCAGTCGATCGGGTTGGGCTCGGCGCCACGGTAGCTGCGGGTGGGTGCTGCAAAGCCGCAGGGCGTGCCGTCGCGCACCTGGATGCCGGCGTCCCAGGGCAGCTTGTAGGTGCCGGCGACCATGTCGTGCATGAAGGTGTAGGGGCAGTCCATGGCGCCGCCCTTGACCGCCACGTAGCCGCGGTGGAAAAGCTGGTAGGGGTTGTTCTCCACGCCCCACAACGCGCGCGCTTCGCGCACCAGGTCGGGCCGCAGTTCGGCCGTGATGATCTCGTCGACGCGCGCGCCGCCCTGCGTGATGACGCTGCCGTCGAAGTTGCAGAACATGCCTTCGCCCATGCTGTCGAAGCTGCCGTCGCTGCCGCACAGGCACACGCTGGCGGTGATCGCCAGGTTCTGAAACGCGTTGGCCTGGTTGGTGATCTTCCAGGCCTGGCGGATGGGCGCGGTGTAGCCGGCGGTGCGCAGGATGATCTCTGCGCCCTTGTAGGCGGCCTCGCGCGCCATCTCGGGAAACATGCCGTCGTGGCAGATGATGAGTGCGAGCCTGCTGCCGTTGGGCCCGTCGCACACCGGCACGCCCATGTTGCCGGGCTCCCAGGCTTCCACCGGCACCCAAGGGTGCAGCTTGCGGTAGTAGAGCTTGACCTGGCCCTGGTCGTCGATGATCAGGCCGGTGTTGTAGGGGTTGCCGTGGGGGTTGGACTCCATGATCGAGAAGCAGCCCCAGATCTGGTGCTGGATGCAGGCGGCCTTGAAGGACGCGACCTCGGGGCCCTCAAGCGAGACCATGAGTTCGGCGGCGGTGCTCATGCTCAGGCCATGCAGGCTGTACTCGGGGAAGACCACCAGGTCCATGGTGCCGAGGTTGCGCCGCGCCTTGCCCACCATCCAGCAGATGCGCTCGGCCTGCGCCTTCAGTTGCGCGGGCGTGTCCACCACCGGCAATTGCAGTTGCACGAGACCGACCACCACGCCCTGCGGCGACTTGTTCAAACCACCCAGACCGCTCATTGACTCACTCCCAAGGCTAGAGGCGCGCCACGAAGGCTTTGGCGCGGCGAACAGGTCCACACCAGGATTGCCAGCGTCAGCACGTAGGGCACGGCGTTGAACAGGTGGTAGTAGCCGCCGATGCCCACCGATTGCAAGGCGGGGCCCAGTGCGCCAGCGCCACCGAACAGCAGCGCCGCCACAAGCAGCGCACCGGGTGCCAGCGCGCAAAGATGACCAGCGCCACGGCGATCAGGCCCTGGCCGCTGGACAGGCCCTCGCTCCAGCTGCCCGGGTAGTGCAGCGACAGCGATGCCCCGCCCAGCCCGGCGATGAAGCCACCGACCGTGGTCGCCGCCACGCGCACGCCCGTGACGGAGGTGCCCAGCGCCCGCGCGGCATCGGCCGAGTCGCCCACCATGCGCACCTTCAGGCCCCAGCCCGTGTTCTTCAGGCCCCAGGCCAGCACCAGTGCCAGCACCACGCCGATGGGAAAGAGCGCGTTGATGTTCAGCGCCGCGCTGACCTTGGGCGACGAGGACCACGCCCCCAGCGCAAGGGCCGGGATCTGCTCGGCCTGCGGTTGGATCAACGGCTTGCCCAGGTAGAACGCCAGGCCCGCGCCCAGCATCATGATGGCGATGCCGGCGGCGATGTCGCTGACCCGCGGCAGGCTGCTGATCAAGCCATGCAGCGCGGCGATGCAGGCGCCGCTGAAACCGGCCAGCAAGACACCCAGCCACCACTGGCCGGTGAGGTAAGAGCCGGCAAACCCGGCCATGGCAGAGAACACCAGCACGCCTTCCAGCCCCAGGTTGATGCGGCCGGACTTTTCGGTGATGCACTCGCCCAGGCTGACGAAGAGGAAGGGTGTGCCGACGCGCACCGCGCCACCCAGCACGGCGATCAGCACATCGAGCCAGGCGATCTCGGTCACGGCACGACCCTGCGCACGGCGCGCCCTGTCCTGGGCGCTGGGGGGTGGCGCTGCTGGCGCATGCGGCGGCGCATGCGGCGGCGCATGCGGCGGCTCATGCAGCGGCCCCGGCAGGCGCGCCCACGGGCTGCCTGCGCAACACAAACAGTTCACCCAGGCGCCCGCGCCAGGCTTCGCTGGCCAGGATGAAGACGAAGCAGAAGCCCATCAAGACCTGCACCGAGGCGTCGGGCAAGCCCATGCGCCGCTGCAGCAGGCTGCCGGCGGCCAGGAAGCCGCCGAAGAGCACGGCCACCGGGATGATGGCCAGCGGCTGGTGGCGCGCCACGAAGCTCACCAGGATGCCGGTGTAGCCCAGGCCGACGATGAGCGAGGCGTTGGCCGAGGTGTGCACCGCCGCCACCTCGATGCCGCCGGCCAGGCCGGCGCAGGCGCCGCCCAGTGCGCAGGCCACGACGATCAACTGGTTGGCCGGCAGCCCCACCGCGCGCGCGGCGCGCAGGTTGCCGCCCACCACGCGGGTGGCAAAGCCGTGCGTGGTGGCACTCAGCCAGAAGGCCGCCAGCAGGCACAGCACGACACCGAAGACGAGGCCCCCATGCACGTCGTAACTGCCGATGCTGCCGATGCGCAAGGCTTCGGGCAGCGGCAGGGTGGAGGGTTTGTTCAAACTGGCCGGGTCGCGCATCGGGCCTTCCACGATGTGCTTGAACAGGGCGATGGCGATGTAGCCCAGCAGCAGGCTGGAGATGGTCTCGTTGACGCCGCGCCATTGCCGCAGCCAGCCGGCCAGCGCGATCCAGGCCGCGCCCGCCGCGGCCGCAGCCAGCAGCAGCAGCGCGGTGCCTGCGCTGCCCGCGGGCAAAGGCAGCAGCACCGGCAGCGCGGCGCCGGCCAGGCCGCCGAGCACCAGTGCGCCTTCACCGCCGATGATGGTCAGGCCGGCGCGCGCCGGCAGCGCCACGCACAGCGCCGTCAGCATCAACGGCGCCGCGCGTTGCAGCGTGTTCTGCAACGAGAACGCGTCGCCAAAGGCGCCCGTGAACAGCAGGCCCAGGGCCTGCACCGGGTCACGGCCGCCGAACCACACGAAGGCGCCGAACAAGGCCAGCCCGCCGGCCAGGGCCAGCAGGGGCAGGGCGATGGCTTCAGCGCTGTCGCGGGTGCGGCTCATCAGGCGGCCTCAGGCTTTGCCGATGACGCCTTCGACGAGGTAGTTCATGCCTTCCAGTTCGAGGTCGGTCTGCTTGAAGACCTTGCCCTTGGGGATCACGACCTTGCCGGTGTTGTCCTTCAATTCGCCGCCGAAGATATCGAAGTTGCCCGCCACCATCTTCGCCTTCACGGCGTCGGCGTGCTTGCGTGCGGCTTCGGACACCGCCGGGCCGTAGGCCGAGGTCTTGACGAAGCCTTCCTTCAAGCCGCCGCGCACGAAGTTCAGGTGCGGCTTGCCGCTGCGCGCCGCCTCGAGGATGCTGGTGTAGGCGGTGAGCCAGTTCCACTCGGCACCCGTCAGGTAGGCCTGCGGCGCCAGCTTGGCCTGGCTGGCGTGGTAGCCGCAGACCATCTTGCCGCGCTTGGCCGCGGTTTCGACGATGACCTTGGGGCCGTCGACGTGCATGGTGAAGACGTCCACGCCCTGGTCGGCCAGGCCGTTGGTGGCCTCGGCTTCCTTGACCGGCATGCTCCAGTCGCCGGTGAAGATGGCGGTGGTGGTGATGCGGGGGTCGACCGAGCGCGCACCCATCGTGAAGGCGTTGATGTTGCGCAGCACTTGCGGGATCGGCTTGGCGGCCACGAAGCCGAGCTTCTTGCTCTTGCTCATGTGGGCGGCGACGACGCCGTTGAGGTACTGGGCCTCGTCGATGTAGCCGAAGTAGCTGCCGGCGTTGTCGGGGTGCTTGCCTTTGGTCCACATGCCGCCGCAATGGCTGAAGCGCACCTTGGGGTTCTTGGCCGCGACGGCCAGCACGTGCGGGTCGAAGTAGCCGAAGCTGGTGGGGAAGAGCAGCGTCGCGCCGTCCTGCGAGATCATGCCCTGCATGCTCTTCTGCACGGCCTGGGTCTCGGGCACGTTTTCTTCTTCCAGCAGCTTCACGCCGGGCATCTTCTTGAGCAGCGCGGCGGCCTCGGCCTGCGCCTGGTTGTAGCCGAAGTCGTCGCGCGGGCCGACGTAGATGATGCCCACGGTGATGGGCGCTTGGGCCAAGGCCTGGCGCAAAGCGCCGGGCAGGGCCAGCGAAGCACCGGCCAGGCCGCCGGCGGCCAGCAGGCGGCGGCGGGCAGGGTCGGCGTGGACGTGCTTGGGGTCTGGGTTCATGGGGGCTCTCCTCGGGGTTTGGGTTCGGTGATGGCTCAGGCGGGGTCGATCAGGCTGACGTGCGCGGCCACCACGCGCCAGCCCTGGGGCAGCCGTGCCCAGGTCTGGCTCTGGCGGCCCAGCTTGTTGCCACCTTCGCGGCGGAACTCGGTCATGGCGGTGGCGAAGTCACGGCCGAAGGTGGTGATGACGGTGTGGTGCAGGCTGCGTGCCAGGCCCTGCGACGGGCGCGCGGCGCGGAAGGCGCGGATGGCTTCGATGCCGACCAGGTTCTCGGCCACGCCGTAGCGCACGGTGTTCGCGCTGGTCCAGAAAAGTTCGTCGAGCACGTCGATCCTGTTGTGGACCAAGGCGTCTTCGTAGCGCGCAAAGACGGCGCAGACTTCGGCGTGGATGGCGGGCAGATTGATGTCCATGCTCAGACTTTCGCCAGCGGGGCGCTGACCACCGCTGCCGCTTCCAGCGCGCGCGCCACACGCAGGCACTGGTCTTCGCGCCAGGGTGCGCCGATGACCTGCACGCCGATGGGCAGGTGCGGCGCCGCCGGGTCCATGCCCCACAGCGGTACCGTGACCACCGGCAGGCCGATGCAGGACACCGGCTGTGTCAGCAGGCCCAGGCTGGCGCGCGCGGGCAGCCGCTGGCCGGCGATCTCGATCCACTCGGTGCCGATGAGGGGTGCGGTGCAGGGCGTGGCGGGTGCCAGCAGCACGTCGACGTCCTTGAAACTCTGCGCCACCTGGCGTGCAAACCAGTGACGCAGGCGCTGCGACTGCACGGCCCAGGCGGCGGGCAGCAGCGCACCGGCCAGGAAGCGGTCGCGGGTGTGGGGGTCGAAGTCGTGTGCGCGGCGCTGCAGGTCGCTCAGGTGCAACGCGCCGCCCTCGATATTGGTGATCAGGAAGGCGGCCGTGCGCGCGCGGTCCACTTCGGGCCAGGTGACTTCCTGCAGCGCGCCCAGGGCCTGCGCGACGTGGTCCACGGCGGCCAGGGCGGGCGCCTGGGCCATACTGCGGAACCAGCCGCCGAGGACCCCGATGCGCAGGCCCTGCGCACCCTGCTCCAGGCTGGCCCGGGTGGCTTCGATGGGCCGCACGGCCTGCGCCGGGTCTTGGGCGTCGGGGCCTTGCATGGCGTCGTAGGCGGTGGCCAGTGCGGTCACGCTGCGCGCGAAGGGCCCCAGGTGGTCCAGGCTGGCCACGAAGGGGTAGCTGCCGCTGCGTGGCAGGCGGCCGTAGGTGGGTTTCAGACCGAACACCCCGCACAGCGAAGCCGGCACACGGATCGAGCCGTTGGTGTCGGAGCCCAGCGACAACGGCACCTGCCCGGCCGCCACCGCGGCGGCCGAGCCACCCGAAGAGCCGCCGCTGATGCGAGTGGTGTCGTGCGGGTTGCGCGTCGGGCCTGCGTGGCTGTTTTCGGTGGTGAAGCCGTAGGCGTACTCGTCCATGTTGAGCGCGCCGACGCAGACCGCGCCCGCGGCCTCCAGCCGGCGCACCAGCACAGCGTCGCGCCGGGCCGGCGCCGCATCGCGCTCGATCTTGCTGCCAGCCAGGGTGACGATGCCTTGCAGGTCGAACAGGTTCTTCACCGCAAAGGGCACGCCGCGCAGCGGCAGCGCGGCGTCGCTGGCATCGACCCGCGCTGCACGGGCCAGCGCCCGTTCGCTCAGCACGGCGGTGAAGGCGTTGATGCGCGGCTCGGTCCGCTGGATGCATGCCAGCGCGGCCCGCACCTCGTCGACCGCGGTCATGGGACTTCTTCCCCGGGCGAGCCGGGCCCAACGGGCAGGAAAATGCTGCCCGACTCATCGGCCGGCGTGAGCGCGAAGTCCATCACCCGCGGCGCCAGCCCGGCCGCCAACTGCAGGTAGCGCAACACGCCGGGCCGGTGCTCGGGCGCGATGGGCAGCGCCAGCAGCGCGCTCTGTGCGTCGAGATAGGCTTCCAGGTCCAGCGTCATGTCAGTTCAGGCTCAAGCCGGGCGGAGCGCGCGGAAATCGGGCTGCCTTTCGGGCCCCAGGGGTCCTGCGTGGTGCGCAGCAGGCTGCCGATGGCCAGCGTGCAGGCGACGGTGCTGGAATTGAAGTGACGACGGTCCATGCAGAGCGCTCCGGCAGCTGGGTCCAGGGTTCAGGTGTCGGCCACGAAGGCGCGCCAGCCGCCGAAGTGGGTGATGTCGCGGGCGCCCAGCAGGGCCACGCTTTCACACAGGAAGCCGTGGACCCGGCTGCCATCGGCGAGTTCGATCGATCCCAGGCCCAGCGGCTGCGGGATCAACGCCAGGAACGAGCCCACCTGGGCCGCCGGCAGGTCCCAGACCTCCACTACCACTGCCTGGCCGCCTTCGGCCACGCGCAGCAAGCCGGGCTTGGGCGGCGTGGTGCCGGGCAGCGCGAAGAGGCGGTACTTGGCGGCGGTGTGGGTGGCCGCGCGCAGCGTGGCGCCTCGCTCCAGCAGCTGGCCGTTGAGCGGCAAGCCCGAGAGGTGCGCACCCACCACGGCCAGCGGCAGCGTGGCCTGCGTGGCCGGCCAGCCCGCCGAGCTGCGCGCAGGCCCGGCATGGCGGCCCGTGGCGCCCAGCGGCAGCGCGGCTGCAGCCTGCCAGCGCTGGCCCCAGCGCACCAGCGCGGCGTCGGCCGCTGCCGGGCCGATGAAGGTCACGCCGAAGGGCAGGCCTGCGGACGTGAAGTTGCTGGGCAGCGCCAGCGCCGACCAGCCCAGCAGGTTGACGAAGTTGGTGTAGGTGCCCAGCAGTGCATTGGCGCCCACCGGGTCGGCCGCGACGTCTGCAAAGCTCGGGTGGCGTGGCGCCGTGGGCACCATGAGCACGTCCACCCCGTGCCACAACCGCGCCGCATGCTGGCGTCCGCTTTGCAGCGCGTACTGGCCGCGAAAGGCATCCACCGCCGAGTAACGGCTGGCGCACTCGATGACCGCGGCCACCGTCGGATCGAATGCGCCTGGATCGGTCTGCATCAGCTGCTGCACGGTGGCGTAGCGCTCGGCCACCCACGGGCCGTCGTAGAGCAGGCCGGCCACGGCCTGCAGCGGCTCGAAGTCGATGGCCACGGTCTGTGCGCCCAGCGTCGACAGCCGCTGCAGCGAGGCCGCCCAGGCGGTGCCGTAGCCCTGCATGACGTCCAGCACGGGCGCGCTCGGCACGCCCACGCGCAGGGGCGCAGGCAGTGCCGCCGGGCCGGTGGCGAAGTGGCTGAAGGCGTCGGCCTCGTCGGCGCCTTCGAGCACCGACAGCACGGCGGCGGCGTCTTCCACCGTGAGCGCGAAGATCGAGACGCAGTCGATGCTGCGGCAGGCCGGCAGCACGCCGGCCGTGCTGACGCGGCCCGGCGTCGGCTTCAGGCCCACGATGTTGTTGAAGCCGGCGGGCACGCGGCCCGAGCCGGCGGTGTCGGTGCCCAGCGCAAAAGCCACCTCGCCTCGCGCCACCACCACCGAAGAGCCGGAGCTGGAGCCGCCGCGGACGCGGTCCGGCGCCAGCGTGCTGGCCGGTGCGCCGTAGGGCGAGCGGGTGCCGACCAGGCCGGTGGCGAACTGGTCGAGGTTGGTCTTGCCGATCAGCACCGCACCAGCATCGAGCAGGCGCTGCACCACGCTGGCGCTGGCCTCGGCGACATGCGCCCAGGCCGGGCACGCAGCGGTGGTGGGCAGGCCCTGGACGTCGATGTTGTCCTTGACGGCAAAGGGCACGCCGAACAGTGCGTGCCGGCGCAGCAGGGCTTCGCGGTCGGGCAGCGTGGCGACCAGCGCCTCCAGCTCCAGCAGCCGGGCCTCGAGTGCCTGCGCGTCCAGCCGCAGCAGCCAGGCCGGCGCTGCTGGCGTGGCGGCCAGGCGCTGCGCCCGCGCCACCAGCAGACCTCGCACGGAGGCGCCTTCGAGATAGGCCTGGCGCCAATCTTCGACGGTGAGCAGGGTGGATTCGGGATGCGGCAACGTGGTGTACTGGTTGGTATGCAAGCGGGTGGGCGAGCAGCTTTCGTGCCAGTCCTCGTGCCAGTCCTTGTGCCAGTCCTTGTGCTCGAGCTCGGCAGCCGCGCAGGTCTCATCGCGCCCATCGCCTGGGCCGCCCAGGTTCCAGATCGCGCTGGACGGCCTCATCGACCGCCGCCGCGACGGCTCATTCGAGGCCGGGCCGAGCCCCGCAAAGGGGGGAGGCTGGTCCATGCAATCACGGGGTGCCCGGCGGCGGCGCCCGCGCTACTATCTGCAGCAGCGTCACAGACCCGTTCCAGACGGGCAAGCACAGCAAGAACATCGACGCGCGCGCCCATGCAGACTCACCTCCCCTGGATACTTGCCGCCTTGTCGCTGGCCTTGCTGCTCGGCGCGGGCGTGCTCGCCATCCTCACCAAGCCCCAGTCGAAGAAGCCGCCCCTGCCGACGCAGTGGACGCTGAGCCCGCGGCCCGTCTTCAGCTCTGACGAGCGCCGTGTCTACCGCCAACTGCGCGAGGCGCTGCCGCACCACATCCTGCTGTCCAAGCTGCCGCTGGTACGCTTTTGCCAGCCCACCGACCCCAGTGAAGTGCGCTACTGGTACGAGCTGCTGGGTTCCAGCCATGTCAGCTTTGCCATCTGCAGCGCCAACGGGCGCGTGCTGGCCGCCATCGACCTCGAAGCCGAGCGCGGCCCCTCCAGCCGCAGCCTGCTCATCAAGAAGGCCGTGCTTGGCGCCTGCAAGGTGCGCTACCTGCGCTGCAGCGCCGAACGCCTGCCCTCGCTGCCCGAGTTGCAGCTGCTGGTGCCGCAGATCGGGCCCGCTGCGCGCGGCCCGCAGGCGGCGCCCACGGTCAGCGACGCGCGCGACCACCTCGCCAGCACGCTGGCCCACCGCCGGCGCGAGCGCACCACGCTGTGGGCCGACTCCGGCTTCCTGCAGGACTCCTTCTTCGGTGCCGACGGCCGTGCCGAAGGCGGCGCCATCAGCAGCTTCGGCTCCTTGCGCAGCGGCGTCTCGGTGCGCGAACTGCCGCTGTCCCCTGAAGAGACCGCCGGCATCGTCATCGAACCCGACCGCGCGCGGCTGCGGCACTGAGATGCCCGCTTCGCGCCCCGGGGCCGCGCCAGCCGGGTGAACTTCCACCACCTCGATCCGCAGCAGGTGCTGGAGTCGCTCGATGCCGTCGGCTTGCGCGGCGACGGGCGCATGCTGCAGCTCAACTCCTACGAGAACCGCGTCTTCCAGGTCTTCCTGGAAGACGGCCCGGTGGTGGTGGCCAAGTTCTACCGCCCCGGGCGCTGGAGCGACCTGCAGATCGTCGAAGAGCACGCCTTTGCGCTCGAGCTGGCGGCGGCCGAAGTGCCCGTGGTGCCGCCGCTGCTGTTGCAGGCCGTGGCCGGCGAAGTGGGCTTGAGCCTGCTCGGCGAGCCGGCCACGCTGGCCTGCCGCCGCACCCACGCGGGCCAGCACCGCTACGCCGTCGCCGCGCGCTGCGCCGGCCGTGAGCCCGAGCTGGAAGACCCCGCCGCGCTGCGCCAGCTCGGGCGCTTCATCGGCCGGCTGCACAGCGTGGGCCGGCGCCGGCCCTTCGCCCATCGCCATCACCTGGATGCCCGCGCCGACGGCCGCCGTGCGCTGCAGCTGCTGCTCGACGGCGGCTTCGTGCCCGACACCCAGGCAGCGGCCTGGCGCGACGCCTGTGTGCGCGCGCTCGACGCGGTGGAGGCCGCCTTCGACGCCGCCGCGCCGCTGGCCACGCTGCGCCTGCACGGCGACTGCCACCTGGGCAACGTGCTGTGGCGCGACGGCGCGCCGCATGTCGTCGACCTCGACGACGCGATGCAGGGCCCGGCGGTGCAGGATCTGTGGATGCTGGTCAGCGGTGACCATGCCACGATGGCGCAGCAGCTCGACACGCTGCTTGAAGGCTACGCGCAGTTCTGCGACTTCGATGACCGCCAGCGGCTGCTGATCGAGCCGCTGCGCACGCTGCGCATGGTGCGCCACAGCGCCTGGCTGGCCGCGCGCTGGAGCGACCCGACGTTTCCGCTCAACTTTCCCTTCTTCGGCAGCGCGGCCTACTGGAGCCAGCAGACGGCGCAACTGCGCGAGCAGCTTGCGGCCATGGGCGGCTGAAGCGGCTGAAGCGGCTGAAGCGCCTGGCGCGCCGGACGCGAAGGCCTCATGCTGCCCCCGGATGCCATCGGCATCCACCAACAACACAGTGGGGAGCAGGGCTTCATGAACAGACTCTTCAGCGGCGAAGTCGCCCTCGTCACCGGCGGCAGCTCCGGCATCGGCCGCGCCACTGCGCTGCTGTTCGCCGCCGAGGGCGCGCGGGTCGTCGTGGCCAGCCGTCGCGGCGAGGAATCGCTCGAGACGGTGCGCCTGATCGAGGCCGCCGGCGGCGAGGCGATGTTCGTCAAGACCGATGTCTCGCAGGCCGACGATGTCCAGGCCCTGGTGGCCAAGACCGTCGAGCGCTTCGGCGCGCTGCACTGTGCTTTCAACAACGCCGGCGTCGAAGGCGCGCCCTTCGTGCCATTGGCCAGTTATGCCGAGGCGACCTGGGACGAGGTCATCGACATCAACCTCAAGGGCGTCTTCCTGTGCATGAAGTACGAGTTGCCCCACCTCTTGCAGACGCGCGGTGCGATCGTCAACATGTCCTCGGTGGCCGGCCTCTCGGGCGGCCGCCTCGGTGCCGCGTACTACGCCAGCAAGCACGGCGTGATCGGCCTGACCAAGGCGGCGGCGATCGAGTACGCCGACAAGGGCGTGCGCATCAACGCCGTGGCGCCGGCCGTGATCCACACGCCGCTGGCCGAGCGGGCCGGCCTGGCGATGGGCGACCCGCAGATGGCCGCCCGCGTGCTCGGCCTGCACCCGATGGGCCGCATCGGCAGGCCCGAGGAGGTGGCGCAGGCCGTGGTCTGGCTGTGCTCGACAGGGGCCTCTTTCACGACCGGCCACACCTTGCCGGTCGACGGCGGTTTCCTCACGCCTTGAGTCAGAGTGCGGGTTTGTGCCGCCACTCGAATCAGGGGGATGTGGTGGGCGCGTCGTAACACTGCCCTCTGGCCACGCCTGCCGTGATCAGGTACCGCCGCCCGCATCTACCGGGCCGAGCCAGGTGCCGGATCGCAGCGACGACGGGAACTCCGTCGCTGGAGATCCATACACCCAGGCTCAGGGAGGACACATGATCAAGACGAACCGCTTGGCCGGCATGGCGCGCAGCATGCTGGCAACTTGGCTGCCGGCCATCGCGCTGCTCGCGGCCTATCCGGCGCCAGCCAGCGCAGAGGACTCCGACGATTGGCCGATGTTCGGCCAGAACCTGCAGAACACGGCCAGCGCTTCGAAGGGCTCGGTCAAGGACGTGAGCCGGCTCGCCGTGAAGTGGACCTTCACCACCGGGGGTGACGTCTCGGCCCGCGCGGCGGTGGCGGACGGCGTGGCCTACTTCCCCGACTGGGGCGGCAACCTGTGGGCTGTCGATGCCAAGAAGGGCACCAAGGTCTGGGGCCGCCAGCTGTCGGACTACGGTCTGCCGGCCAACACGCAGTCGCGCACCACGCCAGCCGTCGATGATGGCGTCGTCTACGTCGGCACGCAAACGGGGGCCTGGTTGCTGGCCATCGATGCCAAGACCGGCAACCTGCTGTGGAAGACCCAGCTCGAGTCGCCGGCGAGCGACCCCTTTGCGGTGGTCACGACCTCACCCGCGGTGTCGGGGGGCTTGCTCTACACCGGTGTGGCTTCGCTCGAAGAAGCCGTTGCCGCCAACCCGGCCTTCCCTTGCTGCAAGGCCCGGGGCAGCGTGGTGGCGGTGCGCGTCAAGGGCAGCAACCGGGGCCAGATCGCCTGGAAGACCTACACCGTTCCCGCGGGCTGCACCGGCGGCGGGGTGTGGGGCAGCAATTTCGTCATCGACAAGGGCCGTGGCTCGGTGTTTGCCAGCACCGGCAACAACTACAGCCGCCCGACCGACCCCACCTACCTGGCCTGCGTGGCCGCAGGCGGCACCGCCGCAGCGTGCACATCGCCCGCCAACCACGTCGACTCGATCCTCTCGCTGGACATCAACACCGGCGCCATCAAGTTGGCCAGGAAGTTCGTCAACTGGGCACAGCCTTTCGTGGCCGACGGCGCCGACGACTGGAACGTGGCCTGCCGGGTGGGCTTCCTGTCGGGCCAGGGCAATTGCCCCGTGAATGCGGGCCCGGACTACGACTTTGCAGCGTCGCCGAACCTGATCACCTGCGAAGGCAGCGATGGCCGCAAGAAGACCATCCTGGGCGCCGGCCAGAAGAGCGGGATCTACTTCGCCATGAATCCTGACACCGGCGCCGAACTGTGGCGCACGCAGGTCGGCCCTGGCTCGGCGCTGGGTGGCATGGAATGGGGTTCGGCGAGTGACGGCAAGCGCATCGACGTCTCGATCGGCAACCTGTACGGCATCCCGACCGCGGTCGGCGGTGCCGGGTCCTGGGCGGCGCTGAACCCGGAGACGGGCGCCATCCTGTGGCAGGTGGGCGACCCCAACGGTGCCATCAGCATCGGCGCCCTGGCGGTGGCCGACGGCGTCGTCTACGCGCCATCGATGGCCGGTGCGGCCACCGCACTCACCATGCTGGCGCTGAGTGCTGCGTCGGGCCAGACGCTGTGGAGCTTTGCTTCCGGGGCCTCGGTGCTCGCCGGGGCGACGATCGTCGACGGCCTCGTGCTCTGGGGGTCGGGCTACACCCACCTCGGGATCCCGGGCTTCACCGGCAACAACAAGCTGTACGCTTTCTCCAAGGACGGCAAGTAAGGGCCAACGGTTCGCCCTGCCAGCAATCCGTGGCCTCACCGCCACGGATTTTTTTCGTCTTGAGCCACGCCAGCCCACAGGCCAGGAATGCCCATGATCACCAGAGCCATTCATCAACACCGCCGCAGCCTGATCGCTGCGTTGGTCCTGGCTGCTGCGCTGGCAGCGTCGGCCGCCGAGCCGCTGGCAACGACCGCGGCGCCCGCGGCGCCAGGCCAGGATGAGGCCGCGCTCGGCGCCCATCTCGTCAAGACCGGGCTTTACCTGATCACCGGCGGCGGCGCCAATTCATTGCTGCGCCTGAGCCCGGTCGGCTCGATCTGGTCGACGGCAAGCTGCCGGGCGCCTACCGCGAACTGAGGTCGCAGGTGCGCCGCATCTCGAAGCTGTCGGATCTGCCGGTGCGGGTGTTGATCGCCACCAACCATCACGCCAACCACGCCAGCAACGCGGTGCTCATCGCCGCGGCGGGCGTGGCGCTCATCGTGCAGGAAGAGGCGCGCGCCTGTCTGCCTGCCATGGCCGCGACGCCCGCCACGCCGGCACCGGGTGCCAAGGCGCCTGCACCGACGGTCACCTTCGACCGTGCCTACCCACTGCGCATGGGGGGTATCGAGGCCCAGGTCCTGCACTTCGGCAGCGCCAGCACCGACAGCGATGCCGTGGTGCTGTTCCCGGACCTCAAGGTCATTGCCGTGGGCGAACTCTTCACCTCGGGGCCACCGACGCCCGATTTCGCGGGCGGCGGCAGTCTGGTGAACTGGGGCCAAGTGCTTGAGCAGGTGCTCAAGCTCGAGTTCGATATCGTGGTGCCCGGCACCGGGCCCGTGGTGGGCCGCGCCGAGCTCATCGCCTTCAAGGCCAAGCTCGATGTCCTGGTGGCAAGGGGCGCGGCGCTCGTCAGGCAAGGGCTGCCCAGGGATCGCTTGCTGGCGCAGCTCCAGACCCAGGATCTGGGCTGGAGCTTCAGCTTCAACCCCGAGCAGATTGACCGCCTCTACGCCGACCTGTCGCAGATCCGCTAGCGGCCAGCCACGCCAGCCCTGGCGGGCGCGCCGGCCAGGGCTGGCTTACCCCACGAGCAGCCGGTTGACGCGCTGCACGTAGGCGGCGGGGTCTTCCAGGTGGCCGCCTTCGGCCAGCAGCGCCTGGTCGAAGAGGATGTGCGCCAGGTCCTCGAAGCGTTCGCTGCCCTCGGCGCTGTCCAGCCGCTTGAGCAGCGCGTGCTCTGGGTTGACCTCCAGGATCGGCAGGCTCTTGGGTGCCGTCTGGCCGGCCTGCTTGAGCATGCGTGCCAGATGCGAGCTCATGTCGCCGTCGTCGACCACCACGCAGGCCGGTGAGTCGACGAGCCGGGTCGTCGTGCGCACGTCCTTGGCGCAGTCCTTCAGCGTCGCCTTGAGTTTGTCGAGCAGCGGCTTGAACGCCTCGGCCGTGGCTTCGGCGGCTTTCTTCTCTTCTTCGTCCTGCAGCTGGCCCAGGTCGACGCCGCCCTTGGCCACGCTGGTCAGCGACTTGCCGTCGAATTCGTAGAGGTGGCTGAGCATCCACTCGTCGACGCGGTCGATGAAGAGCAGCACCTCGATGCCCTTCTTGCGGAAGATCTCCAGCTGCGGGCTGTTCTTGGCCGTCGCCAGGTTGTCGGCGGTGACGTAGTAGATCGCCTCCTGGCCTTCCTTCATGCGCGCCACGTAGTCGGCGAAGCTCACGCCCTGGTCGGCGTGCGTGGAAGCGAAGCGCAGCAGCTTGGCCAGGCGCTCCTGGTTCTGGTGGTCCTCGCCCAAGCCTTCCTTGAGCACGGCGCCGAACTGAGCCCAGAACTCGCCGTACTTGTCGGCCTGGTTCTCGGCCACGTCTTCGAGCATCGACAGCACCTTCTTCGTGCTGCCTTCGCGGATGGCCTTGACGTCGCGGCTTTCCTGCAGCAGCTCGCGGCTGACGTTGAGCGGCAGGTCGGCGCTGTCGATCACGCCCTTGACGAAGCGCAGGTACACCGGCATCAACGCCTCGGCGTCGTCCATGATGAAGACGCGCTTGACGTAGAGCTTGACGCCGCCGCGCTTGTCGCGGTTCCACAGGTCGAAGGGCGCCTTGGCAGGCACGTACAGCAGCTGCGTGTACTCGGTGCGGCCTTCGACGCGGTTGTGGGTGTAGGCCAGCGGCGGCTCCTGGTCGTAGCTGATCTGCTTGTAGAACTCTTGGTACTGCGCGTCGGTGATGTCGCTCTTGGCGCGCGTCCACAGCGCGGCGGCCTTGTTGACCGGCTCCCACTCCTCGGTCGTGACCTGCTCTTTCTTTTCTTCGTCCCACTTCGTCTTGGGCATCAGCACCGGCAGGCTGATGTGATCGCTGTACTTGCTGATGATCGACTTCAGCTTCCACGCCGAGAGGAACTCTTCCTCGCCGTCGCGCAGGTGCAGCGTGACGTCGGTGCCGCGCTGGGCGCGCTCGATGGTCTCGACCTCGAAGTCGCCCGCGCCTTCGCTGCTCCAGCGCACGCCTTCGCTCGCGGCGGCGCCGGCGCGGCGGGTTTCCACGGTCAGCCGGTCGGCGACGATGAAGCCGCTGTAGAAGCCGACGCCGAACTGGCCGATCAGGTTGGCGTCCTTCTTCTGCTCGCCCTCGAGCTTGGCCATGAATTCGCGCGTGCCGCTCTTGGCGATGGTGCCCAGGTGGGCCACGGCTTCTTCTGCGCTCATGCCGATGCCGTTGTCGCGGATGGTGATGGTCTTGGCGGCTTCGTCGAACCAGACGCGGATCTCCAGGTTGGGCGCGTCCTCGAACAGCGCCGCCTGGTCCAGCGCCTCGAAGCGCAGCTTGTCGCAGGCGTCCGACGCGTTGCTGACCAGCTCGCGCAGGAAGATCTCCTTGTTGCTGTAAAGCGAATGGGTGACGAGGTGCAGGATCTGCTTGACCTCGGCCTGGAAGGAAAGTGTCTGTTTGTCCATGGTCGTTGGGGCCCCGTGCGGACCTTCAGTGCAAGTGAGTTGGAAAGCGTGCCGTTGGTGCCGCGCCTTTGTCGCGGCTAGGCCGCAGGTTAGGGCACCGGGCGGCAATTCAAGGGCCTGCGCTTCAGCGTGGCAGCGACTCCACGTCGCGCTGCCAGCGGTCGATCAGCCGCTGGTGTCACGCCACCTCGCGCAGGTACTTGGGGTCCGCCAGGTCGGCCCGGCAACGGGGCTCAGGAAGCTGCTGCTTCTTGCGCAGTTCTTCGCTGCAGCCGAAGCCGATGGCGCTGGTGTCGAAGCCGCCCACCTTGTTGCCGCTCATGGCGGACTGGCGCTCGGCTCACCAAAACAGCCTGGCCGCCAGATCGCACCCGGCCTGGTGGCTGCTGCCGATGGCGTTGTGCGGCCTGGGCAAGCGCCTGCCGGCGGCCCGCTCACGCTGCTTCTGTCGCGAAGTCCAGCAGCACCTTCATCGCCCGCCTGCGGTCGCCGGCCAGCTCGAAAGCTTCGCGGGCGCGGCTCAGCGGGTAGGCGCGGGTGATCATCGGCGCCATGTCGACGCGGCCCTCGTTGATCAGCCGCACCGCCAACGCGAATTCGGCGTGAAAGCGGAACGAGCCGCAGATGCTCAGCTCCTTGGCCACCACCAGGTTCTGCGGCATGCTGACGTCGCCGCCCAGACCGAGTTGCACCACCACGCCGCGCGGGCGCATGGTCTCAAGCCCCGCGCGCAGTGCGCGCTCGTTGCCGCTGCATTCCAGCATCACGTCGAAGGTGCCCTTGTTGGCGGTGTAGCGCTGCACCCAGTCGGTGTCCTGCGCCACGTTGATCGTGTGCTGCGCGCCCATCGCGCGGGCCACGGCCAGGGTCTCGTCGGTGAGGTCCACGGCGGTGATCTCGGCAGCGCCGTGCACGCGCGCCGCCGCCACCGCCAGCGCACCGATGGGCCCACAGCCCGAGACCAGCACGCGCTTGCCCAGCAACGGCCCGGCGCGCTGCACGCCGTGCAGCGCCACCGAAAACGGCTCAGCCAGCGCGGCGTGCTGCAGCGGCACGTGCGCGGCCACCGCCTCGCACTGCACGGCGTCGCACACCAGCAGGTTGCGGAACGCGCCTTCGACGTGCGGGTCGCGCATGGCGCTGCCGTAGAAGCGCATCTCCAGGCACTGGTTGGGCAGGCCTTCGAGGCAGTAGGTGCAGCCGCCGCAGGGGCGGCTCGGGTTGACGGCCACGGCGTCGCCGGGCTTGACGCGGGTGACGCCGGGCGCCACGGCGCTGACCGTGCCCGCCACCTCGTGGCCCAGGATCATGGGCCGCTTGATGTGCACCGTGCCGAAGCCGCCGGCATGGAAGTAATGCAGGTCCGAGCCGCAGATGCCGCCGAAGCCCACCTGCACCAACACCTGGCCCGCAGCCAGCTCGCCGGCGTCCTGCTCGACGACGCGCAGGTCGCCGGCGGCGTGGATCACCAGGCAGAAGCAGCGCAGGCGCAGCGGGCGCCCGGGGTCGCCGCCGGACTGATTGGCGGGCGCGCTCATTGCGGCTCGATCCTGGCGTCGCGGATGGCCTTGGCCCACTTGGCCGTTTCCACTTTGTTGCGTGCCGCCAGCGCTTCGGGCGTGCCGGGCTCGACGGCAAAGCCGTTGGGCGCGAACTTGTCCTGGATGTCCTTGCTGCTGGCCGCAGCGTTGATGGCGGCATTGAGCTTGGCCACGATGTCCGGCGGCGTGCCGGCCGGTGCGAAGACCGCGAAGTAGGCGATCAGTTCGTAGTCCTTCAACCCCAGCGCTTCGTTGACCGTGGGCAGTTCGGGCACGGCCGCGGCGCGCTTCATCGAGGTCACCGCCAGGCCCCGGATCTTGCCGGCCTTGTACTGCGGCACGGTGACGGCAAAGTCGGCGGTGAACATCATCACCTGGCCGCCGATGAGGTCGGTCATCGCGGCCGGGCCGCTCTTGTACGGGATGGCGTTCATCTGCACGCCGGCCATGCTGGCCAGCATCTCCGACGACACCTGCTGCGACGTGCTGGCGTAGGCCCAGCTCACCTGCCCCGGCTTGGCCCTGGCCAGCTCGATGAACTCCTTCAGCGTTCTGGCCGGCAGGTCGTTGTTGACCGCCACCATCAGCGGCACCGAGCCGATGTAGCCCACCGGCGTGAAGGCGGTGTCCTGGTCGTAGGGCAGCTTCTTCATCAGGTACTTCAGCGCCGCGTTGGTGCTGTTGGTGCCAACGAGGATCGTGTAGCCGTCGGCCGGCGCCTTGGCCACGACGTCCGCGCCCAGCATGCCGTTGGCGCCGGGCTTGTTGTCGACGACGATCGGCTGGCCCAGCGTGGCCGCCATCTTCTCGGCAAATGCTCGGGCAATCTGGTCGGTGGCGCTGCCGGCGGCAAAAGGCACCACGGCGCGGATCGGCTTGTTCGGGTAGGGCTGGGCCAGCGCCGCGGTGGTGCAGAGCAGGGCCGCAGCGGACAGGGCTGCAGCGGACAGGGCTGCAGCGGACAGGGTCAGGCGGCGGGTCAGGGCATGCATGGTGGAGGTCTCCTTGGGTCTGTTCGATCGGCAATTGTCAGGGCGGAGCTTTGCTGGAGGCGGCCCCTGGAAGCAGGTGCCTTCGATCTCAGATCTCGAAAGCTCCCGCTCGGTGCAGGTTGCGCCCGCCCGCGCCGTCCAGCGCCATCAAGCGCCGTCCCGAACACACTCAAGGTGCTTCGTCGACCCACGGATTCAACAGCGGGACTCGTGCGGGCTTGTAGTCGCCGGTGTCGCGGGCTGCCACCGTCAGCCCGTGATGAAGGGCGGTTGCCGCGATGGTCAGGTTGGGCAGCGAAAATGCCGGCCCGACCTGGCGTCCGTCTTCGACCAACAGGCGCCCCATGAACATGACGTCCTCGGAAACTTCAAGCAAGCGCGGGTCGAACCTGGGTCGCACGTCGTGCATCAGCCGGTCATGCAGATCGGCGCGCCGAATCGGATCACCCACCGCCTCGATGCCATAGCGGAAGACGGCGAAAGTGACGGGCGTGACGAACGGTTCCTCCAGCGCTCGGCCGGCGATGAAGGATTGCAGGCGGGGACGCGGGTACGCGGGTACTGGGGCACTGGGGCGCGGGATTGGTTGGTGTCAAGGACCGCAAACAGGCTGGCCGGAGGGCAATGGCGGCAGGCGAGCTTCGGCCCAATCCGGAAGCACCAGCCATCGGAATCTGCGCCATGGAGCAGCCCGTCGCCATGGCGGACTACAAGGTCTGCACGCGCAAGCTTGCGTTCAGATCGCACGGCGCAGCACCGCCCCTGCGAAGACAGTGAAGGCGACCCAGGCCACAGTGAACGCCAAGGTTCTGGCCCTGCGGACGCCGAAGCCGCTGATGTGAATGACGGCATGTGCGGCGCGGGTAGTTCTCGAGCGGGATCTGCTCCATCACCAAGGCCGGGACCGGCAGCAAGAACGTCTCGCTGAATTAAGCAAGGCTGCACTTGCCACCGGCTGACCTCATCGATACCGGGGATGTGACGCAAGCCCTTGACGCGCTCTAGATTGCATTGGTGGATAGTGTCTGCGTGTCTGCGTGTCTGCGTGTCGGCGCAGTTCTCGTCGAGCGGGTCCAGCGCCTGTTTCAGCTTGGTGGGCACGGCAGACCCGGGCGGGTTGATGCCAATCGCGGTTGCGTCAGTGAACGGTCGTCGAAGTGAAGCAGGCTGTGGTCCAGCGCTTGCAGGGATGGGGTGCCGCGGAAGGCCAGCACGCGGTCGATCTCGTCGCGCAAAATCTGCAGCGCCAGGCGCGCAGCGGGTTCGACATCGACGGCCACGCCCCACTGCGGCGCGCGGCCGACGAAGACGCCCTTGGCGCCCGGGGCGACGGCCTTGACGACGTCGCTGCCACGGCTGAAGCCGCCGTCGAGGAAGACTTCCAGGTGCCTGCCCACGCGGTCGACGATCTGCGGCAGCACCGTGAACGGTGGCACCGAGGCGTCGAGGTTGCGGCCGCCGTGGTTGGAGACCACGATGCCGTCGGCGCCGCATTCGTGCGCGCGCACGGCGTCGTCGGCGCGCAGCATACCTTTGACGATGAGCGGCCCATCCCAGCGTTGGCGCAGGTCCTTCAGGTCGTCCCAGCTGAGCGAGTCGCACTTCAGCGGGCTCTGCGTCTGGTTCAGCCGCGTGCGCAGGCTGGCCGGGTAGTTTCCCAGCGTCGGAATGCCTGAACGCAGCATCTAGTGCTCCAACCCATAGGTTTCGAGACAAGTTGAAAACGATGGATTCGTTCGCCAGGCTAGGCGCAAACCACAGCGATACCTTCTGGTATCGCGAGGATTTGCAACGACGCATGGTGGACGAAGACGCGTTTTCATGT
>JANMVM010000129.1:0-3772 GCA_031392695.1 Rubrivivax sp.
AAGACCGCGCGCGAGTTCATCGACTACGCCAAGGCGAATCCGGACAACGTGTTCTACGGCTATTGGGGCGCCGGCGGCTCGCCGCACCTGATGGCGGCGATGCTGGAAAAGTCGGCCGGCATCAAGATGCGCGGCGTGCCCTACAAGGACTCGGGGCAGGCCACGTCGGACCTGGCCGCCGGCCGCATCCATCTCTTCTTTACCTCGGTCACACACGGCCTGCCGCTGCACCAGTCCGGCAACGTCAGGATCATCGCGGTGGGCACGCCGCAGCGCTTGCCGGCACTGGCCGATGTGCCCACATTTTCCGAGTCAGGCATCGAGGGCGTGCCCAACCCGTGGTGGGGTTACGCGGCGCCGGCCGGCACGCCCAAAGAGGTGGTGCAGGCGCTGGAACGCATCCTCGGCAAGGCCACCGCATCACCGCGCTACCAGGCCCTGCTGGCGCAGACCGGCTCGTTCCCGCTGAGCATGAAGTCGCCCGACGAATTCGAGACCTTCATCGGCCGCCAGACCGAGCTGTGGGGCTCGGTGATCAGGCCGCTGAAATTGCAATTGGATTGAGTGGCGCGAATTTCGCTAATTGCGCTAATTGCGCTAATTGCGCTAATTACATTTTGAACGGGGAGATCTAATGATTCTGAATTCGCTACAACGGGTATTGATAGTCGCCACCATCGCGGCAGGATGCAGCGGCAGCGACGATGCGTTCGCGGGCCAGACCTCGTGGCCGGGCGGCAAGTGGGAACCGTATCCTGCCCCTTACGGATCGAGAATGGACACCGAGGTCCCGATCCCGATGAGTGACGGCGTGACCTTGATTGCCACCGTCACCTATCCCACCGAACCCGCCACCGGCGTGCGCGCTGTGGGCAAGTTTCCCGTGCTGCTGGCCCAGAATCCCTATAGCCAGGCGACGCTGGCCGGCCGGACCTGCGATTCGTTAACGGCCGGCGCACTTTCCGGCAACGAATTCTTCGTCACGCGCGGCTATATCTTCGTTTCGGTCTGTACTCGGGGTACTGGCAAGTCCGGCGGCGGCTTCCAGTACTTCGGCACCGGCAGGGTCGCCGAGGACGGCAAAGAGATGGTGTACTGGGCCGCGGACAAGCTGGTCGGTTCGAACGGCATCGTGGGTCTGCTCGGCTGCTCTTATCTCGGATTTACGCAACTCTTCACAGCCGCCCTGCTGCCGAAGAATTCGCCCGTCAAAGCCATGGCGCCGTTCTGTGCCGGCACTGAGCAGTATCGCGAAGCCAACATGGGAGCCGGGTTGCCGACGCAGACCATCACGCTTCGAGGAACCATATTCCAAACCATCATCGGCCAAGGCGGCGGCGACTGGGGGAGGGAGTCCCTGGCGAACATCATCGCCGGCGGCGAATACGCTTACTACGGCAACTATTGGAAGCGCTCGACGCCGGGGACTGTGGTGTCCCAGATTGCGGCCTCCGACATCCCGGCACTCTTGTGGACTGGCTGGGAAGACCAGTACGCCCTGGGGGCGCAGGAGCTGTACACGTATCTTCAGAACGCCTATTTCGGCCGGCCCGTCTATGGCCCGATGAAGCCGGGTGATCGGACGACTGGGCGGTACCAGATCGTGGTCGGTCCGTGGCGACATGGAGGAGGCATCGACAGGAATATTCAGCTGCAGTGGTTCGACACCTGGCTGAAGGGCCAGGACAGCGGCATGGCGGACACGAGCACCCCCATGCACATGTGGGACGCGACTGCAAAACATTGGATCAACAACGCGACGTTTCCGGTGACGACGAATTACACGCCCTACTATCTCGGCCCCGGCGGCACATTGACTTCAGGCAGCCCCGCGACACCCGGCAGCCAGTCCATCGACTGGGCGCAGCCCAGCGCCGCCAACAGCACGCTCAGCTATACCAGCCAGCCGATCGCAGCCGGCGCAACTTTGGCCGGGCCCATCGGAGTGCGTCTGTATGCAAGCGCCAGCGCTACCAACCTCGAGCTGATCGCAACACTGTTCGATGTCGCCCCTGACGGCAGCGCGACCAAACTGACGTCTGGATACGTGGTGGGCAGCCTGGCCGAACAGGATCCGAACCGGGCCTGGTCCGACCAACGTGGGCTTCCCATCCGGCCCTATGGTGTGTTCGACAAAGACAGGTACTTGACGCCTGATCAGCCTCAAGCATTCGACTTCTGGCTCTCACCCCGGGTTGCAACGATCCTGCCCCATCATGCGCTGCGCCTGGTGCTGTCGACCCAGGCGCTGCAGGCAGACTGCGCCGGCAGAACCATCGGCGTCGATCCGTGCAATCCGACGACGCCGCAAACACAGTCGCTGCCGGGTACGTACAAGGTCACCTTCTCTTCTGCCATGCCGTCGTTGATCAACCTGCCGCTGCTGCCGCTCAACCATTTCAAGCCCAGAGGCAACGAAGCGAGCCCGCGGATTTGGAGCGAAGGCGCCAATTGATGTGCTCGAAACTCGGGTGGGCAGGGGTGACATGCAGCGATGACATCGCTGCCCTGTTGCTGTGAACAATTCGTGCGCGCCTTGAGTTTGAGGCGCCGCTCGTCGTCAGCCTGGGCCGAAGGCGCCGCGCCGGGTCAGTGCTTCGATCTGCTGCGCGTCCAGCCGCAGCGTCTGGCTCAGCAGCTCCTGCGTGTGCTGCCCCAGCAGCGGTGGCGCCACCGGGTCGGCCGCCGGCGTCAGGCTCATCAGAAACGGGGCCCGGATGTTGGGCACGGTGCCGGCAGTGGGGTGCGGTATCTCGCTGGCAATGGCGCGGCGCAAGACGTCGGGCGACGCAAAGGCCTCGGCGACGCTCAACACCGGCGCCACCGGCACGCCGGCGGCCGCGAGCTTCGCGATCCAGTGCTCGCGCGGGTGGCGCATGAAGGCGCCGCTCAACAAGGCGGTCAGCCGCTCGTTGTTCTGCACGCGCTGCAGGTTGGTGGCGAAGGCCGGGTCGTCGGCCAGTTCGGGCAGCGCCAGCGCGTCCACCACCAGGCGGCGGAACAGGCGGTCGTTGCCGCAGGTCACGAAGAGCGGCCCGTCCAGCGTGGGGTAAGTGTCGCTGGGCGCGGTCTGCGGCGCGCGGTTGCCGTTGCGCTGCATCTCCTGGCCGCTGACCAGGTAGGCCATGCCGTACATCGTGAGGCAGGCCATGGCGACGTCGACCAGCGCCACCTCCACATGCTGGCCCAGGCCCAGGCGTTCGCGCGCCACCACGGCGGCGAGCACGGCGCTGGTGGCCGTCATCGCGGTGGCGGTGTCCATCATCGGCACCTGCGTGCGCATCGGCATGCGCGTGGCCTCGCCGGTGAGCGACATCAGGCCGCTGGCGGCCTGCGCCATGCCGTCGTAACTGCGCCGCGAGACTTCCGCCACCTCGTCGCGGCCGTAGCCCGAGATCGAGCAGTAGATCAGCCGCGGATGGGTGGCCGCGAGGCTGGGGTAGTCGAGGCCGAAACGCTCCATCACGCCGTTGGTGAAGTTCTCCATCACGATGTCTGCGCCCGCAATCAGCGCCAGCGCCACCTCGCGGCCGGCGGCCGTTTTCAGGTCGAGCGTGATGCTCTTTTTGTTGCGGTTGGTGCTGAGGTAGAACGCACATTCGCCGGCCAGCGCGGTGGTGGTGTAGTGACGGCTGTCGTCGCCGCTGACCGGGGTTTCGACCTTGATCACCTCGGCGCCGAAGTCGGCCAGTTGCTGCGTGCTGTAGGGCCCCGCCAGCATGCGCGTGAAGTCGATCACGCGCAGGCCTTGCAGCGCCAGCGGTGCACCGGC